>CAMVGD010000029.1 GCA_947166925.1 uncultured Clostridia bacterium | reverse complement strand
TATCACATGTCTAACAAATGGGGTGCAGTTCACGAGTTTCTGAACAGCCCCTTTTTGCACTTTGGGATTCTGCCTTGATGATGAGGGTTTCATTACCGTGTAACGAACATCTCTTCACGGTATTCCCATTTATTCAGAAAATTCCCGTCATTATACACAATCGACACCTTTTTGCTTTCTCCGGAATTGAGTTCAACCGTGAACTCGGCGTCTCCGAACAAAGAACCGTATTTTTGACACGATAGTTTTGCGATATGCTTTTTCCCATCTGCGGGAACAACAAAGTCCTTATAGTACCCCCTGGTCAAACGCGCTGTTTGACCTTCAAACGAAACCGTTACGCTACAATTGCCAATCAGTTTGAGGAACGTATTAAATACCACTCGCAGGGTTCCATTTGCACCGGGACCGATCGGACAACCGCAGAACGGACAGCTTTTCGCTCGATCAGATACCTCTCTGCCGCAATCCGGACATTTCATCAAAGCCATACTGTTTCCCCCATCTTATTCCATTTGGACGAGTCCTGCATTCTTTGTTTCCACGCCTTTGGTCTCTGCTTTTCTGCGAATCAATATCCGTGATCGTCTAAATAATCCCCGACCAAGTCCTGAAACTCTTTTCCCGAAATGTTTCCGTCATGGTTTTTATCCGCATCATTCGCGTTATATGTCTTTCCGTAGCTGCCTGAACTGCTGAAGCAACCGAAGTTCATAATACCGATAGCCGCGACAAGAAGAATTACAATCAAGAAGAATGCAATTCCCGCTTTTCTGATTTTACAAGAGTTTTTCATGTTTTGCTCCCTTTCTCTTATTATTGTAACAGTTATCTGCTCATCAAAATCACGATTTAGCAATCACAGAATACTGTTCTATTTAATTATAGTAAATATATTTACTAATGTCAATAGTAAACATATTTACTGGTGTATGCTGAAAAAAACATCGGAGGCCCTATGGACATGAACTATCGTAAGCGCATACGGGATCTCAGAGAGGATCACGACAAGACGCAAACGGAAATCGCCGAAATGCTCGGCACGTCGCAGACGATGTATGCACGTTATGAGCGCGGTGCAAGCGAACTGCCGATTCGGCATCTTGTACGGCTTGCCGATTATTATGACGTTTCGACCGATTACATTCTCTGCCGTACCGATCAACTCAAATAGGAAAAAGCGCCGCGTCTGCGGCGCTTTTCTTATATGCCTGTCAGCGGATCGGTCTGCCGATGCGCATGCTTTTGCGCCAGTCCGGCGCGGGACCGTCGTCCGCCCAATATTCGTCGAGCCGTTTGATGCGGTCGTTCTGCATCGTGAAAAAACTTGTGACATGACACACGGTTTCGCAGGTTTTGGAGAACACCCGCACCGCAGTCACAAAGCCGTGCGCGGTCGGTTCGATGCGTTCGATCTCGCCGTCCCACGCGCCCGGGTATTCTCAGTTTGCGCGGATGAATTCGTCCGCGGTAAAGCGCTCGTTCGTGCAGTGCCAGAACACCTCGGCGTCCGGCGTGAACCATTTCGGCAGCGCTTCCCGGTCCTGATTGAGCACGTCCCGCCAGAACGCCGCGACGCGCGTTTCATCGATCCCGGACTTTTCCGCGCGGTCGATCGCTTTTGCGTTGATCTTCTGATCGTTCATGATCCCTCCGTACAAAAAGGAGCATCGCAGGATGCTCCCCGTATCGTTTCAGTTTGCGTTTCCGCCGAGCTCCTCGGTCCAGCGGAACGTGCCGGTCTTCCGGACGTTTTCACCGTAGATGGTTTTGAAATCGTCGCGCATGGAGATCACGTTGAAGCCGAGCGCCTCCCATTTTGCGCGAAGCTCCTCCCCCTTCTCCGGATGTCCGTAATCGCGTACGTCGTCGTCCGCGATCAGCATGAACGCAAGGCTCTTATAGGGATTGTTGCTGATCGTGTAGAGATGCATGGCGGAATCGCCGCTGCTGTTTCCGAATGAAAGCACCGGCTGTTTGCCGATCTCGCGCACGATCGCCGTGACCTTATTCGTCTTGAGATTTTTCACCTGCAGCCGGTCGGTACGGACCAGCTCGTCCTCGGGCTGGAACGTATAGTCAAGACTGTCCTTGTCGCCCTGTCCGCTTGCCTCGAGCGCGACGTCCATGCCGATGAAATGATCCGACGGCACGTCGACCATGCCCTCGAACAGCTCACGGCAGATATAGCGGTCGCTGCCGCTGACGACGTAAACGGTGAAGCTGTTCTCCTCGAGGTAATCGATCACCTCGACGATCGGGCGATAGAACGCCTGTCCGTAGGTCATGCCCTCGAAGCCGTCCGCGTCGCGCACCAGAAACTGCGTCACATAGTTCTGAAACTCGGTCACGGTCATGCCCGCATAAGCCTTTGCCGCGGCGTTTGCGTGGCGAAGCGCCATGTCACTCGCATAGGTGTGGGTCGGACCGCCCGCGCGGATCTCCTCCGCGACCGCTTTGAGCTCCTCGTCCGCCGTAAAGGTCGGATCGGCGAGTATGCGCCAAGCCAGCATATAGTATTCGAGATAGGTCGGGAACAGCTCCCCATAGATCGTGCCGTCCATGTCAAAGACCGCAATGCGGTTTTCAACCGGGATGAAGTCGGGCGAGCTTTCGTCCGTGACCGTTTCGACGTATTCGATCAGCAGATCCAGCGCAGGCGCGACGTCGTTCCACGACGCAAAGACTTCCTCCTCGACCTCGCCGTCCGGCAGCGGATCCTCGGCGGGTATTTCCGGCAACTCCGTGTCCGGGTGTTCTTCGGTCGGCGCTTCGGTCGGTGTTTCGGTTGCGGGGACTTCGGTCGGCGCTTCGGTTGCGGGAGCTTCCGTCGGCGCGGGCGTCGCTTCGGCGGCAGGCGCCGTTTTCGCTTTGCAGCCTGCAGCGCAGAGAACGAGCATCATAATCGCAAGGATCAGAGCAATTCTTGTTTTCATTGGGTTTCCTTTCTTTCGTGTACAGTAAAATCGCAGACTATTATAAAGCGTTTTTGTCCGGTGCGCAAGCGTTCGGCGCCGGATTTTTTATGATCGCGTAATAGGTGAGATCGCGCATCTCGCCGAGATATTCAAACTCCCGCGCGGAAAAGCGCAGGTATTTCATGCCGCACTTTTCCATCACGCGGCGCGACGCGTCGTTGCCGGTAAAATACGACGCCATGACGGTGTGCATGCCCTTTTCGTCAAAGAGATAGGCAAGAAAGCGTTTGACCGCTTCGGTCACATAGCCTTTGTTCCAATGCGCCGAGCCGATCCCGTAGCCGATCTCGCACGCGCCGTCGGTCTCGTCGAAATACAGAATGATCCCGATGAGCCGCCCGGTCGATCTGAGGCGGATCGCAAAGAGATCGTCCCGCCCGAGATACGTCGAAAAATCAAAGGTATCGAGCGATTCCGCATAGCGGCAGACGAAGGTCTCGAGCACCTTTTTGTCGTGCGAGATGTTGTTGAAATAATCCTCTTTATCGGTCTCTTTGATCCGGTCGAGGATCAGCCGTTCCGTCTCCATGCGCTCGGGCTTCAACGCAAACTCGATCTCGTCGAGCCCGCCCGGGGTGATCTTGCGGTTCCCCGTCTCGAAAAAGCCGAGCCGCGTATAGAGCCGCCTTGCGCCTGCGTTGTTTTCGAGGATCCACAGTGAGGGCGTACCGCTCGAGACCGCCGCGGCAAACCGCAGAAGCTTCGTGCCGTACCCCTTCCCCTGTTCCTCCGGCAGCACATACAGATCCTCGATGAGATTTCCGTTCACGGAAACGACGCCCTTCGGTCCGTCGTCAACGAGCAGAAAGATCCGGCTTTTTGCGTCCAGCTTGCGCTGTAAATACGCCGCCTGCCGCTCCGTCGTATGGCTTTCCGTAAATTCCGGCGTGCAGAACGCGCGATGCGAGTCCCGCCACGCCGCGGCGTGCACCGCCGCTGCTTCCATGAGATTCGTTTGATCGACCGGGATGATCATGGTTGTTCCTCCGTATCATACTGTACGTTTGCGGGATCGGACGAACGCGCTGCGTTCGCTGTCCTTTCCACCTCATCCGGCTGACGCCACCTTCTCCTCGGAGGAGAAGGCTTTTGGCGCGCACTTTTACTCAAGTATCCGCTCTATCAGCGCCGACATGACGCGCCGGGTCGGCGGCATGATCGTTTCAAGGTCGATCTCGTCGCGGGAGAAGAACCGAAGGTCCTCCATCTCCCCGTCGCACGACTTTGGTTCTCCGTGCCATTTTCGGCAAAGATACACGATCTCGAAATTGGAGACCTCATCGCCGTTCGGATAGACATAGTGCGCCTCCGGTCCGGAGTTCACGCAGAAGAACGTGAGCTCGTCCGCATGCAATCCCATCTCCTCGAACAGCTCCCGCTTTGCGCAGTCCTCAGCGCGTTCGTCGATCTCCGCCGCCCCGCCGGAATACCCCCACAGGTGATTGTCCGCGCGCTTTCCGAGCAAAATCCGCCCTTGTTCGTCGATGCATGCGACACTTGCCGCGCATTGCATCAGCGTCCGGTGTCCGACGAGCTTCCGCATTTCCGCAATGTATCCTGTCATGTTTGTTCCTCCGTATCAAGTTCCAGCTTCAGCGTCAGCGCGTCGTACTTCTGCCCGCGGACCGTGCGAAGGTCTTTCACGCAGGCGTACGGTACGAAGCCGAGCTTCTCCGCAACGCGCAGCATGCGGACGTTGCCCGACCATGTCTGCGTGTATACGCGGCGGTATCCGCAGTGTTTGAGATAGTCGATAAACTGCCGCAGCGCCTCCGTGCCGACGCCGCAGCCGCGCGCGTCGCGCTCCGGGACGTCGATGCCGACGGCGGGGATCTTTTCCGGGTTTTCGACGTAATCGAGATCAAAGTAGCGGCTGACCCAGCCGACGTGTCTGCCGTCCAGCTCGATCTCGAATTTCCAACGCGGCGCGTCCTCGGGAAGGTCTCTCACCTGCCCGAAGTATTCCGTCCAGCTTTCGCGCTCCGCTTCCGGCGTCGTTTCCTCGTTCTCCCACGGCGCGTCCCAGTCCATCCATTCGGTCTCCGCGGTAAACCACCGCACGTAGTCCTCAATATCGGACGGCTTCATATCGCGTAAAACGATCATCTGTTCCTCCGTTATCAGTCAAGCGAGCCGAGATAGGCGGGAACCGTTTTTGCGTGTTCGACCGCCTCCTCTATGGTCATGCCGTGGAAATCGGGCGCGACAAAGCAGCGGCCGGAGCGTTTGTCGTCGACAAACACGCCTGCGACCACGCCGGGCAGCGCGCTTTCCGGCGCGTTCGGCGCGTGCGGACCGCCGAGGTCCGTGCGGCACCAGCCGGGATCGGTGAGACTCAGGATCACGTCCGTTCCGTCATACACGGAAGCGAGGTCCATCGTGACCTTGTCGAGCGCCGCCTTGCTCGCGGAATAGCCCGCCTGCTGCGGCTCGCGGCGGATCCCGCTCGTCGTGTTCACGATGCGTCCGAAGCCGGTTTTCGCCATCTTTTCGAGAAAATGATACGTAATCAGCATCGGCGCGATCGTGTTGATCCGAAAGCTCTGCTCGTAATCCGCCGCGGGCGTCGAAAGGAAGTCCGTGCGGTACGCGACCTGCACGCCCGCGTTGTTCAGGACGATATCGACCCGCATGCCGAGCGCGTCGATGCGCCTGAGCATGTCCCTGACCGCGTCCGTATCCGAAAGCTCGCAGGCCATTGGGATCGCTTCGATCCCGTATGCGGCGACCTCTTTGAGGACCGGTTCAAGATGCTGTTCCGTTCTGCCGTGCAGGATCAGATTGCAGCCGCGCTGCGCCAAGAAAATAGCGGCGAGCCGTCCGATCCCCCTGCTTGCGCCGGTGATCAGCGCCCATCTGCCTTTTACGTCGATCATGGTTTTTCCTCCGTGTAATATGCGTCGATCCCGCCGTACCCTTGGATCAGCTGATTGCGGCGCGTTTTTTCGATAAAGCTCGCAAGCCGTTTCTGAAACTCCGCGGGACGCTTTCGCGCGGCGTCGATATAGGCGACGCGAATGCGGCGGTATGCCTCCGGAAAGCTTTGATAGTGCTCCCAAACGGTTTCGTCCGCTTTCAATGCGTCCAGAATATCCGCAGGCCAGACGAACGGCGCATAAATGATCGGCAGAACGCTTTCCCGTACACGCGGATGGATCTGCCCCGCAGCGTCAAGCTTTAAAAGCCGCTCGATATTCGGGCGGGAATACGGGCTTCCCCTCCGCCGCGGGGTGAAGCGGCGGATATGGTGCGTTTCGTCCAGCGTGCCCGCTCTGCCGTCGATCCAGCCGAAGCAAAGCGCTTCCTCAACGGCGTCGTTGTAGGAAACCGCGGGCTCCCCGGACGCCTTTGCGGGAAAGACGAACCAGACTTCCTGCGCCGTTTCAAAGTGCTCGGAAAGCCATGCGCGCCATTCGCTTCTGCTGTCTGTGTAAAAAAGCTCCATGTGCCTTTACTGCTTCCCGCCGTTGACGATCGCGGCGTAGACCTCCTCGGGGATCATCGGCGAACCGATCTCTTGCGCCAAAGTTTCCGGGATCGATCCCGTTTCGGCATACGCTTTGCCCGCCTGCCGTAAAAGCGCAAGGCGCGGCTCGGTGACAGGTGCAGCGGAAGGCTCGCTGAACAGCGGGCTTTCCGGCACGGTCATTATCAGCGGATCGTGCGGGAACAGAAGCTTAAACTGCGCGATTGCCGGCTCGAAATTGTGTTTGCTGTTCGGAAAGCCGCAGCCGCAGATCATGGCGTAGCGGAGATGCGCGAAGTCCGCCTGCCCGACGTGCTCGTACCGGTCGCCGACCTTCTGCATCGCCATCGAGGAAAGCGGCAGCGTACGGTCTACGAGCGCTTTCAGCGGCGCGGGCATGCCGTAGCAGTAGAGCGGAAAGCTCAGAAGCAGCAGATCGCTATCAAGGATCGCTTCGAGGATTTTGCGCATGTCGTCGTCGTGGATGCAGGTCCCGCCGTTTCGCATGCAGGCAAAGCAGCCGGTGCAGTATTCGATGTGTTTGTCGATAACGTGGATCGTTTCGATCTGCTGTTCGCCCGCGTCGTGCATGCCGTCCAGAAATGCGCGCGTCATGTGCATGACGTCGCTTTTGTCACGTTTCGGGCTGCCGTTCAGAACCAGTATTTTCATAGGTGTTTCCTCTCCTTTACGGGGTGCCGTTCAGATACAGCCGGTACGTCCCTTCCATCTCCGCGATCAGCGGGCAGGCATACTGCACATAGCCGTCGATGCGCGCAAGGATCCATGCGCCGCCGTCGAACGTATGATCGGCGTACAGCAAAACGATCTGTCCGGTCCCGCCGTCATACACGATCGTGCCCGCTTCGGCAGAATCGACCGGCTCTGCACCGGAAAGGTCCGGCTGTTCGCCCGCGCAGAGCACGATCCCGTCCTCCCCGAACGGAAAGACCTCGCGCTCGACGCTCAGAATACCGTCCAGCTTTCCGTCGAACGCGTCCTCGACCAGAAACTGCAGCGTATAGCCGCTTTTAAGATACAGGTACGCCCGCTGCGGCTCCAGGGTCGTTTCGCCCTCGCCCACAGCAAGCGAATTCAGGTATCGGATGATCGCGTTGAAGCCCTCGCGCATGTTCTTGTCCAGAACCTGATTTTCGGATATGCTGTAATACCCGTCCGAAAGCCGGAAGGACACCGTGGTCGTGTCCGCGTCATAAGCGATCAGATCGCTGTACGGCTGCTTGCTCGCCTTTTTGAGATCGTGCGTTTCGATCAGCGCCGCAAGCTCCTCCGCCGCTTTCGGATCCGCCTGATAGACCGTGGTGACCTCACGGTCGGCATGGGTCTCCTTTTCGGAGATCTCAAGCGTCGCCTGACCGTTTTTGTCGATCGAATAGGATACGTTCCTGTAACCGCCGAGCATGCCGCCGCCCGTCGAAACGGAACAGCTCCTCACTTCTCCGGATACTGCGGCGGGACCGTCGGAAGGCTCCGCTGCGGGGCGGCACCCCGCGATCGGCAGCAGACATCCGAGCACGGCAAGTATGATAAGCGCTGTTTTCTTCATATTGTTTCTCCTTTACCGCACAAACGGCGCGCGGTACGCCGCGTTGATCTCGGCGATCTCCCGTTCGCCGTCGATATAGGGCTGATAGATCGCTTCGATCCGTCCGCCGCCTAAGTTATCGCAGCCATTGCAGAATTCGCAGTCCGCGCCGCACGCGCCGTACAGCGCTTCCCGCACGATCCGCTCGCGCTGCTCGCGCGTGGTGTCCTTGATCAGAATCGAACGCATGGGGCTCCCTCCCGTCACTTGACGCTGCCGCGCCGTTGATACAGGAGCAGCTTGGGATCTGCGCCGCCCGCTCCGTAGGTGCAGAGCAGAATGCAGTCTGCGTCCGCAAGCACGCCGAAGCAGCGGTCTTCGCCTTCCTTCCCGATCTGCGCGCCGAGATAGATCTTCCGATCGTCAAGGAACCGCGCCGCTTCGCCGCTCTGCAGCGGATAGGCAAGATTCACGTATTTGCCCAAAAGCTCTCTCAGCTCCGTCGCGGCAGGCGCGCCGTACGCCGAAAGCAGGACGTTGATCTCGGAAAGCAGCTCCGCCTTCAGCGCGGCATATGCTTCTTTTCCGCCGCGTTTGATACATTCCGCCGCGACGCATGTCCCGCCGAACGGCATGCCGCCGGTCGCCTCACAGCCGCAGCACGTTGTGTTCAGATCGCATTCGGCGCAGCTCAGTCCGCATATCGTCTTCATGAGGTCCCTCTCCTTTGATTTTATTGATATATGATACCATAAAACAGATAGCGTGTCACGGGTTTCTTCGCACGGCGCGTATTGAAAACAGCGCGGATCCATGCTATACTGATGATTTGAGCAGAGTCCCGAAAAACGGGGCGATCTTGAAAGGAGAACCATATGAAATTTTCCGAAATGCCTTACAAACGGCCCGACCCGGAAGCAGTCAAAAGCACGCTTCGCGATCTGACCGAACGCTTCAAGGGCGCAAAGAGCTACGAAGAAGCGAAAGCGATCTTCCTCGAAAAAGAGAATGAGGACAAACACATCCACACGCTCAGCACCCTGGCGCAGGTCCGTCACTCGATCGACACGCGCGACGAATTCTACGACGCGGAGAACGAGTTCTGGGACAGCCTCGGTCCGGAGATCGAGGAATATGAGCAGGCATGGCTCGACGCGATGCTCGTTTCGCCGTTCCGCAAGGATTTTGCCGCGGAATACGGCGATCTGATGTTCGTGAACGCCGAGATCGCGCAGAAGACCTTCTCACCCGCGATCATCGAGGACATGCAGAAGGAGAACGAGCTCGTGACCGAATACGGCAAGCTGATCGCCTCGGCAAAGATCCCGTTCGAGGACGGCGTCTATACGCTGTCGCAGCTTTCTCCGTTCAAGACCGATCCCGACGACGCGAGAAGAACAGCGGCGTGGCAGGCGGACGGCAACTGGTTCAAGGCGCATCAGGAGCGCTTCGACGGCATCTATGACGAGCTCACGAAGCTGCGCGACGGCATGGGCAAAAAGCTCGGCTACGGCGGCTACACGCAGCTCGGCTACTACCGCATGGGCCGCAACTGCTACACGAAGGACGACGTCGAACAATTCCGCGCCGCGGTGCAGAAATATCTCGTGCCGGTCGCGGATTCCATCATGCGCGCGCAAGCGAAGCGCCTCGGCAAGGAATACCCGCTGTCGTTTGCGGACGCCGCGCTCGATTTCCGCAGCGGCAATCCGCGTCCCGCGGGCACGCCGGACGACATCCTGAACGAGGGCAGAAAGTTCTATGACGCGCTTTCGCCGGAGACTTCGGAGTTCTTCCGCACGATGCTCGACAATGAGCTTCTGGACGTGCTTTCCACCGAGGGCAAGGAAGGCGGCGGCTACTGCACCGGCATCACGGAATATGAGGTACCGTTCATCTTTGCAAACTTCAACGGCACGCAGCACGACGTCGAAGTCGTCACGCACGAGGCGGGACACGCGTTCGCCTATTGGATGAACCGCAAGCGCATTCCGGGCGCATACGCATGGCCGTCCATGGAGGCGTGCGAGGTGCACTCGATGAGCATGGAATTCTTCGGCTGGATGAACGCCGACGGATTCTTCGGCAAGGACGCAAGAAAATTCCTGTACAGCCACCTTTCCGGCGCGCTGACCTTCATCCCGTACGGCACGATGGTCGACCACTTCCAGCACATCGTTTACGAAAAGCCGGAAATGTCGCCCGCGGAGCGCCATGCGGAGTGGAAGCGGCTGCTCGGGATCTATATGCCGTGGATGAAGCTCGACGGCGAGATCCCGTTCTACGGCGACGGCGAGGGCTGGCAGCGGCAGAGCCACATCTATCAGGTCCCGTTCTACTACATCGACTACTGCCTCGCGCAGACGGTCGCTCTGGAGTTCTGGGCGATGATCCAGAAGGATCGCGAAAACGCCTGGAAGCACTATATGGCGTACACGAAGCAGGGCGGCAGCCGCACGTTCGTCGATCTTCTGAAGAACGCCGGTCTCGTCACCCCGTTCGACGAAGCGTGCCTCCGCGAGGTTTGCGAGACGGCGAACGCATGGCTCGAAAACTTCGACATGACCGGGATAGAGTAAGACGGTTTTCATTATTATCCCAAAACGAACAACAAAGCACAGTCGGTTTATGCAGACTGTGCTTCTGTTTTCATTCGAGTAGAATCTTTAATGCATTCCTGCTTCCTCTAATGCTTCTTTGAACCCAATACCGTCCATTGTGAAATTATATGTTTCTCCATATTTGGTTCCTTTGACAACACATTTGATTTCTTTCCCGTCCATCAAGGCATCTTTCAAAGTACTATACCCACTTCTGCTGTTTGTGAAATAAAGGTCATCTCCATAGCTAAGAACAACGAGATCTATGGAGTATTCCTTATCATCTACTTTGAACTTGAGAATTACATCATCATTTGTTGAAAAAGTAGCTTTATGCGAATCATACTCCAATAAGCGAATACTGCAATATGTGGATTCATAATAAAAATGTACGGTTAAACTTGATCCTGATGTGGCAGAATTGCTGAATTTTCCTTTAAATGTTCCTCTCAAGTATGCTGATCCGGTCTTGTCTCCAAAATCGTCAACATAATTATCTACTTCCCAACTGGAAGGAATCGGCGTAGGTGTTGGTGTTGGCGTGGGTTCCGGTGATGGCGTCGGAATAGGTGTCGACGCTTCGGTCACGGTAGGTTCGACTGTTGCTGATGCGAGTTCATGATGTTCCGTATTTTTCGAACAACCCAACAAAACCAACGATAGAATAATAAATACCCCTATTACAATTCTTCTTTTCATAAAGCACCCCTAACTTTGAATTGCACCTGTATAGGTGCAATATGAGATTAACATACTTTTATAATCAAGTCAAGAGAATTGTTCCTATTTAAGTGCAAGAGAGGTCTGTATGAATATTGAAATTGAAAAGAGAATCGGAAACAACTTGCGCAAAATCCGCGAAAGCAAAAAAATGACGCAAAATGAAGCTTCTGCAAAACTCCAGTTGGAAGGATGCGACATTACAAGAAGCGCTCTTGCTAAAATAGAAGTAGGACAACGGCATGTATATCCCGACGAAATAATTTTGTTTAAGCAGATTTATAATGTTACATACGAACAGATCTTTCAATAACACGATACTGAAAATACAGAATCTATTGCATACATACGCCGCAACGAACGCATTTACTGTTGAACAATTTTACACATGATTGAGCTCCCCTTGTCAGGGGAGCTGTCAGCGATAGCTGACTGAGGGGTAGAATATGAGCAACTACCCTCCCGTCTGCCTTCGGCATCCACCCTCCCTGACAAGGGAGGATCAAGATTGCGCCGGAAGACGCCCACATACTGCTTACACGGCGGGAAGGGAACCGTTCGGCAAGTGTGCAGTTTAGAGTTATGATTATCTTCGGCAAGTGAGGAGTTTGAAAGCCGTCTTCGGGCGGCTTTTTCTGTTGCGCGGCGAAGAAAAGCATGGTATACTGTTTTTATATCCCCTCCCCCTTTGCGGGCGTGGGGCAATCCGTATTTTGGAAAGGAATGGCTATGTATCTCATTGTCGGGCTCGGCAATCCCGGGCTGAGCTATAAAAAAACGCGGCACAACGCGGGCTTTCAGGCGCTGGACAAGCTGGCGGACAAGCTCAACGTCCGCATCAAAACAAAGGGCTTTTCCGCGCTGTACGGCGAGGGAAAGATCGACGGCGAACGCGTGATCCTTGTGAAGCCGCAGACCTATATGAACCTTAGCGGCGACGCGGTGCAGAGCCTGCTGCACTTCTACAAGCTCGAACCGGACCGGCTGATCGTGCTGTACGACGACATCGACCTGCCGCTCGGAAGCATGCGCATCCGCGCGAACGGCTCCGCGGGCAGTCACAACGGCATGCGCTCGGTCATCGCCTGCGTCAATTCCGAAAACTTCCCGCGCATCCGCATCGGCGTCGGCAAGGACGAAAGCGTTCTGCTGCGCGATTACGTGCTGAAGCGTCCCTCGAAGGCGGAACAGAAGACGCTCGACGAGGTCTTTGAAAACGCCGCCGACGCCACGATCCTGATCGTGCAGGGCAACATCGGCGAGGCGCAGACAAGGTACAACAAGAAGCACGAGAAGAACAGCTCCGTCTCCGTCGACGGGAACAAGGACTAAACTATCTGGTGCGATTTTGCACCATGCTAAGCGAATGAACGAGTTATTACACGCGGTCGCAAACGACCCCGGCTATCGACAACTGCACAGCGCGCTCCTTGCCGGCGACGGAACAGTCGCCGTTTTCGGCTTGAGCGAAGCGCACCGTCCCGCGGTCAGCGCCGCGCTTTCGACGGATCGGACGGTCGTTTGGGTCGCGCCGACGCCTGCCGAGGCCATGCGACTTTTTGAGCTGCAGCGGGCATATCGCCCGGACACGGGGCTGTATCTTCCCCGCGAGCTGCCGCTTGTGCATCTTGAGGCGGTCTCGTCGGAGCGCAGAAGCGAACGCCTTTCGGTGCTGTCGCGCCTTGCGCTTTCCGTTTCCTCGCTGATCGTGACCTGCGCCGAAGCGCTGATGGAACGTCTCGTTCCGCATGAGACATTTTTGTCGCAGATCGTGCGTGTGTCCGTCGGCGACACGATCGACCCGCGGGATCTTGTCAGGGCGCTTGCGGAGGCGGGCTATGAGCGCGCCGCCGAGATCGAGGGCCCCGGACAGTTTGCGGCGCGCGGCGACATTCTCGACGTATATCCGCCGCAGGCGGCATATCCGTACCGCATCGAGTTTTTCGGCGACGACGTGGACCAGATGCGCATCTTCGATCCGCTGACGCAGCGCAGTATCGAGCAAACGGACGCGGTCGTGCTGCCGCCGGCGTTCGAGACTCCGCAGACCGCGGAAGCGATGGCGCGGGCTTTGCGGCTCCTTAAAAACGCGCAGGGCTTTGACGCGCAGCGCGAGTCGTGGAAGGAACACCGTCCGTGCGTCGGCGCGGACGTACTCGTGCCGCTGCTCTACCCCATGACCGAAACGCTGCTCGATTACCTGCCGGACGACAGTCTGATCCTGATGAACGAGCCGAGCCGCATCGCGGACGAAGCGCGGACGGCGGAGCTGATCTTTTCGGAAACGGTCGCGGCGACGCTCGAGCGCGGCGAGGGGCATTCCTCGCAGGCGAAGCTTCTGATCGGATCGGACGCGCTGATGCGGCGGCTCGACACCGCCCGCAGCGCGGCGTATTACGCGCTGTTCCGCCCGTATCCGAATTTCAGACACCGCGGACGCGTCGGCTTCACGGTCGAGCCCGCGCCGGCGTATCTCAATGATTCCGCGCATTTTATCAACGAGCTTGCGCGGCTTCTGAAGGCGCGGGAAGCTGTGCTTTTATACGTCGGCGAAGCGCAGGAACGCATGCGCGACGTGCTCGCGGACAGCGACCTGAACGTCGCCTACGCCGATCGTCTCGTCCGCTCGCCGATGCGCGGCGAGGCACTGATCCTTTCGGAGTCCCTGCCGCAGGGCTTTGCGTTTCCGGAGGCGCATCTCTATGTGCTGACCGCGCAGGAGCTGTTCGGCAAGCGCCCGGGCTCGCATGCGAAAAAGCGCGGCGGCACGCTGAAATTCTCCGATCTTTCCGTCGGCGACTACGTCGTGCACGAGGCGCACGGCATCGGAAAGTTTCTGGGCGTGGAGCAGCTCACGGTCGACGGCAGCACGAAGGACTATCTGCTGTTTGCCTACCGCGGCGACGACCGGCTCTACATCCCGACCGATCAATTGGACCGCATCCAGAAATACGTCGGCGCGGACGCGGACGTCCCTCCGCAGTTAAGCAAGCTCGGCGGCGCGGAGTGGCAGCAGCGTGTGGAAAAGGCGCGCGCCGGCGCAAAGAAGCTCGCAGTCGACCTTGCGCGGCTGTACGCGGCGCGAAGCGCAAACAGCGGCTATGCGTTCTCGAAGGACACGCCGTGGCAGAAGCGGCTCGAGGACGCCTTCCCGTACGAGGAAACGCCCGATCAGGCACAGGCGATCAAGGACGTCAAGGCGGACATGGAATCGCCGCGTCCGATGGACCGGCTGCTGTGCGGCGACGTCGGCTACGGCAAGACCGAGGTCGCGATGCGCGCGGCGTTCAAGGCGGCGCAGGACAGCAAGCAGACGGCGTTTCTGGTGCCCACGACGATCCTTGCACAGCAGCATTATCATACGCTTCTGCAGCGGTTTGCAGACTTCCCGGTCAGGGTCGCGTGCCTTTCCCGGTTCCAGACGCCGAAGGAATGCGCCGAGGTCAAAAAAGGACTTGCGTCCGGCGAGATCGACGTGGTCGTCGGCACGCACGCACTGCTTGCGAAATCCGTGAAATTCAAGAATCTCGGGCTTCTCATCATCGACGAGGAGCACCGCTTCGGCGTGAATCACAAGGAGCAGATCAAGGCATTGCGCAGTGAGATCGACGTCCTGACGCTGACCGCGACGCCGATCCCGCGCACGCTGAACCTGTCGATGACGGGCATCCGCGACATCAGCACGATCGATACGCCGCCGGAGAACCGCTTCCCCGTTCAGACGTTCGTGATGGAGTACAGCGACGCGCTTGTCGCGGCGGCGCTGCAAAGGGAGCTTTCCCGCGGGGGACAGGCGTTCGTCGTCTCGAACCGCGTCATGACGATGGGCGCGACGCTCACACATTTTCAGGCGCTTCTGCCCGAAGCGCGCATCGCGATGGCGCACGGACAGATGCCGGAGGCGCTGCTCGAAAACACGATGATGGCGTTCCTCCGGAAGGAGATCGACGTCCTTCTCTGTTCCACGATCATCGAAAGCGGCGTGGATATCCCGAACGCGAACACGCTCGTCGTGCTCGACGCGGACAAGCTCGGGCTCGCGCAGCTCTATCAGCTTCGCGGCAGGGTCGGTCGCTCGACGCGCATGGCGTACGCGTACTTCACCGTTCCGCAGGCGCGCGCGGTCTCCGAAACGGCGCAGAAACGGCTCCTGGCGATCCGCGAGTTCACGCAGTTCGGAGCGGGCTTCCGCCTTGCGATGCGCGACCTGGAGATCCGCGGCGCGGGAAGTCTTTTGGGCGCGGAGCAGCACGGGCACATCTCGGACGTCGGCTATGAGTTCTACTGCAAGCTGATGCGCTCCGCCGTCGCCGAGGCGAAAGGCGAAACGGTCGCGCCGGAGATCGAAACGACGGTCGACGTGCCGATCGACGCGTACATTCCGAAATCGTTCCTGCCGTCCGAGCTCCACCGGCTCGCGATGTACAAGCGGATCGCGCAGATCGGCGACGGCGACGCGTATACGGACCTGCTGGACGAGTTCAACGACCGCTACGGCGATCTGCCGGAACCGGTGATGGCGCTGATGCAGCTTGCTCTGATCCGCGCCTACGCGCGGCGCGCGGGCTTCTCCTCCGTCACCGTGCGCGACGGCAAGACGACGCTCGTTTACGACGCCTCCGCGCACCCGGACGGCATGCGGCTTCTTGCGATCCTGTCCTCAGAGCCGAATCTGCGGCTCATGGCAAGCGAGCCCGCCGCGATCGTCTGGACCGAGCGAAAGTGCAAGATTCGCGATTTTGTCAAAAAACTTCCACAATTTATTTACAGGCTGATGCATTGCACAGACGGCGAACCGGGAGTATAATGAACCAAACAAACAGAAAGGAACCCCGATTGAACATATGAAACAAATAAAACGGATCCTCGCATTCTTCACGGCGATCCTGCTCCTTTTGCCGTTGACGGGATGCCTTGTTCCGAAAGACAACGCCGCAAACGAACCGGCCCCCTCCGACGCCGGCGTGACCGGCGCGCCCGAAAGCAGCGAAGCCGCTGCGTTTGACCGGAACGCGATCGCGATCGAGCTCGGCGATATTCAGATCACCGCCGAGGAGCTCGAGAATACGTTCAGCCAGTACGTCAGCTATTTCGCCTACGGCTACGGCGTGGACGAGGAATCGCTCAATCAGTTCATGCGGATGACCGAGGAATGGCTGATCGAATTCTATATGCCCGAATGGAAGGCAAAGCAGCTCGGCGTTTCGCTGTCCGCGGAACAGGAGGCGCAGTGCAGCGCCGAGGCGCAGGCGGAGGTCGACGAGGAGCGCGACGCGCTTCTGTACTACTACGGCGATCCCGACGGCTCCGTCGAGGACGTTTCCCAGCTCTCCGAAGAACAGCGCACCGCGGCGCTCAACGAGATCAACGAGGAGCTTGCCGCGATGTTCGGCGAAGGGTACACCTTTGACGATTACCTTGCAATGCGGCTTAAGGACGCCGTTTCGACCAAACGGATCGACGCGCTCAGCACGCTCCTGGAGGAACAGTTCAGCTCCGACGCGCCCGCGGATCAGACCGCGATCGACGAATGGTATGAGACGACGCTTGCCAAGCAGAAGGAGAGCTTCACCGAGGATCCCGCAACGTATCTCGATTACCAGAACGGCGTTGCCCTCGTCGACGATCCGATCTGCCTGTACGCGCCGAAGGAAGCCGCGCGGATCGAAGTGATCCTGATCCTCTCCGACGACAGCGATCTCGATACGCTCGACGAAACCCGTTCTGCCGTAGCGGAGCTGGAGGCCGAATACGGCGCGCTCGCGCTTCGCGGGGAGAACGAAGACCGGCAGGCGGAAATCGTGACCGAATACGCAGCGCTCAGGGAAACGCTCGAAACGCTGGAAAAGCAGCGCACCGCCGGCGTGAAGGAGACTGCGGACAAGGCGTATGCGGATCTTTTGGGCGGCATGACGTTTGCGGACGCCATGGAGCTTTATAACGCGCACGATGATGAAGGAGGCGGACGCTTCGAGCAGGTCGTGTTCCTGGATGGCAACGAACCGGAATACCCGGCTTATGCTGAGATCGCAAGCAAGCTCACGGTCGGCGCGTATTCCGAACCGACGCCTGTCGGCGACGATTACTGCATCGTGCGGCTTGCTGAGATCCTTCCCGAAGGCGTGATCGACCGCGCTTCGATCGAAAACGAGATCGACGCTTTTGTTTCCGAAAAGCTCCGGACCGAGACGTGGCAGGCGCAGCACGACGCATGGTTGGAGGAGGCAAAGAACGCCGCCGTTTACCATCGCGAAGCGTACGACATGCTGATCCGGATGTATCTCGGCTGAAGATTTGATCAAATAAGGAGGAGAACCTATGATGTACTGTCCGAAATGCGGCATTTCCCTGCCCGACGACGCGACCGAATGCGATGCGTGCGGCGCGAAATTCGATCCGATGCCCGCTTCCCCGAAGGCGGAAAAGAAGACGATGCGATCCCCCGAGGTCAAAAGCGCGTTCCGAAAATGGGCGCAGGACCAGGGCATGTTCTGCCTGATCGCCAAGGCGGTCGCGATCATCGTCATGCTGTTCTATCTGCTGACCTCGATCGTGTACACGGTCACGCTGATCATTGAACAATACTCCGGCGGCGTGATCTTCTCGGAGTTCTTCCTGAAGCTTCTCACGGGGCTTGTGTACGGCGTCATCATCTGGCTCCTCTCCGACGCGGTGCTGTATCTGCAGAAGCTGTACGAAATGAAGAAGAAGGAAATGAAGGACAAATGAACCGCCTGACGGCATGAAGCTCTGAACGGACGTGAAAACACGTCCGTTTTGTTTTCTGCATAGTATAAACCGGACGGCATATGCCGTTCGGAAAGGAGAATACCATGGCAGTCATTCTGAATCAGGCAAATCTTACATATACCTACGGCACGACGACCGAAACCGTCGCTTCCAACATTGCGGAGACCGAATGGAACGCGGCTCTGACCGCGGAAAAACGCGCGCTCGAGGACGCATATCGCGAGGACGCGACGCTGACGTATCTGATCTCGCTGAAGAACAGCAGCGCGGCGGCGATCGAAAACCTCGTGATTTCCGACGATCTCGGCGCATACACGCCCGCAGGCGGCTCTGCGCCGGTCACCCCGCTGACCTTTGCGGGGAACGCCGTGCTGTACATCGACGGCACGTTTTCCGAAACGCTGACGCCGACGCCGTCGCAGAGCGGCGTGCAGTTTCTGATCCCCTCGATCCCCGCCGGCGCAGACGCGCTTCTCATCTATCAGGCGGCGGTCAACGGCTTTGCGCCGCTCGAAGCGGGCAGCGAGATCGTCAACACGGCAACCGTCGGCGAAAACGAACCGCTGACCGTCTCCGCGACCGTGCCCGTCGCAGACTACGCGGACGTGTCGATCGAAAAGGCGATGGGTCCGAACCCGATCACCGGCGGCGGACAGATGACCGTGACGTTTGTGATCGAAAACCGCGGCAACACCGAAGCGACCGGTCTCGTGCTCACCGACGATTTCCCGATCACGCTTACGGACTTGACCGTGACCGTGAACGGCGCGCCTCTGTCCGATTTCATGTTCGAGAACAACCGCTTCACCATGCCGGTCGGCGGCGCCGCGACGCTGTCCGTGCCCGCAGCGACCTTTACGCAGGTCGAGACCGGCGCGGTCTCCGTGACGCCGGGCGTGCTGACGGTCGTGCTTTCCGGAACGGTGTAAACAACAGCCTGTTCCGGCTTTCCGCCTTCCCTTGAAACAGGGAAGGTCTTTTTTATCGGTCAAAACAAGATTCCTGTTGCGTTCGGTGAAAAAAGAAGGTATGATATATGCGTATGAGTATGCATTCCGATCTGATCCGTCATCTGAACATCGAGCGCCCTGCCGACCCGCTTTCGCTGCCGGCTCTGACGCTCGCCTATCTCGGCGACACGGTCTATGATCTGTACGTGCGCACGCTGCTTGCGGAGACGCTGCGGCTTCCGATGCGCGCCCTGCACCCCGAGGCGGCGAAGCTCGTCTGCGCCGCGGGACAGGCCGCCGCCTACCGGCGCATTGCGGACAAGCTCACCGAATCCGAGCAGGCGGCGTTCCGACGCGGGCGCAACGCGCACTCCGCCACCGTGCCCAAGCATGCGGACGTGCGCGATTACCGTGTGGCGACCGGACTGGAAGCGCTGCTCGGACATCTGTATTTACTGGGCGAGGACGAACGCATCGGCGAGCTGATGCGTCTTGCCCTTGCATATCCCATCGAACCCGAAAAGGAGCCCGAATCATGAGCGATCAAAGAAAAGACTACGGCAAGCGTCCCGGTTCCCGGGAAACCGGCGCGCGCACGCACATGCAGTATGACAAGCCCTACGGCAAAAAGCCGTATCAGGGCGAAAAAAGGAGCTACGGAAACGACGAACGCGATTACCGGAAGTCCGGGCGAGATAAGCCCTACGACGGCGAGCCGCGCAAAAAGAAGCCCTATCCGGAAAACGGCTACTCCAAAAAGCCGTTTGACCGGGACGAAAAGCCGTACGACCGCAGGCGCGGCCGCGACGAGCAGCCGAAGCGTTCCTATGAACCCGCGCCGGTCGAGAACGAGCGCGACGAACAGCCGTACCTTCTGATCGGCAGAAATGCGGTGCGCGAAGCGATCAAGAGCGGCAGAAGCATCGACCGCGTGCTGGTCACGACCGAGCACGACGGTTCTCTGGGCGAGATCGTGACCCTTGCGCGCGAGCGGAAGCTCATCGTGCGCGAGGTCGACCGCAAAAAGCTCGACGAGCTGTGCATGCCGTTCGGACACGGCGGAAAGACCGCGAACCATCAGGGCGTCGTGGCGTACGCGGCGGGCGTGACCTACTGCGAGATCGCCGACATCCTCGACGCCGCGAAGGAAAAGGGCGAAGCGCCGTTTGTGATCGTGCTCGACGGCGTGGAGGATCCGCACAACCTCGGTTCCGTCATCCGCAGCGCGGACTGCGCGGGCGCGCACGGCGTGATCATCGGAAAGCGCAGAAGCGCGTCCGTCACCGCCGCCGCCGTCAAGGCAAGCGCCGGCGCCACTGAATACATGAAGATCGCACGGGTGGTCAACATCTCCGCGGCGCTCCAGCAGCTCAAAGCGGCGGGGCTTTGGATCGCGGGCGCGGACATGAGCGGCGAAAACATGCGCTCTGCCGCCATGAAGGGACCGCTTGCGATCGTCATCGGCAACGAAGGCGAGGGACTCTCGAAGCTCGTGCGCGAAACCTGCGACTTCCTCGTCTCCATCCCGATGCAGGGACATATCGATTCGCTGAACGCGGGCGTCGCCGCCGCGATCCTGATGTTCGAGAAGAAACGGCAGGACGCAGAATGAGCAAAATCGAACCGACCGACGAAGAACTGATCGCCCGCATTCGCGAAGGCGACGGCGACGCGGAGCTGAAGCTGTTCGAGCGCTATAAGCAGCTGGTCCGTTCGCGCGCGCATTCCTATTTTCTGATCGGCGCGGACCACGAGGATCTCGTGCAGGAGGGCATGCTCGGGCTTTACAAGGCGGTGCTTGAATACGACGCAACCAAGGCGGCGTCGTTCAAGAGCTTTGCGGAGCTGTGCGTGACGCGCCAGATCCTGTCCGCGATCAAAAACGCCACGCGCAAGAAGCATACGCCGCTCAACCATTACGTTTCCCTGAACCGCACGGCGATCGAGCCGTCCGGCGAGCTGACGCTTCTGGACACGATGCGATCGCTCACCGTCGCGGATCCCGAGGAGGTCGTGATCGGGCGCGAGAACTTCGAGCAGATGATGCTGTATCTTGAAAAAACGCTGTCTCCGATGGAGCGGCGCGTCCTCAGCCTGTACCTTGACGGGTTCTCCTACCCCCAGATCGCGGCGCGTATCGGAAAGCCCATGAAATCGGTCGACAACGCCATGCAGCGTGTCAAGCGCAAGCTGGAGGCCTTCCGGAACTGAATACGCAAAGTCCCCGGATCTGTCCGATCCGGGGATTTTTTCTGTTTGACACGATTCGTTTTCCCTTGCCTCTTGCGGCGTCCGGCGATTCCCGTGAAGATATGACGCGGGCGAACGCCGGCGCAGCCGGTTCTGCCGGACGTCAGATCGCCCAAAGCGCGAGCGCGATCAGCGCGCCGCCGAGAACCATGAGCGTAAAGCTCAGGTACCATTTGCCGCCGCGGTTGAAGCCGTAGAAATCCTCCCAGCGCTTTTCCTCCGGCGAATAGACGACCTTTTTCATGTACAGCGCGCCGTAGACCGGCACCGGCGCTGCGCCGACGGCGATCGTCCACGCCGGCATGTGCGTCTTTTCAAACACGAGAAACGATACGATCGCAAGCAGCGGGCAGATGAGATGCATAAACAGATCCGCGCGAGAGAGAAGCCCCTTCCAGTCGTGCGAGGTAGGACCTAGGAACAGCAGCACGGTGAGCATCGTGACCGTCACCGCAGCCGTGCCCGCGTATTTCAGAAGCAGCGCCCAGAACGGCAGCGCGCCGCAGCAAAGCCGGCAGACGACGACGGCGATCGACGCAATTGCGCTCAATACGTTGGACAGCACGGTAAAAAAGCGGAACAGCCGCGTCCAGGGGTCGACTTTTTTGACGCCCCACACGATGCAGCCCGTGACGATCGCTGCGTTCAGGATGTTCATAATCAGTGACGGGATCATGGTATTTCCTCCGTTTTGCGGGTTTTCTTCAGTATATCATTCATGCATGCAGGATGCAAGAAAAAGGGATTATTAAGAGGCGGTTTTTAGGGGGTAATTCAAAACGTTGTCGTTTTGCAAACAGCTGCGCTTTTCTTTTTCGGTAAGTAAAGCATGATTCATCGCTTGTCCCGACAAAAAAGTTCATCACTGTAAAGCGATGGGTAAGCACTTACTCCCGGTAAAAATCGAGCTCCCCTTGTCAGGGGAGCTGTCGATTGAGGCTTTGCCGAAAGCGACTGAGGGGTAGTCCATGTAAAACTACCCTCCCGTCTCGCTTCGCGAGCCACCCTCCCTGACAAGGGAGGGTCAAAAAACAGCACGTTTGAAAAACACCCTTATGAGAGATGCTCTAAAAGTCCCCTTTCGGTTCCCGTTTTGTTATTCCTCGACGTTCTGCTTGCGGTCCTTGACCTGCTCGGCGATCTCGAGCACCTTTTCGTCAGTCAGGATGAACTTCTTGCGGAACCAGAGGATCGCGACGATGAGCCCGATGATCGGGATGATCGTCATCGTCATGCGAAGTCCCATCTTCTGCGCCGTGGTGACGTTCGCCGAGAAGTCGAAGACTTTCTCCGCTTCGGTAAACTCTGTGCCCTCCTGCAGGTTGGCGATCGCAAGGCAGATGGAAGCCGCAAACGCCGCGACGCCGCTTGCGAGCTTGACGACGAAGGTCTGCATCGAGAATACGACGGACTCATCGCTCGTGCCGTTCTTCAAAAGACCGTAATCGACGGTGTTCGCAAGGAAGACGGTCGTCAGAATGTTCAGAAGCCCGCTCGCAGCGAAGATCAGAAAGCCCGGAACGAACAGCACGAACACGTTGCCCATGCCGACGATCGCAAGCGTCAGAAGCGCCGCGTAGCCCGCGATGCCCATGCCGAGGCAGACGTAGAAGATCCGCGTATTGCTGAGCTTCACCGCGTTTCGCAGCACCGGATACAGCACCATCATCGAGAGGATCTGCACCGCGCCGCCGAAGATGTTGAACAGCGTGTAGTCGCCGAACCAGTTCGTGCCGCCGAAGTCATACTTGAAGAAGTAAATGACGAGGTTCGAGGTGATATAAATCGCCGTATTGATCAGCACGATCGCAACGACGACGGTCATCGCCTGATCGTTCCGGAGAAGCGCGCGGAACATTTCCTTTACGGAAACGGTCTTCAGCTCCGCGGTGGATTTTTCCTTGACGAATACGCAGGTCAGGATCGTGAACACGATAAAGACCACCGCGACCGCAAGCGCAAACCACTTGAAGCCGATCATTTCGATCTCCGCCGCGTTGCCGCCGCCGAACAGATTGCCCAGCGCATGGACCGCGATCATCGTCACGACGGTGATGATCGCGCTGCCGACGCCCGCGCACGAACGCGCCAGCGTGGTGAGCCCTTCTCTCTCCTTGCCGCCTTCGGTGAACGCCGGGATCATCGACCAGTACGGAATGTCCATCATCGTGTAGGTCACGCCCCAGAGAATGTAGAAGATCGCCGCGTATGCGATCACGCCGCTCGGCGTGTCGATCGAAGGCGGGCATGCGAACATGAAGTAGAGCACGACCGCGTTGGTCAGCGTACCGATCAGAAGCCACGGACGGAACTTGCCCCATTTCGTCCGGGTCTTGGCGACGATGACGCCCATCAGCGGATCGTTGAACGCGTCGAAGATCCTTGCGACCAGCAGGATCACGCCCATCGCGACCGTGATCGCCGTGCGTCCCGCCTTGTCGAACTGACTGCCGAGCACGTCCTGGAAATAATACAGGACGAAGCTTGCGGACAGCATATAGACCATGTCCTTGCCGACGGCGCCGAGCCCGTACGAGATCTTGCTCATCAGCGAAAGTTTCGGTTTGGTTTCCATCATTGTTCCCCCTTCCCGCACGATCCCTCCGCCCGGAAAGATCGTCCGGATACAGTATAATACATTTTCACGCAAATGCGAAGAAAAATTTTCCGAACGCAAAAAGTCCTCCGGATCGGAGGACTTTTTCGGTTTCGGATGCTTATCTTCCCGCGATCGCGAGCTTCACGACCTCGTAGCCGCCGTTGTAGACGCCGAAGTTCTTGAGCTCCACGATGCGTTTGTTGAGCTGACGGAGAATCGCCTTGTCGCCGATCAGCGTGTCGATCATGTCGCACAGCGATTCCGGCGTTTCGCACTCGAAGGTCGAGTCGCCCATCTCGCGCGCGTAGATCGCGCCGTAGACCTCGTGCCCGCCGATGTGCCGCATCATAAGCTTCGGCACCGGATAGAACGCAAGCTCGGAAGGCTTTGTGATCAGCACGTCCGCTTTCCGCATCAGGAGGTTCGTCGAATACACCGCCTCGAAGATGTTCTTGTTGCAGAACACCGTGATCCCCGCCTTGCTCGGCGCGTCGAGCGTTTCCGCCCAGTCGGAGAGACCCTTGTAGTCGTCGAAGTACGTCTTGGCCTGCTGTTCGATGCCGGGGATGTTCTTTTTGAACGCGTCCCACATGGTAAGGTGATCGCCGAAGTTGACCCACAGCTCCGCTTTGCCCGTCTTCACATACGGCAGCAGATGCTTCGCCATCGCGATATACAGGTTGCCGCCTGCGCCTGCGCCGCCGACCGTCATGAGGAAACGGATCGGCGCGCCGGTATCGAGACGCTCCACGCGCTTTGCGCAGTCATGCTCGACGTTTTCGACGAGCTCATGGTCGATGTAGTGCCCGACCATCTTGAGGTCCGCGTCCGGGATCGGCTTTAAGGGCTTCTTTGCAAAGCCGTTCAGCTTCTTATAACCGAGATACGCGAACGGCGTCTGCACGGCGTGGATCGAGCCCTCCGCCAGATGCAGACCCATCGGCCAGTTGTCCGGGATCGCGTTGACGACGTGCGTCAGTCCCGCGTGCACTGCGCCCTGGCTCGGCCACACGTGCGTGCCGATGTACGGAACGTCCTTCGGAAGATCCCGATACAGCGGCGCCAAAAGCTCGGAGTTTTTCTGGTCCGCGGCGTTGTAGGTGATCTTTTTGAAGCCTTCGCAGTTCATCGGATCCCATACGAGCTTGTTGAACAGCTTGGATTTCTGCGAGAGCTTGGAGCCCATCGAATAGAGATCGTTCTGGCTGCGGATCATCTTGGATCCGGTCGCGTCGAACGATGCAAGGTCCATCCACACCGGCGTACGGCCCAGAGCCTGCGCGCACGACGCGATCGCCATTGCAATGCGGTAGTGCCCGAAGCCCATGCGGATGTTGCCGACGATGACGGCGTCCTTGGGAAGTTCCAAAGGCTTGTCGGCAAGCACGAGGTTCTGGATTTTGATCTCCTTGATCTCGTCGATCGGCTTGAGCCCCAGATGGTATTCCTTCTGCGTGTCGTCGCCGAACTTTTTGATGAATTTCGCCTTGCTCTTTTCCGCCTTTCTGACGGTCTTACTGTCGATCGGATTGCCGAAAATGACGCTTGTTCTGTCCATATCAGACCTCGTTATTCGGGAAGGTTTTCCTTCTTGTGCGCTTCTTCGATGACGCCCATGACCTTCTTCTCCTTATAAAGTCCAAGGATCACTGCGCCGAGTACGCAGAACACGACCGCGACGATCGCGATGATGCGGAGACCGATCGGGGATGCAGTCAGGTCGTTGCTCTTGAGGTCCTGCGTCGTGCCGAGGATCGCCAGAGAGGTGAACACGAGCATTGCGAGCGCCTGACCCCACTTCATCGCGAAGGTACGCGCTGCAAAGAACATGCCCTCACGGTTTTCGCCGGTCTCGATGCCGTCCGCTTCCGCAACGTCAGCAACGATCGCCTGCGGAATGATGCCCAGAAGCGCCATCGGGAATGCTGCGATCACGCAGATGATGATGCCGGGAAGCATGCCGGTCAAAAACGGCAGTACGCCGATCAGTGCGGTGACGGTATATGCAAGCGCCAGACCGAGGAAGCCGGTGATCACGAGCTTCTTCTTGCCGAACTTGCGCACGAGCGCGGAGACGAACGGATAGAAGCACGCGGAAAGAACGGTCATGCCGCCCATGAAGAGCATCGTGTTGCTCTCGTCGAGCTTCATGGAGACTTTTACGAAGAACGGAAGACCCGTCTGGAACAGCGTGAGACCGACCCAGTACATGATGTCAGACAGCGCAAATACGCGGAAGTTCTTATTCTTGAAGGTCGCCGCAAGGGATTTGAACATATTCACTTCGGACGGCTTTGTGTCGACGAATTCCTTTTCCTTCAGCTTGAAGGTCGGGATCAGCATGCAGACGCATGCGATGACCGCCAGGACGATGAAGCAGATGCGGTAGCTCCAGTTGAAACCGACCGCGCCTTTCAGCATGCCCGCAAACACGAACGGCGTGTACGCAAGCATCGTGCCCGCAAAGAACGTCAGGGAGATCGCCGTGGAAATGAACATACGGTCTTCCTGCGTTTTGCCGAACTCGGAGATCAGCGCGTTATACGGCGTGCAGTACATCGTCATGAACAGGTAGAACAGCACGACGAAGACGGAGATCCACGCAATGTTGATGCCGCTCTTGGAAAGATCCGGAACCGGTGCGCAGAACAGCAGGACCGTTACGACAGACAGCGGGATCGCCGCGATGCGCATGAACGGAATACGTCTGCCCTTCGGGTTCTTGCTGCGGTCAGAAAGCGATGCAATGAGCGGGTCGGTAACTGCGTCAAACACGCGGGAAAGCGCAGTAATGAGACCGAGCACGGTAAGGATGCCCGCAATGACGAGACCGGACGGAATGAACTGGATCGCGCCTTCGTTTAAGTCGCCCGACGTCGGAAGATAGAAGGTTACAAACCAAGCGCCGATGATGCCGCTCAGGATGGACCAACCGAGCTGACCGATCGCGAAGATGATCATCTCTTTTTTGGTGAGTCTTCTGGTTTTCATGCTGTGAAATTACCCCCTTGTTCCTTTGTAAAACTTTTCCGTACGCGAAATAATCCGCATTGACGGATCGTTTGACTACAGTATAAACCATTCCCATGTAAAAGGAAAGTAAAATTTCTTTAAATGCGTATAAACATACAAAAAGGGGCTGTTCAAAATGATCTGAACCCAAAAAGTTAGACACGAAACGGAAATTAAGCGGCATCAAGGG
>CAMVGD010000028.1 GCA_947166925.1 uncultured Clostridia bacterium | reverse complement strand
CGCAGCATGATCCGGGACATTTCGATATCGCACTTGCACTCGCAGAATATGTGGTTAATCTATAGCGGCAAATTCCAGTTTGCCGGAACAACGAAACCGATCCGGGTGCCCTGACGCAACCGGTCAACGGCATATTCCTTACGTCGAGGGTCGTGACTACAGCGTGAATATGTGCTTTTTTATTCACGCCATCGTCCCAATGCATGTGGAAACCATAATGCTGATCACAAAAAGAATGATATGCTTTAAAACTAAAATGATAGTATTTGACAGGTCTTGACGTTGGAAATACTGTATAAATAATACAGACTGACGGCAATAAAATTCCTCAAAACGTGATAAAGTGAAGTGTCTGCTTGATTAGAGGATTTGAGTTATGATACACTATCAATGTTAATGGAGATGCCGAATCAATCGGAGGATGAGGGAGAATGGTATTTGATCCGAAGACAAACAGGTTTCCGTATCCGATGGAAACGGACCGGCACTATCTCAAAGTGCATAAGGACCGCGGGATCGTGTTCGATACGGAATATCCGTATATCGACCGCAGCAGATCGTTCCGATTCAAGCAGGGGCTGATCCGGCTGCTGCTGAATACGATCGTCTTTCCGCTTGCAAGGATCCGGCTTGGCTTGAGGATCGAAGGACGACAGAATATCAAAAAGCATCGCGAGGTTTTGAAAAACGGCGTCGTTTCGATTGCAAACCACGTCCATATGTGGGACTATATCGCCGTGATGATGACGATCCGTCCGTTCCGTTCCAATCTTCTTTCCTGGGCGCCGAACATCAACGGCGAGAACGGGACGCTGATCCGCATGGTCGGCGGGATCCCGATCCCGGAATCAAACATCGCGGCAACGAAAACATACCTGAAGACGATCCGT
Source organism: uncultured Clostridia bacterium (assembly GCA_947166925.1). GTDB lineage: Bacteria > Bacillota > Clostridia > Christensenellales > CAG-138 > UBA3792. Next base: position 27,263 of record CAMVGD010000028.1, on the reverse strand, counting down.
GATCTGCTGCAGAACGAGCACGGCTGGCTGCACGTCTATCCTGAGGGCAGCATGTGGGAATACTATGCGCCGATCCGCCCGTTCAAGCGCGGCGCGTCATATATCGCCTGCGACAGCAACAAACCGATCCTGCCGCTCGGCTTTTCGTACCGGAAACCCGGATGGATCCGCCGGAAGATCTTCCGTCAGATCGCGCTGTTCACGGTCCGTATCGGCGAACCGATCTTCCCGAACGCCGAGCTGAATCCGAAGGAACGGGAGAGGGATCTGACCGAGCGCTGTCACGACGCGGTCTGCCGTCTTGCGGGCATTGACCCGAACGAAAATCTCTATCCGCGCGTGTTTGACGATTCCAAACGAATCGATTACTATACCACGACCTACGGGGTCGGATACAAAGGATCACACTGAACGGAGGTAACGATATGAAACAGATCGACCGAATCGAAACAATGGAACAATACCTCAACGAATCCGAAAAAGCGGTGCGCGAGTTGTCGGAAGCGCTGGAACGCTACGAAGCGATCCACCCTCATTTCAAGAAGCTGTCCGATTACTACGGCAGTACGCTTTGGATGAAGGACTATGAGGACGATGAAGCGGGCAAGCTGCCCGAGGACTTGAAGCACGGCGTGCTTTCCGAGGATGCGGTCTACAACCTTCTGACGGATCACCATGAGCTGATTCTCCGCATGTCGAAAGCGATCACCAAATCCATCGACGGCAAGATGATCTGAAAGGATCTGCTATGAAAACGATCGAATCCGAACGGCTGATTCTGCGCGCATGGACGCCGGAGGACGCGCCCGAAATGTTTGCATACGCGAAATCGCCGCTTGTCGGTCCGGCTGCCGGATGGGAACCGCATCAGACGATCGAAGATACGAAGCAGTATCTCGCGTCTGCAATCAAAGAAGACGAGACATGGGCGATCACGCTGAAACCGGAAGGTCGCGTCATCGGCAGTGTCGGTTTGCATCTTACGCGCGTCGATACCGTGCGCGAGCTCGGTTATGTTCTGCATCCGGATTTCTGGGAAAAGGGCATCATGACGGAAGCGGCTAAGGCTGTGATCGAATTCGGCTTTTCGGACCTGGAGCTTGATGCGATCCGTGTGTTTCATAAGACAAGCAACGCCCGTTCCCGGAGAGTGATCCAAAAATGCGGATTCCGGTATGACGGAACGATCCGCTGTTCCTCCAAAGGACCGGACGGTATGCTGATCGATCGCTGCACCTATACGATCACGAGGAAGGAATGGGAAGCGGGATTGCGGGAAAGCCGCTTTTGCGGTTTTGTGCAGAATCGCGCCTGCGAGTATTTCCCGTGTCATGCAACGAATGATCCGGACCATTTCAACTGCCTGTTCTGCTATTGTCCGTTGTATCGGATGCAGGATTGCGGCGGTAATCCGAACTATCTTGCAAACGGCGTGAAGGACTGCAGCGGCTGTACCGTACCGCATTTTCATTACGACCGTATTCTCGCAAAGCTGACGGAGCGTTCTGATCCATGATACCCGTACTCATCATACTCGGAATACTGTTTCTTGCATATCTGCTGTTTTTCCTGGAAAACCGCAGGTTTGTGACGAGGTGTGAAACGATCCGGCAGGAAAAGGTCCGAGAGCCGTTCACCGTTGTACAGGTCAGCGATCTGCACGACTGCAGATTCGGCAAGGATCAGAAAACGCTGATCGAAGCGATCCGTGCCGCCGGACCGGACATGATCCTGATTACCGGCGATCTGTTCAACCGGCACAATCATAAAGCATGCAAGAATGCATTTGCGTTTGTACAAAAGGCTGTCGGCATCGCACCGGTCTATTTTGCGGAGGGCAACCATGAGTGTTCGCTCGGCGAGACGGGGGAGCGCTATATCGAAACGATACGCGGTATGGGTGTACGCGTCCTGTCGGATGAGTTCACCGACGTCGACACGGTACGGCTGATCGGGCTTAAACAGTACGCCGATCCGCAGACGCTTGCGTCCATGCTTGACAAAACACGGTTGAACCTTGTCCTTGCACACCGACCCGAGCTGTTCCCGATCTATGCCGGGACCGACGCCGACGTGATCCTTTCCGGACACGCGCACGGGGGACAGATCCGTGTGTTCGGCGTCCCGGTATATTCGCCCGGACAAGGGTTTTTCCCGCGGTACACCTCCGGTCTGTACCGGTGGAACAGATCGCAGATGCATGTATCCCGCGGGCTTGGCAACACGATCCCGTTTCCGCGCGTGTTCGACACGCCGGAACTGAATATTCTGTATTTCAAACCGATCGAATAAGAGGTGAGACAAATGTTTGTAAAAGCCGTTGAATCCATCAGGGACGCTATACGCCCGATGCATATCATTCGCCGCAGATTCGGCGACGACGCGATCCTTGCCGATATCGCGACAATGTTCTTCGTCAATGAATACGGGTACGCCGTCACGTCGAAGCGTGTATCGACGATCCTGAAAGCATCGGCAAACGCGGAACAGCTGTACCGCATGTATCTTGAGAAGCGTTCCGCGCTTCCGCATGACGAAAGCTACCGATTTGCTTTGAAGCGACTGGAAAAGGACATGAAGCTGACACACGATTCCGTCATTCAGATCCGGTATGCTTTTATGGGATGTGCAAAGGGTAATATCCGGATCCAATGCACGCCGCATCCGAAATACGATCTTGCGCTTCTGCATTTCACGACCGACGATGAGTATCTGTACCGCGGGCACGTAACCTTTGCCGCCGAAACGCCGAAGCAGGGACAGTCGGTTTGCCGCCTCGGGTTCCCTCTGCCGGAGTTCAAGAATTACAGAATGAATCCGGAGAACGATACGATCGAATTTGCCGACGTCGGAAAAAACGGCTCGTCGCTGCTTGCGCTTGACGGGACCGTTACGCGGTTCCTTTCGGACGGCGAACGCTCCTTCGGCGTTGAAACGACCAATGCCGGACCGTTAGGTCTGAACGGCGCGCCGCTGTTTGACACGGAAGGCCGCGTCGTCGGCATGCAATCCGGGATCGGGCTGATGATGCTCGGCGCCGATATCAAACTGGAATCGCCGAATCATGAACCATACGTGGATCACGGCACCATGCATCTTGCCGTCCATACGCATCCCGACGTCATCAAGGATTTTCTGCGTGCGCAGAACGTCACCTTTTACGAAGCGTAGAAAGCAAACAAAAAAGCCGTCCGTGCAGTCTGTACGGGCGGCTTTTCATTTGTTCGATTATCCTTCGATGATTTTCTTTGAGGAGCTTGCGCCGATACGCGACGCGCCGGCTTCGATCATGGCCTCGGCGTCTGCTTTCGTCCGGACGCCGCCGCTTGCCTTGACGCCCATCTCCGGACCGACAGTCTCACGCATCAGGCGAACGTCTTCGACCTTTGCACCGCCGGTGGAGAAGCCGGTGCTTGTCTTGACATAATCTGCGCCTGCCTGCTTTGCAAGCTTGCACGCGATCACTTTTTGCTCGTCCGTGAGAAGGCAGGTCTCGATGATGACCTTGACCAGAGCTTTGCCGGCAGCGGCGTCGACGACGGCTTTGATATCCTCGTAAACCGTTTCAAATTCCGCACCGCGCAGCGCGCCTACGTTGATGACCATATCGACTTCCTTAGCGCCGTCGCGGATGGCAGCCGCCGTTTCAAATGCCTTCACTTCCGGAAGCGTGGCGCCCAGTGGGAATCCGATCACGCAGCAGGGTTTGATATCGGTGCCCTTCAGCAGCTCGGCGACATAACCGATCCAGCAAGGATTGACGCAAACGCTTGCCGTGTTATACTGCTTGGCTTCTTCGCAGACGCGTGCAATGTCTGCGCGCGTCGATTCGGGCTTCAGCAGCGTATGGTCGATATACTTTGCAAGTTCCATGATAATACCTCCGTAAAGCTTATTCCGAAATGGGGTAGCGGATCATATTGTCGTCGCCTTCCCATAAACGTTCGATATTGTAATAGGCCCGCTCCTCGGGATGGAACAGATGCACAAGGGCAAATCCGAAATCCAGCACGATCCACCGCGCATCCTCGTATCCTTCTTTGCGACGGATCTCAAGACCGATCTCTTTTGCTTTCTCCTCCAGTTCATCGCACAGCGCCCGCACATGTGTGACGGACGTACCGCTTGCCACAACAAACCAATCTGCAATGATCGTTTTATCTCCGATATGCAGCGCCAGAATATCGATCGCCTTTTTGTCATACAGGATTTTGCAGATCGCAAGCGCGTCAGCTTCTCCGAATCGTTCCATCTTACCTCCTATATCGTTCAATGCCCGCAGCGTTGCGGGATGAACTGTTTGATTACATTGTTTAATATACCAAATACTGCGCAATAAAGCAAGATGCATCATCTCATCTATTGACGCGGCATTTCGTATCTCGTCGACGCCCTCGAAGGACCTGGACGGCTCGATCATATCGGCGAGGTAAATGATCTTGTCAAGAAGCGTCATGCCCGCGTCGCCGGTCGTATGCAGACGTATCGCCTGTAGAATCTCCGGGTCGTCGATGCCGTACGCCCTTTTGGCATAATCCGCTCCGGCAGGCGCATGCAGTATAGGCAAGATCGGCGGTTCGGTATCCGAAAACCGCAGAAGCTCCTGCTCCGGCAGATACTTGGCGCAGTCGTGGAGCAGCGCGGCGATTCTTGCTTTCTTCGGGTCTGCGCCGAACCGTTCGGCAAGATCGATCGCGGTTTCGAGAACATATGCGGTATGCGTAAGTCTCTGCGGTTTCAGTTCCTTTTTCAGACGTTCGTACAGTACGCTGATCTCCTTCGGCTGGTAACAACCGTTCAGATAGATATAATGTGCCGCCCGATCGGGAACCATTCCCTTGATCGGAAGCGCATCATGGATCCGATTCCTGACGATCGTGGAGGACAAGGGAGAGACTTCGTCCAGAAGGATGACGTTTGCGTCATACAGGCGCTTCAGCTCAGCCGCGGTTTCTGCTTCGCCGCCGCTCTGTCCGGTACGGACTGTACATACCAGCGTCGCAAGCTTCGCGATCTCATCCGGAGCCCGCCAGCTTGTGAACGAGTTCAACATATCGGATCCCATAAAGAAATAGAGCTCGCTGTCGGGGTACTTGACCTTCAGCTCCCGAAGCGTGTCTACGCTGTAGCTCTTTCCTTCACGTTCCAGCTCCATGGTTTCGACCGCAAAGCGCGGGTCGTCCGATGTAGCCAGCCGAAGGATCGCAAGCCTGTCGTTTTCGTCTGCGCCTTCCGCAAGCGTTTTATGCGGAGGCACGCGATCGATCACAAACAGTACCCGATCGATGCCGAGCGATTCCGCTGCGTGCCGTGCAAGCAGCAGATGTCCGTTATGTATGGGGTGGAATGTGCCACCGAAAACGCCGATTCTCTGTTTCATAGATAAATTATAGAATAAAACACCCGCGTTTGGCAACAATCATTTTATGAAATCATGCGAAAAAACAAAACCGATATTCCGGCAGATCTTTGCGATTGTCGATTCTCTTTTCTTTTCATTATTATTGATGCTGCCGATACGCGCTTATTTCCGCATTCCGATAAACAGCATCGGGTTTGTATTGATCGGTGCGGGAACCGTGGGTACTGTGATCCTTCTTCGGATCAGATCCCGTACTGTTAAGAGACGCAGAGAAGCCATTCAGGAAAAGAAACGGAATGCGCTTGATAAAGTGCTGCTGACCGATGACCGGACGCTTTCCGAACGCCTCGGGCGGCAGCGGTTTATTCTGATCCGGAAGGCACGACCGGATCGATTCGACATTCTGGAGGCGATACGGACAAATCCGGACGCGGTCGGTTTGTTTGATACGGACAGGGAAATCCTCGGACTTATAGAGACGTATGCGCCGCAGACGATCGTTTATCGTGCCGATGATCTCATCCGTGTCATGTCTCCGGATCTATCCGATACGGCAGACAGGAAGGGGATCCGTTTCAAAGCCTTTGATCGTTTGCATCTGAATAAATATCTGGTTCTGGGGATCCTGCTGTTCATCGCATCTCTTTTCGCAAAATCGAAAATATATTTTCGTCTTGTTTCCTGTATCTGCCTCATTCTTGCCCCTGTTTTCGGCATTTTTCGGAATCTGAAACCGTGGAAGAATTTCCTGATATTCCTTGACAAGAAAGGAGACTGATAATATAATATAAGCGCATGTATTGTACACTTGTGTACTAATATTGATAAGGAGGATACATGGATGAAAAAAGCAAGAACCATACTTGCGATCATGCTCGCTTTGGTCATGGTGCTGAGCGTCCTGCCGGTTTCCTTTGCAGATTCTGCAAAGAAAGTCGAAAAGCTGGGTGAACGCAGCGGCTCTCAGCCGGAGCACCGTCTCCAGAGCAAGACCGAAAGACAGTTCCAGACGTTGGATACGCGTCTTGCCGGCACGAAGGATATCGATCCCGATACGATCGTAACCGCGATCGTCGTGTTCGAAGATCCTGCGCTGAGCGACAGCTATACTGCCGAGGAAATCCGCGCCAAGAAAGCAGAATCCGCGCAGAACCGTCTTTCCGATGCGCACGATATCTTCTTCAGAGAGTTATCGTTCGATGCAAAGCGTCTGTATGACTACACCGCTTTGATCAACGGTATGTCTGTCCAGACAGCATACAAGAACATTGCTGCCATGGAGAAGATGGACGGCGTAAAGAAAGTCTATCTTGCAAACGAGTATGATGCACCTGTTGTGCAGACGCCCACCCAGGCAAATGCAAACATTATCACCGGCGCATATTCGATGCAGAACATCGGCCTCTATGGCGACGGAATGGTCGTTGCGGTTCTCGACACTGGTCTGAACCTGACGCATGAAGCGTTCCAGGATTACGGCGTCATCGAGGATCCCGTGTTTACCGAAGAATACGTTGCTTCCGTTCCGACCCTCGTCGAAGGCAAATACATCTCCGACAAGGTTCCGTTCTCGTATGACTACTATGATTTTGACGACGACGTAACGGACTACAACGGACATGGTTCCCATGTATCCGGCACCATCACCGGTTTGGCGGTGGACGCGGATGGCGCGATCAAGTTTATGGGCGCTGCGCCGTGCGCACAGCTCGTCTTCATGAAGATCTTCGCCGATCAGTCGTCCGGCACCAACTCCGGCATCTACATGGCTGCTTTGGAAGACTGCTTCCTCCTCGGCGTTGATGCGATCAACATGTCGATCGGCGCACCCGGCGGCTTCGTATATGATGAAGAACTTGAAGGCGAGTTCGGCAATGTGTACAAGAAGCTTGATCAGGCGGGCATCATCGTCTGCATCTCCGCAGGCAATGAATACTCCATGGCGTATCAGGCAGGCAACTTTGCAGGCAACGGTTACGTCCTTGCAGAATATGCAGACTATGCAGAAGTTGCAAGTCCGTCCACCTATGCAGGCAACCTCTCCGTTGCTTCCATGGAAAACCTTGCATATCCGTCCCTCGCGATCGTTTACAACGGCGAAGCGTTTGCTTATGTAGACAATTGCGACGACGGTGAACACGGCTGGCTCGATGCATTCGGTGATCAGACCCTTGAGCTTGTCTACTGCGGACAGGGTACTCCCGATGAAATTCCGGATGAGGTCGAAGGCAAGGTTGCTCTCGTTGTTCGCGGCAACATCTCCTTCTCCGAGAAGAACGCAAACGTTGCTGCCAAGGGCGCAATCGGTATGATCCTGTTCAACAACCAGTCCGGTTCCATCGGCATGCTGATCGATCCGTACTATGTACCGGCCATCAGCATCCAGCAGACCGCCGGTCTGAAGATCCTTGATGGAATCGAGATCGACAACACCGTTACTGTTCCGACCGAACAGCAGGATGTTGAGAATCCCAGCGCATGGCTGATGAGCGACTTCTCCAGCTGGGGCACGACGCCTTCTCTGGAGCTCAAGCCGTCGATCTCCGCTCCCGGCGGTATGATCTATTCTTCCGTTGCCGGCGCTCCCGATGCATACGAAGTATACAGCGGCACGTCCATGGCGTCTCCGAACGCCTGCGGCTCGTTCCTTCTGATCGCCCAGTACCTGAAAGATGTATATCCGAACCTCTCTAAGGCACAGCGCGCGGAGCTTGCGGAAGATCTCATTGAATCCACCGCACGTCTTCCGATCGATGCTGACGGATATCTGTACTCGCCCAGAAAGTGCGGCGCCGGTATCCTCAATCTTGAGAATGCCGTTTCCTGCCCGATCTACTTTGTCGAGCCGATCGTGAATCTCTATGACGATCCCGAAAGGGCCGGCGTATTCAATATGCGCTTCACCGCTGTCAACCTGAGCGATGAAGATCAGGAGTATGATCTTGAAGTGTACGGCCTGTATGATTATGTCACGCAGGGCTATAACACGCTGACTTCCGATTATCTGTTCGATGGTCAGGGCATCACTGTTGAAGGTCCGACCACGATCACCGTTCCTGCGAACGGCACGTACGAAGGCAAGCTGAAGATCACGCTGGATGACAGCGCGAAAGAATACTTTGACGCTACCTTCGCAAACGGCAACTTCATCGAAGGTTATGTCTACTTCACGAACGCGAACAATGCTGCTACGACTGCGGACTCTCCGGTTGCGGAAGGCATTCTCGGCGACGCGAACCTTGACGGCAAAGTTACCGCCGCTGACGCTGCGGAGATTCTCCGCGCGGTTGTCGGTCTCACCGAGCTTGATCCGATTGCTGCGTTCTTTGCAGACGTAAATGAAGACGGTCAGGTGACTGCGGCAGACGCTGCATTCATTCTCCGTGCAGTTGTCGGTCTCGAAACGCTGCCGAGCTATACGCCCACTGCGAACATCGCAAGCGCGGATGCACACTTCACGTTCAATGGCTTCTACGGCGATTGGACGGAAGGTCCGGTTCTTGACAGAGTCTGGACGAACAGTGTTGATTACCTGATGTACTTCGCAGCCGAGAACGTCTACTATCCGGAGTATGCGGCAGCGGGCTATCTGCCGACCGAACTGTTCAATCCGATGGAAGTCAACATCAAGCCGCATATGACCTACGGTATGGACAGCGCTTCCGGCAGTGCATACACCTACTTTGCCACGAACCCGGCGGCAACGATCATCAGCGATGCAGAGATCCAGGCGCTTGCATGGGAAGATCTTCTGAACACGTTTGACAACCCGCTGCACAACGCGATCTCCAATGAGAACACCGACGGTACGCAGTTCCTGGTAGACGAGTTCTATTCCGAACCGATCCAGCTCCGTAACGCGCGTCATCTGATCATGACGGTCACGGATGCGCTTACCGGCGAGGTCTACTATGTCGACGATACCGAATATCTCGGCAAGGCATACTTCGATAACGACAATCAGGTCTGGGGTCCGCGCGGCAGCTTCAGCTGGGACGGCATTGTTACGAATGAGGAATCCGACTTGTATGATCAACACGTACCGAACGGTACGATCTGCCTTGTTACCTACGAGACCATGATCGATTATCCGGGCGCGCCGCTGAACACGGAATATCAGTTCCAGTTGCTCATCGATACCGAATCCCCGGTGATCACGAATGTTGTGAACGACGAAGAAGCAAAGACCCTCACGGTCAGCTTTGCAGATAACGGGTCCGGCATGTGCTTCGCGGAAGCATTCTACTATGATTCCGCACTCGACGGTGCAAACCTCGGTTACGGCGTAGGTGAAGCAGGAACGTCCGAGATGGTATTTGACATGAGCGAAGTGCCCGAAGACGTCAATTACATCCAGCTCCAGGCAATCGACTATGCGACGAACGTACAGAACTACACCGTCAATATCAAGACCGGTGCTGTTGAAGTCGGCGGTTACGAATATGGTTCTGTCGAATTCGCAGTCGACAAGATCCTCAACGACAAGGCTATGCTCGGCGAAGTCGTTCCGGTTCAGGCATTTGTTTCCGAGGTATATGACGATACGATCTATATCGTTTCCATCGATCCTTGGGAAGGTCAGCCGACCGGTATGGCAGTCAACCTTGCCGACAAGTCCCTTGTTGAGGACGTTCACATCGGCGATGTGTTTGTCTTTGCGGGTGAACTCGACAACTACTATGGTCTCCCGAGACTCGACAACGCAGAGATCACGTATACGGTTCTCCTGAATGATGCTTGGGAATCTGATATCGGCGATAACCTGTTCTACTATGTTGTGTTCCCGATGGCACTCGGATACTCCACAACGCTGAAGGACATCACCGATGATCCGGCAATGTTCATCGGCGGTACGTTCTGGCTTGACACTCTCGAAGTCATCGGCGTCACTGAGATCGGCGACGGCACCAGAACGATCAGCGTTACGAACGGTCAGGCAGCGATCGATATCGTTGCGACCTGTGCCGGCGAAGACGTTAAGGTCGGTGACATCGTTGACTACGGTATCTTCGTACCGATCATGGATAAGGGCACCGTGCAGCTTCGCCCGCTGCAGGACTATACCATGGAATGGATCGAGTTCATAGGTGTTGAGTAATATCAAACTATGATCATGAAAGGAGCGGCAATCGCCGCTCCTTTTTGATATTCTTTTAACCTGTTCAGATTGTTATTTATTGCAAGTATATCGTCTTTTCTTTTTGCCGAACGATCCTGCCGACGCGCTGTACGCAGGGCACACGATCTTTCAGCGCAGCATATACATCTTCTGCGTCCTGTTCGGAAACAGCTGCCAATAATCCTCCGGACGTTTGCGGGTCAAATAAAAGATCGCAAACGGCAAGCTCCGTATTTCCCGTATCGACAGCCTGTTCTGCGAAGGTCCTGTTTCGATACATACCCTCCGGCAGAATCCCGATCCGCGCATACTCCAGCGCTTCCGGGATCAAGGAAATTGCGCTGACGTCGATCTCCGCAGAAACGTCGGAACCGCTGCACATTTCGTACAGATGTCCGAGGAACGAAAATCCTGTCACATCGGTACACGCATGTACATCATAGTTTACAAGTACATCTCGCGCGCTTTTATTCAGCGTCGTCATCAGACGGATCATCAATTCATGCGTTTCCGGTTCGAGCAGATCCCCGCGCTGTGCAGCGGTCAATACGCCGATCCCGATCGGTTTCGTCAGAAAAAGCACGTCGCCGGGTCTTGCGCCGTGATTCTTCCACATTTTGTCAGGATGCACAAAACCGGTCACGGAAAGTCCGTATTTCGGTTCTTCGTCGTAGATGCTGTGCCCGCCGCAAATGATGGCGCCGGCTTCCGCACATTTCTCATAACCGCCGCGCAGGATCTCATGGACCGCTTCCTTCGGCATCGTTTTCGGAACACACATGATGTTCAGCGCCAGCTTCGGCTCGCCGCCCATTGCGTAAATATCGGAAAGCGCATTTGTCGCAGCGATCTGTCCGAAGGTATACGGATCGTCCGCGATGGGGGGGAAGAAGTCGAGCGTCTGCACGATCGCAAGATCCTGCTTGATTTTGTAAACGGCAGCATCATCGCTCTTGTCAAAGCCCACAAGCAGATTTTCATCCTGCAGTGTCGGCAGGTCGGAAAGGAGTTTTGCAAGTACGCCCGCGCCGACCTTTGCACCGCAGCCTGCGCAGCTTGCCAGTTTTGTCAGTTTGATATCTTCACCCATATTACGCCCCCGTGATCTGTATCAGAATATCAATCGTTCCGCCGCAAACCATTCCCATACTCGCAGCATCCGTATTGTTCATACGGCACGTATACCGTTTGACCTTCGGTCCTTTTTGAAGCATTGTTTTTGCGTGCTCAGCAGCCTCAAATTCGCCGAATCCGCCGCCAATCGAGGAAATGATCGTCCCGTCCTGTTTCACAATCATACGCGCGCCTGTCGAGCGAGGCGCACTGCCTTGTTTGTCGATCAGCGTGACCATCGCGTACGGTTCACGGATCGACGAAATGGCTTCGCAAAGCGCATGGTCCCATTCGCTGCCTCGATGAGAGGCGTTTTTCACCTGAATCATTTCTCCGACAATGCAGACCGCGATCTCTTCCGGCGTATTTGCGCCGATCGGAAGTCCGATGGGGGAATGGACCGTTTTAAGCTTCGTATCGGAATATCCCTGACGGCGAAGATCGTCAAAAACGACTTTGATCTTTGACTTGCTTCCGATCATGCCGCAATACGTATACGGTTTATGCAGGACCGTTTTCAGACAGAGATTATCATCCTTGTGTCCGCGCGTTACAATCACATAATATGTGTTCGGGTCATTGATCGTCCCGAGCGCATCCGAAAACGGCAGATTCAGGATTGCGTCTGCATCCGGAAAGCGTTCGGCATTTGCAAAATCCGTCCGTTCGTCGATCACTGTCACGCGAAACCCAACCATTTTTGCGATCTTTGCAGTATAAACGGACACATGACCGGCGCCGCAAAGCACAAGATGCGGCAGTGTTGTGATGCGTTCGATCAATACGCCGTCCCGTACTGTCGGAAGATCCGCGTTGTCAGCGATTTCTCTGATCAGCCCGGTATGTCCGTAAACATGTTCTCCGTCCGCGACAGCGGTCATACCCATCTCATTGCCTTCGATCGAAGTAAAGAGGTAGGGGGAACGACCGTTTCGGATCGCCTCTACGATTTGTTTATACATGAGAAATCCTCCTTTGCAGCATCAGGATCGCCTCGAGCACGCCGCCCGCGATCGCACGCGCCTTATCGGAAACGGTATAGCAATGCGCTTGGGCCGGTCTTGGATCGATATCGCCGCTTTTCATGCCGGCATGAACCGGCGTTCCGGTGGGTAAAAGTCCGCGGATCACACCGGACAACGTCGCACAGATGATTTCACCGTTTACTGCGGCAACCGGTTCGCCTTTTTCGACAATATCGCCGATATGATGCAATTCGGAGAAAATGCCGTCAATCGGTGCGCGGAGAACGCGTTCGGTCGTAAACCCGCTGATGTTGCCGGGAATGCCTGTGTTCGGTTCTGCGGAGCCAGCGAGGATCACGCGTCCGAGATCATGCCCGCGCATCGTTTCGATAACGGCATGACAATCAACACCTGCCGTAAAGCCGGGTCCGAGCGCGATCACGATGGGCGCATCTTCGATTGCCGTCCCGATATTCCGCTTTGCAAGGATGGCATCGACGACAACTTCCGGATGCAGCGAATTGATGCAGTTCGCTTCCGGATCTGATAGTACGGCTATATGCTCACGTTCATGGATCGCCGGGATCGCGCTGGTATCCGACGCATATTCGGCGGTCACATCCTCGACGGTAAATGTTCCTTTCAGGATCGCTTCGGAAAAGCAGACGGTCCTGCGGATCGAAGTGGGATGCAATAGATCCGTCATTACGATCGGATATCCGCAATGCGCAAGCCGAACGGCGACGCCGCTTGCGAGGTCTCCCGCGCCTTTGATCACGATCATGGTTCTGCCCTCCGAAATGCTTTGATGGGATGTTCCGTCTGCCATGCTGTAATGGCGACCGGAACGGAGAAAAGGCTTGCGAGACTTACCGCCTTAGCGATCCGCTCCGCATCGTCCGCTTTATTGATGAGAATACCGTCGCATCGCGGATAGGACGAAAGGACGGTACAGATCATTTCTTCCGTAACGATATCGTCGACCGACGCGCCGCAGATTTTTGCGTAGAGTTCCGGACGGTGCGCGACGTACTTGATCGGTTTTTCGAGCCCGTCGATGCCGATCACAACGAGTACGGTTTTTGTTTCCGGCGGAATGACCGGTTCATGCGAAGCGTGCGCTTTTAAGGGCAGCTGTCGCGAACCGTCCGCTTCGACAAGCACGTAATCCGCATATCGGATCAGCTCCGAAAACGGCTGTTCCGGCGTCGAAAGCTTCGATCCGTCGATCGTACCGGTCGAAACGACCTCGCCCGGTTTCAGTTTTTCTGCAAGGCAGGGGAGAAACGGATACTGCGGCGGGCAAAGGATATGCGTGGAGGTGCACACGATCACGGGTCCTTTTTCACGCAGTTCTCCCGCAAGCGCGTACATCGTCGACGTCTTTCCGCCGCCGCCGATCAGCGCCGTAATACCCGGCTTTATTTCAAAAAAGTCGCTTAACCTTCGCACGATCCTGTCCTCGCTATTCTTTTACAAGAATAACACATCCCGCACCAAAAGTAAAGAAAAGGGACGTCGCCGTCCCTTTCATACCGAAAGTGAATCAATATCCTTTTCTCAGGTCTATAATGCTGCCGTCGATCGCGTTGACAACAAGTAGGGCGGTATCCGCACGGCGTCGATCGATCATCTCCTGCGTGACGGGATTGTCATAGTTATCCGTCAGTTTACCGTAAAATATCCAAGCCGGAACATACAATCCCGTGCGGCCTTCCGCATTCTTTTCTCGGATGCGGATCGCAGACAATTCGACTCTTGTCACCTCCAGATCGATATAATATGGCTTCACGCGGTTTTCCGTCTGCGCTTCATAGATCACCCTGCTCATTATTTCAAAAATGCTTGCCGCCTGCTCAAACGGGATCTCTGCGGCGTCGTCGCTGATCACTTTCGTGATCTGAACCGGATTCTGCCACGAAAGCGAATAAATGCCGTCTTGATCCACAACAAACAGCAGGTACTCGTACTCCCACGGTACTTCATATTCGACGTTTTCTGCGATCTCGATATTGTCAACATCCATAGGAGAAAGATACGCGACCGGTGTGCCCTGCAGCGTTCGTATAAAATTGATAAAGTAATAACAGTTTTCGACTGTCTCCCGATCCCTGTCTTTCACCACATAGGTGTCGATTGTGGGGACCGGCGTTACGTCCGTCACACCGAGATCAGAAAGGAACGCAATGCACAGTTCTGCCGCATCATGCGGCGAAAGCGTCTGACCGTAAGAACATCTTGTGTCATCCGGATCGGTTACATAGGTGTCATACACGGATGGAAACATCAAATACCGACTTTCACTGGTCTCTCCGTAGGAAATCCGCTCTTGACTGTTCTGTCCGTCATGCGATATACGATCATAGCTCAGATAGTCCGACATCGAATCATCGTCTTCCGCATGTCTGCGGATATTCAGTTCGCCTCGTTTGCCTGTCGTCCAGAGCTCATAATACTGCACGTGCTGGAACAGCGCATACGGGCTGTCGTCGGTCACATTCCTCAGCAGCATCGTTCCGTCCGCTTCGACCGGCTTGATTTCCTCCGGTTCATCCGGCGCGGTTTTGAATTCTTCTTTCATTTCATCAATGAACGCGATGGCTTCCTCTTCATCCATCAGTTTATCTTCCGTTCTTCCGGTGTCGACAAGATCCTGATAGTAGACGATCATTTCCGCAAGCTCAGATTTTGTCAATCTGCGCGTTTCATTTGTCCGGATGTATGCCGTCTCGCCCTGATAGATCTTGTCAAACAGTTTCTTTGCAAACGCATCGGTGAAATACTCTCCCTTGACGCGCGCCATCGGGACCTTGCCGGTTTCCGGCACATATACGTCCGCATCGGCGTGAATATGCAGGCGGCCGTTGTCGTTGACGAAATCAAACGTATAGCTCTCGTCCATCTTCACAAGCGGATTGTCCGGCATGTCGGCGGGTTCAATGGAAACATCTTCGTTCGCATTTTTCAATTCCACCGTCTCGACCAGACGTTCCGTGTCCTTCTGCACGATAATATCGCGATCCGGCGTCGGCTGACAGGCGGTCAGCAGCAGGACCGCAACCATGATAATCGGTAATATCTTTTGTTTCATACGTTCATACCTCCTTTTTCTGTCGTCATCATACGACAGTTCGGAAGAAAAGTCGTTTCCAAGCTGTTTCCAAACGGTTATCATTTTGCATCAGGAAAGCAAATATAAATTGACGTTCCGACGCCGACTTCACTCTCGATCAGCAAATCTGCATGATGCGCATCGACAATCTGTTTCACCAGCGCAAGCCCGAGACCGCTGCCGCCGAGCTTTTTGGAGCGCGAACGATCAACCATATAGAACGGTTCGGTGATACGTTCGATCTCCTCCTTCGGGATCCCTCTGCCGTGATCGCGGACAATAATTTGATTGTCCGCTCCGATCAGTTCGATCGTACTTTGAGGATCGGACGCCTTGATCGCGTTCTCAACGAGATTCACGAGCGCGGATCGAAGCAGGTCAAAATCCATCGGGATCGAGTAATCTTCACAGGAAATGGACAGTTTGATCTGCAAGCGCGCAAGCGAATCTGCGACCGTTTCTTTCGCGGCGTCCAAAAGCGTGCGGACGGGGGAGAGTATAAGCTCGATCCCACCCTGCAGCATTACAAGCTGCATCAGTTTTTGGGACAGACGCTCGATCCATTTCGCCTGCTCGTTGATCCTGAGAAGCGCGCGCTGACGGTCCTCGTCCGAAACGGTCCTTGTCGTCAACGTTTCGCTGTTCAGAAGGAGCGATGTAACAGGTGTTTTCATTTCATGGCTGAGATCGTTTATGAATTGCTGTTTTCGTTCGTTTTGCTCTTTCCATTCTGAGATGCTTTGTTCCACCGCATCAGCCATCGTATTAAAGTCAGCCGCAAGAAGACCGATCTCATCGTTCCGTTTCACTTCGATTCGTGTATGGTAATCGCCGGAAGCGATCGCCTGCGCACCTGTCTGCAGTTTTCTGATCGGGCGGAGTGAGGAAGACAGAAACAGATAGGCAAGGAATAAAAACACGGCAGTCACGCCTGCGCCGATGCCGATACAGCGTATCAGCATTGATCGCATGGTATTGTCCAGTTCAGATAGATCCGTGACCTGTATCAGCATATATGCACGATCCGTACAATAAACCTCTCTGCCGATCAAGTGGTACAATGTACCGAACACGCGGCAGAAGCATTGCTTCATGTCTTCATCGTTTTCGCTTGAAACAAGATACGGCTCCGGTGAGAAGCCGATGTTGTTGATCAGGTATTGTCCGTTTACCGATAGTGTACAAATTCCGGTACGGTCGGCGGAACGTACCTTATACATCATATAGGTATCATATAACGAGGGATCCGTGATATTGCGGTTTGCATTCATGACATTGATACTAATTTCATCAAAAGAAGAAGCTGCCTTTTCTGCAGCGTCAGACTGCATTTGTACTCGTACAAGCCTTAAAATCAGCATACAGCACAAAAGAACCGCTGCGGCGATCGCAGCGCTTGCATACAGCAGAATCCTTGTTTTCAGCCGCATTCAATCCTCCAGACGGTACCCGAGCTTTGTGACGGAAACGATGTTCAGCTCCTGACCGAGCTTTTTCCTCAGATGCGCGATATGAATATCGACCGTACGCGTGCCGCCCGCAAAATCGAACCCCCACACTTCATTCAGCAATCGATCCCTGGACAGCGTACAGTTTTTGAATTTGATTAAAATAACGAGCAGATCGAATTCG
The DNA here is from genome assembly GCA_947166925.1 of uncultured Clostridia bacterium. Lineage (GTDB taxonomy): Bacteria > Bacillota > Clostridia > Christensenellales > CAG-138 > UBA3792. The sequence continues at coordinate 9,960 of CAMVGD010000028.1, read as the reverse complement.
AGCGGCTGCAGCGATACGATCTCACCGTCTTTGCTGACAAGTCGCTTTGGAACGTCCACGGTGATCGTCTTATATCTCAGAATGCTGCTCAGCTTGCCTGTTCTTGCAAGGATCTTTTCGATCCGTACAAGGAGCTCCAGCATTTCAAACGGCTTGACGATATAATCCTCGGCGCCGAGCCGGAGCCCTTTGATCCGGGAAGTCAGATCGCCCTTTGCAGTCAGATAAAGAACAGGAATATTGTATTTCTCCATGTGTTTCATCAAGGCAAATCCGTCCAGATTCGGCAGCATCACATCGAGCAGCGCAAGATCAAAGGAATGATCCTTTTCGAGATATGAAGCAGCTTCGGCTCCATCATCAATGATTTTGTAATCAAAGTCCGACAGCATCAGATTCAGCCCGATCGCTTCTGCGATTGCCGTATCGTCCTCTACCACAAGAATCCTGTTCTTCATATATGCCCTCACTCATATTTGCTTATCTGTATTGTATCATAAAAATGCAACAGAAACGTCTCAGAATCGTAACCATTTTGTTATTATATTGTTATCACAAAAAAAAGAGACGCATTTGCGTCCCTTCAATCGAAAAGATGTTATTTGTCGGTGTTCTGCTCGGTTTTGCGCGGTGGCTTTGCCTTGATCTTCTTGAGGTTTGCAAAGCGGGGAAGACCGTTCTGCATCGGGATCTTCGGATCGCCCTGGATCAGCGGAAGCAGATAATCGATATACGGTTTCCGGAGACCGTTGCCGCGGGAGTTGATCCACTCGCGCGGGACCTTGCGCTCGGTGTTTGCACAGGAATCAAGATCAATCAGCTTGATCTCACACTTATAGTTGCCTTCCTCGTCTGTCTTGCGGCGGAAGCCGACCATCTTGTCTGTGATACCGTGCACCGCGTATTCGACCGCAACACGACCGGCTTCGAAGGATTCGGAAATATCGGTCTGAGAAGCCGCATGCGACGCGCAGCGCTGCAGCAGGGAGAATTCTATGCCGCGGATCTTTGTGTCCTCAAAATGCTCTCTCAGAATGCCTACGAGCGTTGCCGCGAGACCGCCGAGCTGCTTATGCCCGAAGCAGTCGACGACGGTGGGATCGTTTCCGTATTCGGAAATCAGCTTCCCTGATTTGTCGTGGATGCCTTCGGATACCGCAACAAAGACCTTGCCGGTATCTTCATACACCTCACGAACGTCCGCAATAAACTCATCTACGTCGAAGTCCGTTTCCGGAAGATAGATGAGGTCCGGACCGAATCCGGTATAGGTCGCAGCCGCTGCACTTGCGGCAAGCCAGCCGGCGTGACGTCCCATGATCTCAACAACGCAGATCATCGGCTTATCATACACGCGCGCATCGAGATAGATCTCCATGCAAGTGCTGATGATATAGCGTGCTGCGGAGGGGAACCCGGGGCAATGGTCTGTGCCGTAAAGGTCGTTGTCGATCGTCTTCGGTACGCCCATGATACGGCACTCATAGCCGACCTGCTGCATGTATTTGCTGATCTTGTTGCAGGTGTCCATCGAGTCGTTGCCCCCGATATAGAAGAAATACCGGATGTCGTATTTTTTGAAAACTTCGAGGATCCTGACATAATCTGTATCGTCTTCTTCAAAGTTCTTGAGCTTATAACGGCAGGAACCGAGTGCAGAGGAAGGGGTATTCAAAAGCAGGGAAAGCTCATAAGCCGCTTCCTTGCCCATATCATACAGCACTTCGTCGATGACGCCGCGAATGCCGTGCGCTGCGCCGTATACTTTATTGATATGCGGGTCGTCCAAAGCGGTACGGATGACGCCGTAGATGCTCGCGTTGATCACCGAGGTCGGTCCGCCGGACTGTCCTACGATGCAATTGCCGATCAGTTCGTTCTTCATAATAGCCTCCAGTTCAAAATGCCTGTATATTATAGCGAATACATCATGAAATTGCAAGAAAAATCTGCTTTACATAACGCTAAACAAAAGAAATATGGACGCGGAGTGATTCCGCGTCCATCAGAAAAAAGGATCGTGATCAGATCTATTAGGGATGGAAGGCATCCTTTATGGATTCCGGCAGGGATGTGAAATAGTCCGTGTTTGCGCAGATCGTTGCCGTGCAAGCACCCCAGCATACAAGGGAAAGAGATGCGGCGACCGTTGCGACGATACCGCAGATAAGACCTGCAACGGCCATACCGTTTGTTAAGCCGGCAGCTTTCGCTTTTTTCATTCCCGATGCGCCGAAGCAGATGGCAAGGATCGCAAAGATCAGGATAAAGATTGCGAAAATCGGGTGCCAGCTTGCAAAGATACCGATCACGGCAAGAATGCCGAAAACGAGCGAAGCGATCGCAATACCGTTTGAAGGCTTCTGCGCAGGGGGAACGATCTCATCGTTTGTCGGATAAACGGGTTCGTTGTACGTCTCCGCATGGTTCTCGACCGGGTTCGTTCGCTGCGTCGGTTCGGCTTCATTCACAGGTGCACCGCAATAATCACAGAATTTTGCGCCTTCTGAAATCATATGACCGCATTTTGTACAAAACGCCATAATAGTTTTCCTCCTCATAATTCCATATCAATAGTAGCATATCGTCGGTACGCAGTCAACACAATTCGTCATTTGCACTGCGATAGCCCGTTGATCATTTGAATGCAGGGATTCATGCTGAAATGTTTGGATCTGTTTCGGCGTTAACCCCGCCAGCCTGTTTTTTCTCTTTTCTGTGTATGAAAAGCAGAGAGAAAACGGAAAATACAAGCAGCATCAGAGAAATCAGCTGGCTTGTGGAGAGAAATCCGACAAAGCCCCTGTATGTATCGCCACGGAAGAACTCAAGGATAAACCGGATGACCGGATAGATGATCAGATAGAGGAAGATCAGCTTCCCTCGCGAGCGTTTTTTCAGATACAGCAGCAACAGAAGTCCGAACAGCATAAAGTTCAGTCCGGATTCCACAAGCTGAACAGGAAAACGCGATACACCGTTTGCGGATTCGATCAGCGCATGCTGATAGGTAAACCCGAAGCTGCATTCGACGCCGTAACAGCATCCGCCCAGAAAGCATCCGATCCTTCCGAACCCGTGGAACAGGGGGATGGCAACAGCCCCCATATCGGCATATGGCGCACGATTCTTTTCCGTCTTTTTCAGATAGATAAAACCGCCGAGTATACCGGTTATCAGTCCTCCGTAATAAACCGAACCTCCGAAAATCTCTTTCATCAGATTGAAAAATTCACCGAACGTATGTATTTGATCAAGGTTCTGGAAGACTATGAAAAGCAAACGATAATTCACGATGCCGTAAAGGAGATGCGACCCGATCAGGCTGGACGCCATCGCAATGAGCATCATGAATAAATAACGAATCTCATTATACTTTTGTTTTTCCAAAATGACGTACGGAAGAAACAGCGCGAACAGAATGCCGATCAGCGCGCATATTCCATACGTTGAAAATGTTTTCCCGAGAAATGTAAATTGAGGAAACATAAAACCCTCTTAAGGATCAGTTGTCTGCATAAAGAAAAGCAGACACAGACAAACGCTGTGTCTGCCAATGATCGATCAATCAGAACATGAAGAAGAACGGCAGCTGAGCAGTGGTGTTCATATTGTTGACAAGCGCTTTTGCTGCAGCAATCACGCAGATTGCGCAGATAACGCCGATCAATGCCAGAGCTGTACCGACGATGCCGCAGACGAGACCTGCAACCGCAAGACCCTTCGATTCGCCGTTTTCTTTTGCCTTCTTCATACCGATCGCGCCGAGAATGATACCCGCAATCGCGACAACGAGAGCAATGATCGGAATAGCCGGAACGGAAGAAACGAACAGACCGACAATGCCGATAACGCCGCAGACGAGAGCTGCAATGGAGATGCCCTTAGAAGATTTCATAATAGTACCTCTTTCCTTTCTTTTGAGGAGTCAAGCCCCTTGCTTTGTATATTATACAGCTTATGCAATGAAATGTCAATAATTCGTAATATGAACAAAGCGCGAATAAATCAACGTTAATTTTCGGAAACGAGATGTGCTGACAGTCAGGATCATATGCAAAAGCAGTTTCGTTGAAGAAAGCACGCTTTCGCGTGCTTTCTTCATGGCGGAGACGGTGGGATTCGAACCCACGGACCGGCTCATCACCAGTCAAACGATTTCGAGTCGTTCTCGTTATGACCACTTCGATACGTCTCCATGTGCGTCTTTGGTAGTATAACGCATTCGTCCGAAAAATGCAACCATTATTATTCGATTCTTAATGCACGAAAAAAATCTTTCAGTATAGAAGCGCATTCCGTTTCGCAGACGCCGCCGATCGTTTCAATCGAATGATCGAACCAGTGATCGCCGAGATCGATCTTTGAGCCGCAGCATCCACCCACCGGATCGAATGCGCCGAAAACAAGGCGGGGAAGACGCATATGGATCGTTGCGCCCGCGCACATCGCGCATGGTTCCAGCGTAACGTAAAGCGTGCAGCCGTCGAGCGAGCCGAGCTTTGCATATGCCGCTTTCAATGCAAGCAGTTCGGCGTGCGCTGTCGGATCGTGATCCGCAGAGCACCGATTATGCGCTTTGGCTGCGATCGCATCGTTTTTGACCACGATCGCGCCGACGGGTACTTCGTTCTCATCACAGGCGATTTTTGCTTCTGCAAGGGCGCAGATCATCCAGTCACGATCTGTCACGGTCCAGCACCTCCAGCGTATCAAAATCAGGATAAACGACGCGGTACAGGCATAGTCCATGCGCGGGCGCGGTTGCGCCGGCGTCCTTTCGGTTCCCGGATTCGATAGCTTTTCTCAGAGTATCGGGAGAACGCTTTCCGCTTCCGATCTCCAGCATCGTTCCTACCAGGATACGGACCATGTTATAGAGGAATCCGTTCCCCTCAACGGTATAGACGAGAAGATTGCCGTTTCTGGTCCATTCGGAACGCGATATGGTGCGAACGGTATTCTCCATGGAGCTGTCCGCGCATTTGAACGCGTTAAAATCGTGCGTCCCGATCACATCCGCCGCGGCGTGCTGCATTGCTTCAACGTCCGGCATGTAATGCAGATGCAGCGACGTTGTGCGCAGGAATACATCTGCATGCGGACCCAGCTGAACGGTATAGGTATAGACCTTTGTTTTTGCGGAAAACCGTGCGTGAAACGAAGGATCGCATTCTTCGGAATACAGAACGCGGATATCCGGCGGCAGATGCATATTCATCGCAATGGCAAACTTATCCGCAGCCATCCTCGCGCCGGTATCGAAGTGCGCGACCTGCGCTTTTGCATGCACGCCGCTGTCCGTCCTGCCGGAACCTTCGACACGGATCCTTTCGCCGGTCAATTCATACAGTGCTTTTTCAAGAAGCGCCTGTACAGAAACGCCGTTCGGCTGCACCTGCCAGCCGACATAATTCGTTCCGTCATAGGATATGATCAATCGAATCCGTCTCATCAGAACAGCACCAAAATCACGATCAGCGCAGCAACGAATGCAAGCGTGATCAGAATCGCAAACAGGTCGTCGATCCGGAATTTCAGCTGATGCATCCGCGTTCTGCCGTCGCCTCCGTGATAACAGCGGGACTCCATTGCGATCGCAAGCTCGTCGGCCTTCCGGAAAGAGGAGACGAACAACGGGATCAGGATCGGGATCATGCTCTTGACGCGCTTGAAGATGTTGCCGCTTTCAAAATCCGCGCCGCGCGACATTTGCGCGTTCCGTATTTTGTCGGATTCATCCATCAGGGTCGGGACAAAGCGCAGCGCGATCGTCATCATCATCGCAAGCTCGTGCGCGGGAAAATGAAAGATCTTCAGCGGCGAAAGCAGTTTTTCAAGTCCGTCGGTAAGCGCGATCGGCGACGTCGTCAGCGTCAGCATGGAAGCGCCGGCAACGAGCAGTATGATGCGGATCGAAAGGAAGAAGGATTGCAGCACCGCTTCGCCGGTCAGTTTCCAGAAGCCGAGATCTATCCCGAACAGTACATTCTCGCCCTTGGTGAAAAACAGATTCAGAAGGAACATGAGGATCAGCAGAAACCGGATCGGCTTCAGCGAATTCAGGATATACCGAAGCGAAATTCCCGAAAGGATCAGCTCCAGAACGAGGTACAGAAACGGAATCGACATAAACCAGATGTCCTTGACCAGAAATGTCATGACAATATACAGGATCATCATTCCGATCTTTGTACGCGGATCCAGTCTGTGGATTACGGAATTGCCGGCAACAAATTGTCCGAGAGTAATATCACGCATGCTGCCTGCCCTCCCGGAACCATGTCAGAAATTCATCTTCCGTACAAATCGAAGCGGGGATCATAATGCCCTTCCGGTTCAGTTCAATACAGATCTTTGTAATGCCGGGCACAGACAGCCCGATCCGCTGCAGTTCCTCCGAATGCGAGAAAACACTCTGCGGCGTATCGTACATCAGCACAGATCCCTTTTCAAGCACAAGGACCTTCGTTGCGTGATTGGCAATGTCGTCCATGGAATGAGAGATCATAATGATCGTACATCCGGATTCGGTACGCAGTGTTTCCAGAAGCGCAAGAATCTCGCGTCTGCCCAAGGGATCGAGACCAGCCATGGGTTCATCCAGCACCAGATATTTCGGATGCATAGCAAGCACGCCCGCGATCGCAGCTCTGCGGCGTTCGCCTCCGGAAAGCTCAAACGGGGAGCGGTCCGAAAAGCGTTCCTGATCGAGACCGACCAAAGCCATGGCGTTTTCAACGCGGCTTTTGACTTCGGATTCGTCAAGCTTCATATTGCGCGGACCGAACGCAACGTCCTCGAATACGGTCTCTGCAAACAGCTGATATTCCGGGTACTGGAAGACCATCCCGACGAGGGAGCGGACCGTTTTCCGCTCGCTCTTTTGGGACAGATCGTGACCGTCTACCACGACCGTTCCTTTTTCGCAGGGAAGCAGCCCGTTAAGGTGCTTCACAAACGTTGATTTCCCGCTGCCCGTATGACCGATGATCCCCAGAAAACTGCCTTCCTCGATCGTAAAGGACAGATCCTTCAGCGTCGGGTCCAACGGCTTTCCGCCCTGTGTATACGCGTATGTCAGATGGTTTATAACGATGGACATAGTTCCTCCGCAAGCTGCTCTGCCGTCAGTACCCGATCGGAAAGCGTATAACCCATGGTTCTTAAAGCGTCCCGTACGATCACGGGCTCCGGCGGGATCAGATTGCTCGCCGTCAGAATATCGGTATGCGTAAACACATCCGCAGGAGACCCGTCCAGAACGACTTTGCCGCCTTTCATGACGATGATGCGGTCGCAGCCCGTCGTTTCTTCCATGTACTGTGTGACCATCAATACGGTCATGCCTTCCTCATGCAGCTTTTTGACCGTTTCGAGCAGTTCGGATCGTCCGCTCGGGTCAAGCATTGCCGTCGCTTCGTCCAGCACCAGGATCTGCGGCTTCAAAGCAAGGATACCTGCAATGGCGATCCGTTGTTTCTGACCGCCGGACAGGTGATGGACCGCAAACTGCGCAAACGCTGTCATGCCGACGGAGGCAAGCGCTTCGTCGACCCGCTCGCGGATCTCGGACGGCTGAACGCCGAGATTCTCGGGTCCGAAAGCGACGTCTTCTTCCACGACGGTCGTGACAAGCTGATTGTCCGGATTCTGAAACGCCATGCCGACCTTCTGCCGGTACGGTGCTCCGTTGCCCGTGATTTCTGCCGGCGAGGCTATGATATATTGGCCGACCTTCTGCCGGATCTTCAGGATATCGTCTTCGTTCGACGTTTGCATGCCGCAAACGGTAACGCCGCCCTGCGTCGGCAGCAGAAGTCCGTTTACATGCTTTGCGAGCGTGCTTTTCCCGCTTCCGTTGTGCCCGACGATCGCAACAAATTCGCCCTCCCGGATCTCCAGATTGATGTCCGACAGCGCAGGCGTGTCCGCTTTTTCATATTGAAAGGTGACATTGTCAAATCGTATCATGATTTTCTCCGCAGAAAAATACATAATACAGTATACATTAGGTCTGTTATTTTTTCAAGCGATTTGTTATAATCGGAGCGGAGGTGATAATCATTGCTGACCCGCTTAAAAAACATCGACACGATCGTTTCCTGTGATGTTTGCGACCGTGTATTCCGACATACGGATCTTTGGTTCCTGAACGGCGAGATCGTTGCGATCGGTCCGTATGACGGGGAGCCGGACGCCGAATATGACTGTTCGGATATGATCGTCTATCCCGGTCTTATCAACGTGCATCACCACCTGTATCAGTATTTTACCAGAAACCTCAGTAAAGTACAGAACTATGCGCTGTTTGACTGGCTGAAGGCCCTGTACGGCGTCTGGAAGAATCTGAATGAAAAAACGGTGCTCTTAAGCTCCTGCGCAGGCATGGCGGAATTGATGCGTTACGGATGTACGACCTGTTTCGATCATCATTATGTATTCCCAAATGGATCCGGAGATCTTCTGGCTGCGCAGTTTGAAGCCGCCGATGTGCTCGGCATTCGTATGCATGCATCGCGCGGCAGTATGGATCTGTCCGAAAAGGACGGGGGATTGCCGCCCGATTCCGTCGTTCAGACAGTAGACGAGATCCTGAAAGACAGCGAGTCTGCGATCAAAGCGTATCACGATCCCGGTCGGTTCTCCATGCGTCAAATCGTGCTTGCACCCTGTTCGCCTTTCTCCGCATCGTCAGCGCTCTATCGCGAAAGCGCTGTATTGGCACGCCAACACGGGGTACAATTGCATACGCATTTATGCGAAACGAAGGATGAGGAGGCGTATACGCTGTCCGCTTTCGGAAAACGTCCCTTCGATTATCTTGCATCTCTCGGATGGACCGGTCCGGATGTTTTCTACGCGCACGGCATTCATTTCAACGATAACGAGCTCGATGCGATCGCCGATACCAAAACAAAGATCGCACACTGTCCCGTTTCCAATATGAAGCTTTCCAGCGGCGTTATGCGTCTGCCCGACATGCTCGAACGAGGGATCGACGTCGGTCTGGCGGTCGACGGCTCTGCGAGCAACGACGGCTCCGACCTGATGGACGAGATGCGAAGCGCATATCTTGTGCATCGTCTGACGTGGGGCGACCGCGCGCCGAGCGGTTATATGATCCTGAAGCTTGCGACTGCGGGCAGCGCAAAAGTGCTCGGACGCAGCGATCTCGGTTCCATCGAGGTCGGGAAAGCGGCGGATGTATTCGCGATCAGAAAGAACACAAGCGATCTGCTGTGCGCGGTTTCGGATCCTACAAGCCTGTTCGGCAGCGTTGGGTATCATAAGCCCTGCGATCTTGTATTTGTGAACGGAAAGCTCACGGTGTTGAACGGAGCCGTCATCCATCTTGATGAAGACGCTCTGCTGCGTCTGTCACAGACCGAACTCCGGCGGTTTTTGTCTGCATTATAAAACAAAATACCCCGCAGCGGGGTATTCCGTTCACATGAGCGTAACGTCGCCTCTGTCAAGCGCCGTTTCGCTTCCGTCGTCGAACCGCACGATCAGACGAAAGCTTCTGTCGATGCCGATCGAAGTGCCGTATCGCATGCCTTCCGGTTCGGAAACAAGCACTTTTGATCCGATCCCGATCAGTCGATCCCGATACGCCTCAAAACAGGTCACGTCCGGAAGCTGCTCGTAATACTTTTTGAATCGTATCAGGAGCCGTTTCAGAAAACGCTTCCGCAGCTCCTCATCCGAAGGACCGTCAAACAGCGCCGTGGCTTTCTCCGCGATATTATCCGGAAAGCCGCCTTCCGGCGGAAACAGGTTGACGCCGATCCCGACGACTGCATATAAAAAGCTGCCGTCCTGATCGAGCGCGCTTTCCACAAGGATCCCGGCCGCTTTTCGATCGTGCACATACAAATCGTTGACCCATTTGATCCCGCAGGATATGCCGAATTCTTCAGCGGTTTCGGCAAGCGCAACGGCGCTCATGCAGGTCAG
>CAMVGD010000027.1 GCA_947166925.1 uncultured Clostridia bacterium | reverse complement strand
GGAAGCTCGGCAAGGGGCTTACCACCGGCTGCGCGATCGTCGTCGAAGGCGAGCTCGTTCTGACGCCGGACGCGCCGCAGCCGTTCGAGATCCACGCAAACGCGATTATGATCGAGGGCGAGTGCCCGCCGGATTATCCGATGCAGAAGAAGCGCCACACGCTGGAGTACCTGCGCACCATGCAGACGCTCCGCCCGCGCACGAACACGTTCCTTGCGACATTCCGCGTGCGCTCGGTCACGGCGGCGGCGATCCACGAGTTCTTCCAGGACCGCGGGTTCGTCTACGTGCACACGCCGATTTTGACCAACGCGGACTGCGAAGGCCGCGGCGAGATGTTCCAGGTCACGACGCTCGACCTTGAGAACCTGCCCCGCACCGAGGACGGCAAGGTGGATTATTCGCAGGACTTCTTCAAAAAGCCCGTGCACCTTTCCGGTTCCGGTCAGCTCTACGGCGAAGCGTTCGCGCTGGCGTTCCGCGACATCTACACCTTCGGACCGACGTTCCGCGCCGAATACAGCTTCACCGCGCGTCACGCGAGCGAGTTCTGGATGATCGAGCCGGAGATGGCGTTCTGCGATCTCGAGGGCGACATGGACGTCGCCGAGGCGATGGTCAAGTACATCATCAAGACCGTGCTCGACCGCTGCCCCGCCGAGATGGAGTTCTTCAACAAGTTCGTGGACAAGGGGCTTTTGGAACGGCTCGACAACGTGCTGAACAACGAGTTCAAGCGCCTCTCCTACACCGAGGCGATCGAGATCCTCAAAAACTCCGGCGAGCAGTTCGAGTACCCGGTCGAGTGGGGCGTGGACCTGCAGAGCGAACACGAGCGCTATATCACCGAAAAGGTCTTCGGAAAGCCGGTCTTCCTCACCGACTACCCGAAGGAGATCAAGAGCTTCTATATGCGGCAAAACGACGACGGCAGGACCGTTGCGGCGGCGGACCTTCTGGTTCCGGGCGTCGGCGAGATCGTCGGCGGCAGCCAGCGCGAGGAGCGCTACGACGTGCTCGACGCGCGCTGCAAGGAGCTCGGCATGGACATGCGCGAGTACCAGTGGTTCCTTGACCTGAGGAAGTACGGCGGCGTGAAGCACGCGGGCTTCGGGCTCGGCTTCGAGCGCATGGTGATGTACCTCACCGGCATGCAGAACATCCGCGACGTACTGCCCTTCCCGCGCACCGCGGCAAACCTCGAAATGTAAAAACGACCGATACGAAAAGCACGCCTTTGGGCGTGCTTTTTTGCGCAGCGGACCGCATAGACGGAGGAAGACCCGGCTGCGGATGGGATACAGCCGGGTCTTCCGATGAGGGGGTATGAAGATAGGAGGGAATGGTTACGGACGCTCTTTGGTACGGATGAAGTTGCCCGCGTCGTCGATGATGAAGTAGGTGTTGTCCGTCATGCAGACGCCGAGCAGATCGTCGCACTCGCCCTTCATGAACTTCAGCGTGCCGTCGTTGTAGAGATTGTAGTAGTACGTGACCGTGATGGCGTCCACACCGAGCTTGAGCTTGCCGATGCCCAGGAGCCCGACGTTGAGCTTGTAGGTGCTGCGGAAGTAGGCGCAGCTGTTCTCCTTCGAGTAGCACTTGATGCCCTCGGCGCCGATCGAGGCGATGACGACCCAGTCGCGCTTGCTCTGATAGCAGTCCGTCTGGACGATCTTGCCGGTGAGCCCGTCGACGACGACGGTCATCGTGTCGCTCATCTTATACATGTTCCAGTCGCTGGCGGCAGGCGTGAAGCTGCGGGTGATGCGATTGGTCTTCCGCACCTCCACGGTGCAGTTCAGGGTCTGACCGCCCTTGATCTTGGCGGAGATCGTGCAGGTGCCGTAGCCCTTCGGCGTGACCAGACCGTTGGAGGACACGGTCGCGACCTTCTTGTTGCTGGTGCTCCAGGTGATGGAGGCGGTCGCGTAGCGCACGGAGAGCTGGACCGGCTTGCCGAGCATGATGACATTCGTCTTGTTCAGCACGGGCTTCGAACAAACCGGGCGGGCGACGACGAGCTTGCAGCTCGCGGACTTGCCGTTGTTCGCCTTCGCGGTGATCGTGCAGACGCCGACGCCGATCGCCTTGACGAGCCCGCTGCTGCTGACGGTCGCAACCTTGCTGTCCGAGGTGGAGAACGTCACCTTCTTGTTGCTGGCGTTCGAGGGCGTCACGGTCGCCTTGAGCTGGAGCGTATTGCCGATGACCAGGGTGTATGCGGTCTTATTGAGCTTGACCGACTTCACACTGACCTTCTTCAGAAGCACGGAAGAAGCGGCGGGGATCGGAACGATGTTTTCCTCGGCGTCCGCAAACGCGGGGAACACAAAGAGGGACGTCAGCGTCAGGATGCACAGCGTGAGTGCAAGGATTTTCTTCAGGGTCTTCATAATGGGATCTCCTTTCCTGTTTTCTATCCTTTATATTTGTGTGATCGGCGGAAAGCCGTTCATACCGTATCGGTCGGAGAAGAAGCGTGCGGAATCGCTTCCGACGCTGCCTCAGTATCTTCCTTGTATCGTGGGAAAAATATGCGCAGATGCGCCGCCCCGTCCGGGGCATGCACGGCGGAAACGCCGCGCCCCCGTGGGGGCAGGTCCGATCGCGTGGGGGGACTGCGATCGGGACCTGAATGGGAGGGTATGGAAAAGGGCTGCGGTCCCGGCGGTTTTTCGCCGCCGGTCCTTTGCCTTACAAATCTATTGTAGCATGCGGGTCATCGGAGTGGTACCGTTTCGGTTTGCAAATAGGATGCGCTATTTCGGTGAAAACGGCGGGAACGGGGCGCCGGGGACGCTGCGTTCCCGGGGGCTTTGCCCCTCGCCTTACAAATCTATTGTAGCATGCGGGTCATCGGAGTGGTACCGTTTCGGTTTGCAAATAGGATGCGCTATTTCGGTGAAAACGGCGGGAACGGGGCGCTGTTTCGGCGATACGGCGAAACGGCGCAAAAAGACCGCCCGGGGGGCGGTCTGTCTGCGGAGCCTTATGCGTTGCCCTGCTGTTCTTCGAGACGCGCGCGCTCGCGTTCGAACTGCAGCATATATAAGGAATAGTATCTGCCCTTCTTTTCCAAAAGCGCCTGGTGCGTGCCCTGCTCGATGATCTCGCCGCGGCGCAGGACGATGATGTTGTCCGCGTGCTGGATCGTGGACAGCCGGTGCGCGACGATCAGCATGGTGCCGATGTTCATCATCTTTTCGAGCGAATCCTGAATGAGGACCTCGGTCTCGGTGTCGATGTTCGCGGTCGCCTCGTCGAGGATCATGACGGCGGGCTTGTGGATGATGGTCCGCGCAAAGCTCAGAAGCTGCCGCTGCCCCGCCGAGAAGTTGTTGCCGCGCTCGCGCACGACCTCGTCGAGTCCGTTTTCGAGCCGGTCGATGAAGTGATCCGCGTTGACGTAGCGGCACGCCTCCATGATCTGCTCGTCGCTGACGCCCTCGAGCCCTAAAAGGATGTTGCTGCGGATCGTGCCGGAGAACAGGAACACGTCCTGCAGCATCTGTCCGAAGTGTTTGCGCAGCGAAGCCGTTTTGATCTTCCGGATGTCGACGCCGTCGATCAGGATCTCGCCCTTCTGGAATTCGTAGTTGCGGCAGATCAGCGAAAGGATCGTCGTCTTGCCGGAGCCGGTCGCGCCGGCGAACGCCACGGTCTCGTTCGGGCTGACGTGGAACGAAACGTCCTTCAGAACCCATTCGTCCGGAATGTAGCTGAACCAGACGTGACGGAATTCGATCTCGCCGCGGACCTCTTTAAGCTCGATCGCGTCCGGCGCATCGATGAGCTTCGGCTCGATGTCCATGATCGTGAAGACCTTTTCGGCGCTCGCAAACGCGGACTGCAGCCAGTTGAACTGCTCGGCGAGGTTCTGGATCGGGTTATAGAACTTGCTGATGTACATATAGAAGCTGACGATCGTGCCGACCTCCAGCGTCTGTCCGAGGAACACGACGCCGTCCAGATACCCCTTGCCGCCGAGGAAGAACAGGCACAGCACGGAGCTGATGTACAGCAGGTACACGAGCGGACGGAAGACGCCGAACACCAGGATCTGGTCGCGCTTCGCCTTGCCGAGCGCATTGCTCTTGTCCGTGAAATCGCGGAGCTTTTCGTGCTCGCGGTTGAAGATCTGCGTGATCTTGATGCCGGACAGGTTTTCGGAAAGGTAGGTGTTGATGTCCGTCGTGCGGTCCTTGACGCGGCGGTAGGCGCGGCGCGCGAACTTCCGGAAGATCACCGTGAACAGCACGATGAACGGCACGAAGCACAGCACCATCAGCGTCAGCTCGTAGTTTAAGGCGATCATCGCGGCGAACACGCCGACGATGACGAACATATTCTTGACGAGGTTGACTAAGAGCGACGTGAACATCAGCGAGATCGCGTTCGTGTCGTTCGTGACGCGCGTGACGAGCTTGCCGACCGGGATGGAGTTCATCTGCTCATGCGAAAGCGATTCGATGTGCGTGAACAGGTCCTCGCGCATGACGGAGACGATGCGCTGCCCGACCTTCTGCAGCACGATCGCCTGCACGTAGGTGCAAACCATCGACACGATCAGAATGCCCGCGTAGATCGCGACCAGCACGAACAGCTCCTTCAAAGCGAAGTCCGCCTTGATGAGATCCGTGATCCTGCCGATCAGCAGCGGGGAAACGACGTCGTAGGCGATGCCGACGAGCACGATGAAACCGACGAAAACGAACTTGCCCGCGTACGGCTTTGCGTAGCGCATGAGCCGTTTCACGATCTCGCCGTCCTTCATGTGGCGGTCGAAGCCGATCGCCTGTTTTTTGTCCTTGATCATGGCGAACGCGACGACGAGAACGACGGAGATCAGTCCGATGATGCCGCCGACCAGAAGCAGGGGGTAGTAATCATGCATGTTCCGTCACCTCCTTTACGCGTTCGCGGCTTCTTCCAGCCGCTGCAGCTCGACCATGTGCGCGTACGCGGGGCAGGTCTTTAGAAGTTCCTCGTGACTGCCGACCGCCTTTACGCGTCCGTCCTCCAGGAAGATCAGCTTGTCGAGGTCGCGGACCGTCGAGATGCGGTGCGCGATCAGGATCGTCGTTCTGCCCTTCCGGCTTTCCCGGAGGTTTTTCAGGATGACCTTTTCGGTATCGGTATCGACCGCGGATACGGAGTCGTCCAGGATCAGGATCGGCGCGTCCTTCATCAGCGCCCGCGCGATCGAGATGCGCTGCTTCTGCCCGCCGGAGACCGTGACGCCGCGCTCGCCGAGCACGGTCGTATACCCGTCGCGGAAGTCCGTGATGTTGTCGTGGACGTCGGAGAGCTGCGCCGCAAGCGCCACCGCTTCCTCGTCCAGCTCGTCGTTGGCGAAGTTGATGTTGTTCGCGATCGTATCGGAGAACAGGAAGTTGTCCTGCGGGACGTAGGCGCACGCCTCGCGCACCGAGCGGATCGACGCGTCGGTCACGTCGTGCCCATCGATGAACAGCGTTCCCTTCGGCACGTTGTAGGTTCTGAGAATGAGATCGACCAGGGTCGTCTTGCCCGCGCCGGTCTTGCCGATGAGCCCCACGCTCTCGCCCGCCTCGATCGTGAACGACACATCCTCGAGCGCGTTGAACTCGCCGCCCGGATAGCGGAAGGACAGGTGGCGAAACTCGATCTTGCCCTTGACGCCGTCAAGCTCCTCCGCGCCGGGCTCGTCGTGCACCGTGATCTCCGCCTCCAAAAGCTCGGATATGCGCTTCATCGACGCCTTGCCGCGGGCGCTCTTTTCGATCAGCATGGACACCGCCATGACCGGCCACACGACCGAGGTGAAATACGCGATGTATTCCACAAGCTGTCCGGCGTTGAACTGCTTCCGATAGACGAGCCAGCCGCCGTAGCCGAGGATCACGCAGATGACCGTTTCGACCAGCAGCACGATGAAGACGTGCATCAGCGTCGATACGCGCGTGTAGTCGACGTTCGTGTCCTCGTTCTCGACGTTGAGCTTCTTGAACGAATTGAGCTCGTGCAGCTCCTTCACGAACGCCTTGATGACCGCGTAACCGGAAAAGCTCTCCTGCGCGAAGTCGGACAGGTTCGAGAACGCGCGCTGGCGGACCTCCCATTTTTTCATCATGGTCCTGCCCATCAGCACGCCGATCGTGAGGATCAGCCCGAGCGGGATCAGCGTCAGCAGCGTCAGGCGCACGTCCATGCGCCACATCTTGACGAACGCGAGCACGCCCAAAAACGCCGCGTCGAACAGCATCAGCATGCCGTCGCCGAAGCATTCCTGGATCGTGTCGAGATCGTTGGTAAAGAGGCTCATCAGGCCGCCGACCTTGTTCACCTGATAGTATTCGCGCGAGAGGTCCTTGCAGTGATCGAACATTTTGATGCGCAGGTCCGTCTCGACGCGGATCGCCGAGCCGAAGAAGCAGACGCGCCACAAAAACCGTCCCACGACCATGATCAGAATGACATAGACGATGGGCAGGCAGATCTTGTCCAGAAGAAAATCCGTGTTGAAGGGAAGGTTTGCGCCGCGATAGAAGACGTGCCCCTCGTTGAGCCCGTTGATCAGCATCCGGTAGAGCTCCGGAATGATCAGCTGCACGTAATCGACCAGGATCAGCGCGACCGCGCCGAGCAGCAGTCTTGGCGCGTATTTCAGATAGTAGCGATTGATGTGTTTTCCGAATATCAAGGTCCTGCACCTCTTTCTCTCGTCCTGTATCTTCATTATAAAGTTGCGCCGCGCAAAAAGCAATCGGTTTTTGTGTCCAATGGAAACAAAATTTTATTCCGCGCAAAAACAGGAGGCCGAAAGGGCCTCCGTTTGGGTTTGTTTTCGGTTACAGGCGGATCCCGTCGATCTCCTCGGTCAGGCGGATGATCTCGTCGATCAGGGAGCCGATGTAGTCCACGGTCGCGTTCAGCGGACCGTCGGTGCCGATGTCGACGCCCGCAAGCTTCGCCAGGTCCAGAGGCGCCTTCGAGCCGCCCGCGGCAAGGAAGCGCTTCCAGTCCGCAACGGCGGGCTCGCCTTCCTCCCGGATGCGCAGCATCGCCTGCGTGGCGACCGTGAGCCCCGCGCTGTAGGTATACGGATACAGTCCCATGTAGTAGTGCGGCTGCCGCATCCACGTGAGCTCGGCGCCCTCCGGGATCTCGACCGCGTCGCCCCAGAACAGCTCGAGGTTCTTGCGGAAGATGTCCGAAAGGATGTCCGCGTTCACGCTGCCGCCGGCGTCGATGATCTTGTAGACCTCGCGCTGGTACCACGCCTCCCGAAGGTGCGTGACGAAGTTGTGATAGTACGTGTTCGAGATCACGCTCGAGAGCACCCAGCGGCGGAAGCGTTTGTCCTCGTTCGTCTGAAGCAGATGGTTCGCGAGCAGCAGCTCGTTCATCGTGGACGGCGCTTCGACAAGGTACATCGACGGGCTGCAGTCGAAATAGGACTGCGCGGCGTCGCCGTACATGCTCTGTCCGGCGTGTCCGAGCTCATGCGCGACGGTGAACACGTCCGACATGCGGTCGTTCCAGTTGAGCAGGATGAACGAATTCTGCCGGTAGATGCCCGAGCAGAAGCCGCCGGTGGACTTGCCGATGTTCTTTGCAAAGTCGATCCAGCGCTCGCGGTATGCGCGATCCACCATATCGGTGTAATCGGCGCCGAGGATCGAAAGCGCGTCGTGCACATAGCGCTGCGATTCCGCGATCGTGACGCGCGGATCGTATTCCGGGTCCACCGCGATCTTCAGATCGGCAAACGTCATTTTGTCGAGCCCGTGCTTTTTCTGCAGCAGCTTTGCGTAGCGGCGCATATGCGGCGCGAGACGCTCGGTGATCACGTCGATCTGGCGGTCGTACATCTCCCGCGTCACCTTCTGCTCAAACAGAAGATACTCGAATACGTCCTTGTGCCCGCGCAGCTCGGACATGACCTTTTCCTCCGTGACGTGCGCGTTGTACGCGGTCGCGGTGGTGTTTTCGTACTTTTTCAGCGTATCGTAGAACCGCCGGAACGCGGCGCGGCGCACCGCGGTGTTCGCTTCGAGCTCGTAATCGTCCTCGAACAGCGAATAGCCCATCGGGTATTCCTTCCCGTCGACCGTAATGGGATCGAACGCGATGTCCGCCAGCTTCAGCGTGTTGTAGACCTCATACGGCACGCCGAACGTCCTGCCGAGCGCGGCAAGCACCTTCTCCGTTTCGGGCGAAAGCATGTGCGCCTTCTTCGCAAGCAGGTCTTTAAGATACACGCGGCAGCCCTTCGCAAGCTGCACCGCCGCCTCCAGTTCTTCCGTCGGCGCCAGCAGGATCTCGCTGTCGACGAACGCCAGCTCCTTATACAGGCGCGTCATCTCGTCGCTGATCTTTTCGTTGCGTTCGCGGAGCGCGTTGTCGGTATAGTCCGCTTCCACCGCAAGCCCCGTATACGACCAGATGTTGTCCAGCGTCGGAAGGAACGCTTCCATCTCATCGAGACAGGCGACGATCTTTTCCGCGGTCGTGAGCTTTCCCGCATACGTTTCGACAAAGGTTTTGACCCGCTTTTTCAGCGCGTCGAGCGCCTCCCACATCTGTGATTCCTCCGCAAAAATCAGCGAAAGATCCCACGTTTCCTGTACAGGAACGTCTTTGCGTGCGCACAGTGCCATATCTTCCTCTTTCCGCCCGCGCCGGGCATTTGTTTTCCGGCGTCGGGCCGGTCCTTCCGATCCATATTAGCACAGAATCCGCACGGATGCAACGGATTCGCGTTCCGTTTCGCGGGAAAAAAAGAAAGGGCTTTAACAGCCCTTACGCAGAGGGTGTTTTTGAACAACCCTTCCGTCTTTTGCTCCGCAAAATCCACCCTCCCTTGCACAGGGAGGGCTTTTTCTTGCGTATATGCAAGGCTCCCCTGTGCAAGGGGAGCTGTCACCGACAGGTGACTGAGGGGTTGTACTTGAAAACGCTCTTGACAAACCGCCTCTTGCTTGCCCTTTCTTTTGATGGTTCA
Organism: uncultured Clostridia bacterium; assembly: GCA_947166925.1. Lineage (GTDB taxonomy): Bacteria > Bacillota > Clostridia > Christensenellales > CAG-138 > UBA3792. The sequence goes on along the minus strand of CAMVGD010000027.1, from coordinate 19,738 downwards.
AAATTACGCCTTCGGACCGGCGTTCTTGATCGCCTCGGGCATGTCGGGATACTTCGCCTCGAAGTTCTTCTGGAACATGCCGGCAAGCTTCTTCGCCTGCGCGTCGTAGGCTTCCTTGTCCGCCCAGAGATTGCGCGGATCCATGATCTCCGCAGGTACGTCCGCGCCGGGCACGAACGCCGGCACGTCGAGGTTGAACACGTCGTTGTGCGTGAACGGGACGTTCTCCTTTGCATACGCGTCGTTCAGCGCGGCGGTGATCATCGCGCGGGTGTAGCGCAGCTTCATGCGCGGGTTCTTGGTGCCGTCCGGATTGACCGCAGGACCGGAAACCCAGCCGGTGTTCACGAGGTAGACCTTCGTGTTGTACTTTTCGATGCGCTCGCCGAGCATGCCCGCGTAGACCGAAGCGCGCAGCGGCATGAACGGCTCGCCGAACAGCGTGGAGAACGTCGGGACCGGCTCGTTGATGCCGATCTCGGTGCCGGCGACCTTGGAGGTGAAGCCGGTGACGAACTGATACATCGCCGCTTCCTTAGAAAGCAGGGAGATCGGCGGGAGCACGCCGAACGAGTCGCAGGTCAGGAAGATCACGACCTTCGGGATGCCGCCGATGCCGGGAATCGCGGCGTTCGGAATGTATTCGACCGGATAGCCGACGCGGCTGTTGATCGCAAGGCTCGGATCGGAATAGTCCGGATGACGCTTGTCGTCGACCACGACGTTTTCGACCAGCGCGCCGAAGCGGATCGCGCGGTAGATCTCCGGCTGCTCCTCCTCGACGAGGTCGATGCACTTTGCGTAGCAGCCGCCCTCGATGTTGAAGATGCCCTCGTCGTCCCAGCCGTGCTCGTCGTCGCCGATCAGCATGCGGTTCGGGTCGGCGGACAGCGTCGTCTTGCCGGTGCCGGAAAGACCGAAGAAGACCGCGGTCTCTTTCGTTTCGGGGTCCATGTTTGCCGAGCAGTGCATCGGCAGCGTGCCCTCCAAAGGCAGCACGAAGTTCATAGTGGAGAAGACGGACTTTTTGATCTCGCCCGCGTACTGACTGCCGGCGACGAGGATCATGTGCGCCTCATAGTCGATCATGATCGCGGCTTCGGAACGCGTGCCGTCGATCTCCGGGCTGCACTTGAAGCCCGGGCACGCGATCAGCGTGTAATCCGGCTCGCCGAAGGAAGCCAGTTCCTCCTCGGTCGGACGGACGAGCAGGTCGCGGATGAACAGCGCCTCGCTTGCGAGCTCGCAGATCACGCGGAATTTCTTCGCGTACTTCTTGTCCGCGCCGGCAAAGCCGTCGAACACGAACACGTCGCGTCCCTGCAGGTATGCGACCATCTTGGACTTGATGGCGTCGAACTTTTCGCGCTTCACGGGCACGTTGACCTTGCCCCACGCGATCAGGTCGTGGACGCCCTCGGAATCGACGATGAACTTATCCTGTGCGCTGCGGCCGGTGTACTTGCCGGTTTTCACAAGCAGCGCGCCGTTGTCCATGATCACGCCTTCCTTGCGTTCCAGCGCATGCTCATAGAGCTCCGGGACCGTCAGGTTGCGGTAGACCGCCTTGGGATGGATGATGCCGAGATGTTCGAGATTCATATCGTTTTCTCCTTTTCATAATAATCTTTGGGAAGCGGCGTGTTCCCATACCGCCCCATCTTAGCTTCAGTATACTCCCTCCCGCGTTCGATTGCAAGCACATTTCACGCGACGCAAGGCGCAATTCATGTCCGCAGGACAATTCACGGCGCAGCCAATTCATGTTCCGAAGGAACAATTCATAAACAATCCCTCCGCCTCGTTCCTCGGCACCTCCCTTTACACAAGGGAGGCTTTTGGTCCGCACATACAAGGAGGCCCCCTTGTGTAAAGGGGGCTGTCACCGTTAGGTGACTGAGGGATTGACAAAGCGCGTAAACGCCGTGTCCACCTCATCCGCCTAACGGCACCTTCCCCTCAAGGGGAAGGCTTTTGGTCCGCACGCGCCGCAAGGCGCAATTCATGTCCGCAGGACAATTCACGGCGCAGCCAATTCATGCGGCATTGCCGCAATTCATTCTGCGGCTGCGAAGCAGGCGCAGCCGCCTCATTCCTGATAGATCTCGTGCTTTAAGCACTCCTTCATGTAGAGAATGCAGTATTCCTCGAAGGTGTCCTCGTGCTCGCTGCTCGAAAGCAGCATCCGGAGCACCTGATAGGGGATCACGATGTTGCCGGTCGTGTCCTTCTTGCTGTTGCGCGCCGCCATGTGGATGATCATCTCGCGCGTGTCCTTCGCCTCGAACGCGGAGAGGTAGTGCGCGCGCGCCTTTTCGCGGTAGCGTCGGCATGCCTTGTTGTGCAGGATGCGCAGCACCGTCGCGATGCCGAAGGTGATCGGCAGGAACGCCGACAGCGAGATCCACGGCGGGATCCGCGTCAGAAATCCGTAGAAATCGTTCCAGCCGCCGCGATCCTCGCCCACGACCTCGACCATCATGTAATAGATGCAGGCATAGATGAACACCGGGATCAGCGAAAGGAACGTCGCCGCAAAGCGCAGATGCGTGTCCTTCAGAACGAAGCAGAACACGGCGATCGCGAGGATCGGGCAGAGCCCGTGCAGGAAGAAGCGCGAGCCCGTGAAGATCAGCACGAAGCCCTTGAACGGCGCGAGGATGAAAAGCGAGACGAGGAACGTCAGCGAAAGCGCGGTCGACGCGACGAACAGCAGGTACACGAGCCAGTCCGGCAGCCGGAAATAGCCGTTCCGGAGCCCGTCGACCGTGTACGGCAGCGTCAGAAACATCGCGATGCCCATGAAGATGTTCGAGTTCACGGTGAACATGCAGAACGTCTCGATCCCCATGTGATCGAAGTTCTCGTCGTGCAGCGTGGTGAGGTTCATGACCACGCCGACGCACGTGCAGATCACGACCGCCGCCGAAAACAGCAGCGTCAAAAGGCATTTTCTGCGGTTGATCCTTTGAATGCCGTTCATAGCGCTTTCCTCCTTGCGTTCCTGTTCTTATAGTAAAGAATCCCGCCCACGCTGTCAAGCGGATCATGCGTTTGCCCGCGGTTCGGGACGCGTCGGAGGCGCGATTTATATGCGAAGCGCGATTCACGGCGACTGCGACGCCATAGATCATGGGCAAGATCACAGAATGTTTTACTGGTAAAACCGGAAACGCTATGCTATAATGATATTATGAAGAAGTTTTGGTGTCTTTTTCTGATCGCGATCCTTTTGCTGGGATGTGCGGACGATCCGGACGCGCCGATCGGGGTCGTGACCCCCGCGCCCGAAACGCCGGCGGCCGTTGAAGCGACGGCGGTCCCGGAAACGGCGGAGCCCGACGCGACGCCGTCTCCCGTCCCGACCGAAACGCCCGCGCCGGAGCCGACGCTTTCGCCCGAGGAACGGCTTTACGACTACATCGACGGCATGACGGACGCCGAGAAGATCGGGCAGCTCTGCATGTTCGGCTTTACCGGCACGAAGGAGATCAGCGCGGACTTCAAAAAGATCCTGCAGGAATACCGGATCGGCGGCGTGATGCTGTACGGTCAGAACGTGTCCCGCACAGACAGCGACGGCGGCTTTGACGGGTGCGCCGCGCTCACGGACAGCGTCCGGCGCGCAAACAGGAGCGGGATCCCGCTTCTGATCGGCATCGACGTCGAGGGCGGCAGGGTCACGCGGTTCCGCTGGAAAAAAACGCTTTCGAGCGCGCGCACGCTCGGCAAAAAGAACGATCCGGACAAGGCGCGGGAGCAGTTCCGCTACATTGCGGATGGGCTTTCGAGCGCCGGGATCAACATGGACCTTGCGCCGTGTCTGGACATTTCGGAAGCGCCGGGCGAGACGTTTCTGGGGACGCGGATCATTTCGTCCGACAGCGACGTCGCGGCGGAGATCGGGCTTGCCTGCATCGAGGGACTGCACGACGGCGGGTGCCTGTCCGTCGTCAAGCACTTTCCGGGGCATGGGGGGACGAACGCCGATTCGCACGAGTCCACGCCGGTCGTGAACAAGTCGTACGACGCGCTCGCGGATTACGATCTCGTCCCGTTTCGGGAGGCGCTCGGCACGGCGGACGGCGTGCTGGTCGCGCACATCCTGTACCCGAAGATCGACGACAGACGCATCGCGAGCCTGTCCGAAGCGTTCATCGACGGGCTTTTGCGGGGCGAGCTCGGGTACGAGGGCGTCGTGATGAGCGACGATTTCCGCATGAACGGGCTCCGGCAGCAGACGTCGCTGAAAAACGGCGCGGTGCAGTTCATCCTTGCCGGCGGGGACCTGATCCTGTGCGGCGCGAACCACTCGTACCAGCGGGAGATCCTAAAGGGGCTCACCGAAGCCGTCGAAAACGGCACGATCGGCGCGGATCGGCTGAACGAAAGCGTATACCGGATCCTTTCGGCAAAGATGAAGACCGGCTGGGATCCGTTTGAAAATGAGGATTGAGGAGAAAAACATGGCAAAGATCGGATTTGACAACGACAGGTATATCTCGATGCAGTCGCAGAAGATCATCGAACGCATCGGGAAATTCGGGGACAAGCTGTATCTGGAGTTCGGCGGCAAGCTGTTCGACGACTACCACGCGGCGCGCGTGCTGCCGGGCTTCGAGCCGGACAGCAAGATCCGGATGCTGGAAACGCTGAAGGATTCCGCCGAGATCATCATCGCGATCCACGCGGGCGACATCGAGCACAACAAGGTCCGAAACGACCTCGACATCGCCTACGACCGCGAGGTGCTGCGGCTGACCGACGCGTTCCGCAAGAAGGGACTGCTCGTTTCCGGCGTCGTCATCACGCGGTACGCGGGGCAGCCCGCCGTCGACGCGTTTGCGGACAAGCTCCGCCGCCTCGGCGTCAGGGTCTTCCTGCACTATCCGATCGCGGGCTATCCGCAAAACCCGTCTCTGATCCTGAGCCCCGAGGGCTTCGGCAGAAACGAGTTCGTCGAGACGACGCGGCCGCTGGTCGTCGTCACCGCCCCGGGTCCGGGCAGCGGCAAGCTTGCCGTGTGCCTTTCGCAGGTCTACCAGGAGTACGCGCGCGGCGTGCGCGCGGGCTATGCAAAGTTCGAGACCTTCCCGATCTGGAATCTGCCCGTGTCGCATCCGGTCAACCTTGCCTACGAAGCGGCGACGACCGATCTCGACGACGTGAATCTCATCGACCCGTTCCACCTCGAGGCGTACGGCAAGACGACGACGAACTACAACCGCGACGTCGAATCCTTCCCGGTGCTGAACGCCATGTTCGAGCACATCTACGGGACCTCGCCCTATCATTCGCCGACGGACATGGGCGTCAACATGGTCGGCTTCTGCATCACCGACGACGAAGCGGTGCGCAAGGCCGCCTGTCAGGAGATCATCCGCCGTTATTATCAGGCGGCGTGCGCGTGCAAGCGCGGACTGATCGACCGTGAACAGGTCGACAAGGCGGAGTTCATCATGACCCGCGCGGGCGTGACGATCGCGGACCGGCCGGTCGTGGCGGCGGCGCTGCAGAGAGACAAAGAGACCGGCGGCGCGGCGATGGCGATCGAGCTGCCGGACGGCACGATGGTCACCGGACGGAACGGTTCCATGATGGGCGCCGCGGCGGGCGCGCTGATGAACGCGCTGAAAGCGCTTGCGGGCATCCAGCCGGACATCGACCTCATTGCGCCGATCGTTCTCGAGCCGATCCGCGAGCTCAAAACAAACCATTTCGGCAGTGAGAACCCGCGTCTGCACTGCGACGAGCTTTTATACGCGCTTTCTATCTGCGCGACGATGAATCCGACGGCGGGACGCGCCATGAAGGCGCTGGGAAGCCTCAAGGGGCTGGAAGCGCATTCGACCGTCATGCTCTCGCGCGTCGACCTCGAGGTCTACCGCCGGCTCGGCATCAACCTGACCTGCGAGCCGCAGCGCAAGACCAACCGGCTCTTTGACAAGAATTAAGCCATGAAACGCGTTTTTGCAGTATTGTTCATCCTGCTGCTGCTTTCGGCGTGCACCGGGCAGCCGGAGCCCGTGCCGATCGCGGCGGCGAGCGCAGCGCCCGCAGACGAGGACGCGATCACGCTGGTCACGCCCGCGCCGACCGAGGTCCCGACGCCGACGCCGGAGCCTACCGAGGCGCCGACGCCCGAACCGACGCCCGAACCGACCGCCACGCCGGAGCCGACGCCGGAGCCGGAGCCCTTCGTGCCGAAGATGCTGCCGGAGACCGTGCGCGTGAAAAACGGCTATACCGGATCGGGCTTTACCGGGATCGTGCGGCGCAATTCCGACGGCGCGTTCTTCGCCTACGGAACCGTGGGCGACGCGGAGCCGCGTTTCTATCCCTGCGACGAGAACGGTACGGTCGCGCCCGGCGAAGCCCCCGCGCCCGATACCCTCGTCGTGCCCGCCTATACGCCGACAGAGCCGCCGAAAGCGGACGGTGAAAAGCTGCTTGTCGTGTACCTCGGCACGCAGTGCGTCGTCGGGTTCGAGGGAAAGGACGGCGACTGGTCCGAGCTTCGCGTCATGATCTGCTCGACCGGGCGGCAGAAGCACGAAACGCCGGCGGGGACCTATAAGATCACCGACCGCTATCAGTACAAGATGCTCGGCACGACCGAGGAATCGCACTGCTACGGCTTCTGGGCAAGCCGCTTCAAGACGCATCATCTGTTCCATTCGGTGCCGATCAGCTACGACGCCGGACGCGATCAGGACAAGGCGCACCGCATGTGCAGCATGCACAAGTACGAAAAGCTCGGCACGGTCGCGTCGGACGGGTGCGTGCGGCTGACGGTCGCGGACGCGAAGTGGATCTATGATTTTTCGGAGACCGGCAAGGTCACCGTGCGCGTGCTGAAGGCGAACGGTCCGACGCCGACTAAGCCCCCCGCCGTCATCTGGGAGGAGCCGTACACCGACAAAAACGGCTACGGCTGGGACCCGACCGATCCCGATCCGCGCAATCCCTACCTGCTGCTTGCGACGCCGGAGCCGGCAGAGGAACCGTAACCCCGACTCTTGAAAATGCCGGATTTCATATAGAAGCAGAGGCGTCATAGAGGCTCCGCAATTTCATAAAGGATGCATCAGATATGCTGAAAAAGGTTTTTATTGTATTCCTGGCGTTTATCCTGAGCGCTTTCGGTTTCACCGGCTGCAACCATAAAACGGAAGAACAGCCAAACAGCGAAGTGACCGATCTTCAGATCGTGCTGCTGAACAGCATTCTGTACAAAGACAGTCTCACCGCGCTTGAAGGGAAATCCGTTGAAGGTCATGACGAGCTGATCGATGATAAATACAAAAACAATATTCCCGGAGGCGATCGGCTGATCGACCAGCTCGAAGGATTTACGCTGATCGACTATGACTGCGGAGATGTCACCGGGTTCAAGGCGGCCGCCTTTACAAAGGGCAGCAACCTTGTGATCGTTTACGGCGGAACGGATCACTGGACTGATTTCCTTGATGATATCTTTGCAGGCTTGTTTGATTTTTCCGCACAGGACGGACAGGCAAAGGCCTTTTCAAAAGAGATTGTCAAAACGCATCAGGACTATGATCTGTACATCTCCGGTTACTCTATGGGCGGAAGGCTATGCTATCTCGGGACGGAAGAAGTCATAGACGCCTATCCCGGCGTTCATCTGAAGAAGGTCCGTACTTTTAACGGTCTCGGCGTAAAAGAAGCCCTCGATTTTACGGACAGCAATCTGAGCAATATCCATAATCTGAAAAGGAAATTCGGCGGCGTAACGTATGATTATTTTGTCGATTTTGACATCGTTTCAGATAAGAGCGCTCCCGACAGTTTCATGCATAATCTCGGATACAATCATATCGGTACGGAAATCCGCGTTTCTTGTACAAACACGGTTGATACCGACGTAATGAAAAGGCACGATTTGTTTTCGATCATCAGATACCTGACGGATCATCCGGAACCGGAGGCAATCGTCGGCAGCGATCATGAATTGCCGACGCCGACGCCGATCCCTGATTCTCCTGCTCCGACCGCACAACCGACGCAGCAAGAAGCAAGCATCGACTTTTTGTTCGGTGATTGGAGCACGTCAGACGGGGTGCTGCTTTCGTTTTATGATGACGGTATTTTTGAAATGGAGTGGGGTTACTTTCCTTATGAACAAGGGGAATGGTATGCTGAAGCCATATCGAATGACACGTATTATTTGGAGATGGAAGGATCTCTGATCTTGTCTTTCATGTCCATGGCATACGGCTCAGCGGATTCCGATTATCATTTTGAGATCCTGAAACGCAGTGAAAACAGCTTTTATCTGGTACAGGTGTACGGCAGCTACACCGCCGAGAGTTCCCCGTGCAAACTCTTATTTACACGGGATTAACGCGAAAACCGTATCAGGCGCTTTTCGTCGGATCTGTCCATACCGGAAACCCTTCAGAACGATATAACTGAAACGGCATAGCCTGCATAAACGCAAGCCATGCCGTTTTTTCAGAATATCGTCGAATGCGTTTTTTCTCTCCTTATGCCGATCTGCCGCTGCAGCCGCAGTCCGGCGCGCCCGTCATTCCGGAATACCCGCCTCCGGGGTCGGCTGCGGGTCCAGGACGAGCTCGATCTCGCCCATCGACTCGGTGATCTCGCCGAGCCGTTCGATCAGCGTCAGACCGAACGTGCCGGTCTCGAGGTTTGCGTCGCGCACGGCGCGGAACAGGATGTAATTGCCGTCCTCCTCCACAAGCGAAAGGAAGCCGTCCTTCTGCGCAAAGCCCGAAAGCGACGACGTGTGCGTCGTGAAGCGGAACCAGCCGACCTTTGAAAGCGTGTCCTCGTTCGCGCCGAAATGATAGGTATAGAGGAGATCCGGCTCGTCGTCGAGGTCCATATCGGTCAGAAGCACGTCGACGACGCCCTTGCCGTCCTCGCCTTCGCCGAGGCGGTAGTATTCGCCGTTTTCGACCACGTACGAGCAGCCGAGGTCGATGCTGCGGATCACGGTAAAGCCCTGCGCGTTTTCCGGCGTCAGGTCGATCCAGCGCGTCACGTCGGACAGATACTCCGAATAATCGTCGAGATGCCCCTGCGAGATCCCGAGCTTGTCGAGCGGCGGAGCAGAGGGCGGGTTCTTATCCGCGGGGTATACGCGGTCCGGCAGCGGCGTGGGCTCCGGCGTCGGCGTCGCCTCCGCCGTGTATCCGCCTCTGCTGCAGCCGCGGCGCACGCGAAGCGTCACGTATACCGCCGCAAACAGCAGCAGCGCGGAGATCACGATGCAGCTCACGACGAACGCGCCCTTTCCGAGCAGCTTTTTCCATACCGGTTTCCGATTTTGTTCCATCAAAGCGCCTCCAATGCATGTATTGCTCCGTTGAGACCTTCCAGAAGCCGGTTCAGATGGATCCCGTCGATCAGACGGTGATTGACCTGTACGGTATAGGAAAGCATTTTTCTGCCCTTCTCATCCGGTTCGAAGCGCCCCCACAGGATGCGGGGCGTGCTGTCCGTATTGTCAAGCGGGAACTCCTGCGCGATATGCGCGTAGTCGAACCACGGCGTCGACGAGATGTATACGTCGTGCCCGGCTTCGTCCGCCTCGGCGGTCGGGATCGGGGACGGGTTCGCTTGCTCCGCGGCTTTCATCCGCGCCGCGAACGAAACGGGATCCTCGCCGTCGATCCACGGGATCCCGCAGATGCCGAACAGCTCGTCGTCCCACTGGTACGTATAGGACGGATTGCGGCGATCCAGAAGCCAGACCTCGTCGCCGCGCAGCTCGTACCGGAACGCCTCGACGCCGTTCACCGCCCGCATCGTGACCCAGATCATTACCGCGTAGAACGATACGCCGCGCCGCTTTGCAAACGCCGCCGCCTCCGTCACGTCCAGCCGCCACGTCAGGCTGTAAAAGGGGACCTCGAGCCGCGCGAACAGCCTGTCATGCGCGTCGCGGTTCCAGTTTTTCCGGTCGATCCGCCGTTCCATGCTCAGAAGACCCTCCTTGCGAACACGAACGCTTCCGTCCAGTATTTGCTCGTGATCTTGTTGGTAATGACTCTGCCCTCGCCCGAGGACGGATAGATGATCTGCCCGCTGCCGAGATAGATGCACACGCAGTTCACGCTCTCGTTGCCCGGGGTCATGAAGAAGCAGAGATCGCCCGGTTCAAGGTCGTCGATCGACTCCACAAGCTGCCAGCTGTCATACTCGGAATAGCCCTTGCTTGTCTTGTGCTTGACCTTGACGCCGACCTTGTTGAGACAATAGTACACAAATCCGCCCGGATCGAAGCCGGTCTCCGGATCGGTGCCGCCGCGGCGGTACTCCGTATCGAGGAACGACTCTGCGACGTCGCAGAACTGTTCCGACTTCGTGCGGTCCGGCTCCGGCGTCGCGGTGGGCGCCGCGGTGGGCTCGGGCGTCGGCGCTTCGGTCGGCTCCTGCGTCGGCTCTGCGGTGGGGACCGCCGTGGGTTCCGGCGTGGGGATCTCCGTGGGCTCCGCGGTCGGCGGGTCGTTCAAAATGATCGCTTGCGGCGTCTCCGCCGCGTCCGTCGCGCGGACGCTCGCCCTCTCCGTCGGGTCCGGGGTGACGATCTCGCCGACGATCTGTATCTTTTCCGTATCCGTCCGGGAATCGATGATGTTCGCCTGCGTATTGCAGCCGAGCAGCATTGCGGCGCCGAGCAATCCCGCGGCGATCGCCATACTTCGCTTCATTCGGATACACCTCCTGACATATCGTGTGGATAGATTATAAAGGAACAATGTCACCGAACCGTAAACGGAATGTGAACAATTCGTAATTCTTGCGCACGGGCGCGTTTTTTTCGGCAGGAAAGCGTCCGCGCATCCATATTTTGCAAAAAGACCTTTTCAAGGATCGCGCGATATGCTATTCTTATAATAGGATTATATGAAATACAGGAGGGGCATATGGAACAGACATCCGGCGGTCCGAAGAAAACGGGAAAAGCCGTCCCGATCTGGCTGGTCATCGTGCTGTGCTGCGTCATCGCCGCGATGGCGGTCGCGCTCTGCGTGATCCTGCTGCCGCGCTGCTATACGATCCGCTGCGAGCGGGTCAATACGCCTGCGCCCGAAGCGGCGGCAACCGCTTCCGAACCTGCGCCGACGGCGGAAACGCCGCCCGAAACACCGCTGCCGACGCCGGAACCCACGGAGGTCCCGACGCCCGCGCCGACCGAGGTCCCGACGCCCGAACCGACGCCGGAGCCCACGCCGGAGCCCACGCCGGAGCCGACCGAGGCGCCGACGCCCGAACCGACGCCGGAGCCCTCGCCCACGCCGACGCCGACCCCGACGCCCAAGCCCACGCCGACGCCGACGCCCGCGCCGACCGCCGTGCCGGAATACTTTATGTTCGGCGGCAAGAAGATCAAGACCGGCGAAACGAAGATCAACGGCAAGGACCTCGGCATCAACGGCAAGAGCAAGAAGCTGAAGCATATCACGCCGGAGGAGGTCGCCAATCTGGTCGCGCTTTGCCCCGGTCTGGAGGAATTGTATCTCGATTACTGCTATCTGGACGATTACAAGCCGCTCGGCAAGCTCAAAAAACTGCAGAGACTGCAGCTGTCGAACTGCGGCGAGGGCGGCGGCAACGCGATCACGGACATCGGCTGGATCAAGGATCTCACCGAGCTGCGCAGGCTGAACCTTGTGAACAACAACGTCAGCGACACGACGGCGCTCGGCGGGCTCAGCAGGATGACGCATCTGTATCTCGGCGAAAACCCGCTCACGGATGAGGATCTGGAACCGATCGGCAAGCTGAAGAACCTCGATACGCTGTCCCTGTACAGCGTCAAGAAGATCACGAACGTCAAGCCGCTGTCGAACCTGTCGAAGCTGACGTTTCTGCACATCGGAGAAAACAAGAAGCTCAAGGACGTCAAGCCGCTGACCTCGCTGAAAAAGCTCGTGTATCTCCGGCTGAACCACACCGCCGTGAGCGATCTTACCGACTTCGGCAAGCTGACCTCGCTGAAAAAGCTGGATCTTTCGGGATGCCCGATCGACGAAAACAAGGTCTCCTCGCTGAAGGGCTGCAAAAAGCTCGAGAAGATCGTCATCGAAATGGGCGACGTCAACACCTTCAACGCGATCCTCAACCTGATCAGCGACGGCTGGCAGGTCCACTTCCAGTATAAGTGGCTGGACAACTGACGGACGCGCAAAACCGAACCGGATCCTGTCGGGACGTATCCCGGCAGGATCTTTTTTGCGCCTGCGCCGAACGTGAAGAACCGCCATGCGATCCCTTTCGGTATTTCACACAGCGGTCCTTCACGGATTATGAGGTTGGGGCATTCCTGCAGGGAGACGGGGCTTCTCCGTGCAAGTCTTCGCAGATCGTCCATCAAGGACCGGATCGTTTGCAGCGATCGGCTGATGGTTTATCCGGTACGCAGGAAGTGCGTTGCGCACTTTCTTTTTTTCGGTTCGCCGCAAACCATCCGCGTTTTCTGAAGCACGCCGCTTCCGCTCCATTACAGAGGCAGTTTGCGCGCTCCCCGCGCGTACCATGCTTCGTTACAGCGGTGCCATCGCGCGTACCATCTTTCCTTTTTTGACGATCTGCCCGCGTGTCGAAATGCGTTCGACACGCGGAAATATTCATCCGGCTTTCTTGCTCTGCTCCTCCATCAGGAGCTTGTCCGCGACCAGCGCGATGAACTCGCCGTTCGTCGGCTTGTCGTTCTTGCCGTAGATGTTGTAGCCAAACAGCGCGTTGAGGTTTTCGATCTTGCCGCGCGTCCAGGCGACCTCGATCGAGTGGCGGATCGCGCGCTCCACCTTGCTTGCGGAGGTGTTGAACTTTTTCGCGATGCCGGGATAGAGCTCCTTGGTGATGCGGTTGATGAGGCTCTGATCCTCATAGACCATGCGGATGCCTTCGCGAAGATAGTGATAGCCCTTGATGTGCGCCGGAATGCCGGCGACGAGGAAGATCGCTGTGACCTTTTCGTCAAACGATTTCGGCGCCTGCTGATACGAGAGTACGCCGCCGCTCTTGCGGTCGTTTTCCAGCGTGTCGAGCGCGCGCTTCAGAAGCGTTTCCGGCTCGATTGGCTTCACCATGAAGTACCGCGCGCCGAGCGTGCAGCAGCGCCGCACCATCGTTTCGTTGCGCAGCGCGGAGATCACGATCACCGCGGGCGCCGCCGCGCCGCAGACCGCCGGCAGCTGTTCGAGAACCGTCAGCCCATCCGTGTTCGGCATGATAAGGTCCAGCGTGATGAGATCGTAATGCTTGTCCCGCAGGCGCTCCAGCGCCTCGCGCCCGTCCGCAGCCGTGTCGACTTCGCCGACGCGCTCCTCCGTCAAAAGATAGCCTTTCATCATATCGGTGAAACGCGTGTCGTCGTCCACCAGCAGGATCCGAAGTTTACTCATGCCGTCCTCCCTTTGCGCCTCAGGTGCGGCGCACGTTCTTGATTACCTGTATTGTACGATATCTCGCCTGCGGAATATAGCGTGCGCGGGATGTTGTTTGTGTCGGTTTTGTCGCGATTTTCGTCGAAGCGGGCTCGGCTCTGTTCGCGGCGGCGTTTTTGTCGGGAGGGTATACATAAGGAAAAACGGAAACGCCGCCGCTTGCCCGCCTCGCCCGCTTCTCCTCTCCGCAAGCGATCCCGCTTGCTGCGGCGATTCGGTTGTAAACGCCCTCATGACGCCTCCGCTGCGCTACCAATCGCTTGCGGGGCACGGCAGGAAGATTCTCCTTGCGGAGAATCCGCGATAAGGGCTCGGCTCTGTTCGCGGCGGCGTTTTTGTCGGGAGGGTATACATAAGGAAAAACGGAAACGCCGCCGCTTGCCCGCCTCGCCCGCTTCTCCTCTCCGCAAGCGATCCCGCTTGCTGCGGCGATTCGGTTGTAAACGCCCTCATGACGCCTCCGCTGCGCTGCCAATCGCTTGCGGGAAACGGGAAGCAGCACGTAAACGCAAAAAAAGAACGGCGCTGTTCGCGCCGTCCGTTCGGTTCGTTTCGGTTTATTCGATCGTGATGCTGTGCGTTGCGGGCAGCTTCTTCTGATCCGCCTTCGGGAACTCCAGCGTCAGCACGCCGTTCTCATATTTGCACCGGATCGATTCGGGGCTGACGTCACCCACATAGAAGCTGCGGCTCATCGAGCCGATGTAGCGCTCGGAGCGGATGACCTTCTTCTCCTTCTTTTCTTCCTTCTCCAGGTTCTTCTCGGCGCGCAGCGTCAGATAGCCTTCATTGAGATCCACATGAATGTCTTCCTTACGGAAGCCCGGCAGCTCCACGTTCATTTCATAACCGTCTTCGGTCTCGTGCACGTCGGTCTTCATCAGGTTCCTCGCGCGTTTGCCGTAGAGCTCGCGCTCCTCCGGCCACGGCGTCATCATAAAGCTCCTGTCAAACAGGTCGTCAAACCAACCGGTACTCCAAACACTGGGCAGCATAGGTCACACTTCCTTTCTTTTTGTCACAATCTTATGTGCCCCCGGACATCCTTTAGGATGCCCTTCTTTCTTTGTTCAATACCCATTATAGTCAAGGTTTTAGCACTGTCAATAGGAGAGTGCTAAACGTCACAAAGGAAACACAATCGACAAATTTCCGTCAAAATTGCGCGATCCGGCAAAATAATGATCCACCGGCTTAGCCGGTGGTATTTCATTTTCGGGCATAGCCCTAATACTACTGGCTGCCCACACGTGGGCATGACGTGCCTGCCAGCATGCACCTTTTACTTGCCACCCGTTAACGGGCTTTCGCTAATGCCTTATTCGTTCGTTCCTCCATCTTTCTCTTTTCGCTGCTTTGTTATCATTTCGTTTCGTGGTTCTGATCGTTCTTCGTATGCCCTTCTTTGTCTCCTTTTCCATCTCTTACTCGTCCATCTTGGTTTCATCACCAATTCATGATATAATTATTTTGGTAGGAAATGTTTTTCCTATTGTGCTCCTGATGTGTTATGTAACTGGCGGGTTATGTTTTTTCATTTTACACATCAGGAGTTTTATTATCTACTCATCGGTAAACCTCTTCGGAACCCCGCCACTATGGCGGGGTTTTCGGGATACAAGAAAAAAGCCGCGGAATGCGGCTTTTTATGAAATCACACGGATCAATAGTATTCTTCCCGGATCGTCATGACAAGGATCGGAACGCTGATCAGAAGCCCGACGTGCCCGACGATCAAAAAGATGATGATCAGAATGAGCTGTCCCGGATATGCCTGCCGATACTGCGTGATGACGCCCTTCCATTTGCCTTCCTTCGGAAGATTGTCGAACAGCGAGTACAGCGCAAAAGCGATCATGGCGATGGAAAGCACTACACAGACGGCCCAGATAATGACGCGTTTCATACAGACCCCTCCTTATTGCGGTATCGGCAGTATATCCCAAAGCTGCCGTTCTGTCAATCGCAAATGTTTCTGCCGACGATGTTTGTTTTGATCTCCGCACGCCTCATATGCACTCTCTCTTGAATTGTGCTTATCGCGCATACACAATTATACGCTTTATGCACGATCGTCAAGGGGGAGGAACACATTTTTTGAAAAAATGCGGAATGTCGGGCGGAACGGTCCGCCGTATCCTCGTTTGCGATCGCAAAGAGGATTGTCCGTGGGAACCGATTTTCATGATCGCGCCTCCCCTCCGGTTCGGCTTTGGACCTTCTTTCTGTCTGTATTGTATCATCGGTCACGTCTGCAATCCATACGGAATCCTGCCGAAATAGCGCGCGCTATTTCGGCGAAACGGCGGAATAGCGGACGCCCGCGGCGGGAAGGCAATCAACCGACGGTAGAATGAAAAAGAATTCGCCTCGCTTGTTTTTTCAAAAAAGGCAGGTATAATAAAGGCATAAGATCGATCTGAACAAATTAACAAACAAACAACGGTTTAGGAGGATATGACCATGATCGGTATGAATATCAAACAACTGAGACAGGAAAAACACATCAAGCAGGACACTCTGGCGGACGCGATCGGCGTCTCCGCGCAGGCGGTCAGCAAATGGGAGACCGGCGCAAGCGATCCGGACATCGCGCTTCTGCCGAAGCTTGCGACCTATTTCGGCGTCAGCATCGACGAGCTCTTTGAGGTGCCGCGCGCCGAGAAGATGGAACGCATCCAGAACATGATCTGGGACGAGCGCCGCATCCACCCGGAGACCTTCGACCGCACCGTCGCGTATCTCGAAGGCATCCTCAAGGAGGATCCTAAGGACGCGGAAGCGCTCACCATGCTCGCCGAGCTTTATAACCACCGCGCCCACAGCGATCACGAGAACGCGTCCTACTATGCGGAGCGCGCGCTCGAAGCCGATCCGGCGGACGCACACAACGCATGGGCGGCGTACCTCGAGGCGAACAACGCGCCGTGCGGCGACAACTGGCTCGACAACCACTTCACCGCGATCCGCTTCATCCGCGCGTTCGTCGAAAAGAACCCGGACAACCGCTTCGCAAAGATCATCCTTGCGGAAAACCTGCTTGCGGATCACCGGCTCGACGAGGCGGAAGCTGTGATCGGTTCGATGAAGAAGGACGACGCATACCTTGAATACAGCGCAAAGCTGGCGTTTCTGCGCGGCGACCGCGAGGAGGCGCTGCGCCTCTGGAAAAAAGCTGCGGCGGACTATCCGGACAAATGGGCGGCGACCGACTGCCTCGGCGAGGGCTATCGCCTGCTCGGCATGTACGAAGAAGCGCTGGACGCATTTGAAAAGAGCTTTACCATGCAGACCGCCCCGCGCTATACCGACGGGCTGTTCGCAAGAGCGCAGGTGCACGAGCTCATCGGCGACTACGAGGGCGCGATCGAGGACCGCAGGCGCATCATCGAATGCCTGAAAACCGAGTACAACGTGACCGACGGCGAGAGCGTCGACGAGAACCTGCGCGAGATCGAGCGCCTCAAGGCGCTTGCCGCAAAGCGGAAATAAGGAAACACAGAAGAAGGACCTTTATGCGGTCTTTCAAGATGATCAAAGCACGGTCGTTTTCGAAAACGGCTGTGCTTTTTCGTTGCATCCGGACCGGACCCATGGTAATATGAAAAGAAGAATGCTGACGGAGAAGGAACATGACAACCGAAAGACTGTTGATCAGACCGATGAAAGATTCGGATGAAACCGCGTTTATCAACGGAACAGCCGACCGGTCGCTGCGCACGGCATACGGGCTTCCGGAAGACATGGATGCGGCAACCGCGTCGAAGATCTTCCGGCATTTTTGCGCATTGCCGGGGGCGTATTCCATCGTCGATCAACGCACGGACGATATGATCGGTTTTCTGCTGGAAGTGGATCCGGAACTGCCCGCAGGCATTGCGGAAGGGTTGTCGGGAAAGGGGCGGACGCTGGCGTTTGCCGTGTTTCCGCCGTATCAAAGGCAGGGGTACATGGAAGAAACCCTGAACGCAACCATCCCGCAGTTGTTTCAAAAGCAGGGAGCGGATTACATTCATTGCGGGCATTTTTCGGATAATGAACCAAGCAGCCGTTTGCTGCAGAAGGTCGGGTTTCAAAAGTTCGCCGAGCATACGATCCAAACAAGGATCGTCATTGACCGGCTGCTTCGGAGAGACCGTTTGCAGGAATAGAACGAATGGGAAGGCATTTCTGAATCCGTCCAAAAACAAAGGACCTCGCCGGAGGTCCTTTTTCGTTCAGTCAAACAGCTGACCGGGCAGCTTCAGCTTCTCCTTTTTCGGGAAAGAGGCGTCGAACGCTTCCGCGTCGTCCGGGTTCACATAGTAGCCCGCGGGGGTCTGATAGACGCCGGTGACGTGATCGAGGCAGCCTGGGATCAGCTCCCTGCAGAGGAAGAACGAATCGTCCTCGCCTTCCTCGAGATCGTGGTAGCGGATGCCGATGTTTCGCGCGTAGTCGAAGCCGCTGTGTCCGTAAAAGCCGATGTTGCCCTCGAACAGCACGGCGCAAAAGCCCATCTCCCGCGCTTTTTCGAGCGAGTAGTCCAGAAGCTTTTTCCCGTAGCCCTTGCGCTTGTACACGGGCGCGATGCCGATCGGTCCCATGGTGAGGACCTCGATCCGCCGTCCGTCGTCGGCGTCGATGTGCGTTTTCATAAACATGTTCTGCCCGATGAGCTCGTCGTCCTTTTCCATGACGAAGTCAAGCTCTTTTACGAACGCGGGATCGTCGCGGAGCACGTGGATCACATAATGTTCCAGACAGCCCGGGCGATACACGTTCCAGAACGATTCGCGCACGAGGTTTTCGACCGCGCGGCGGTCCGCTTCCGTTTCGCGGCGGATGACGACGTTGTTTTGTTCCATTGTTTTCTCCTTATCGGTTTCGGAGGACGTCATTCGCCCTGATGCACGACGACCTGCGGGAACGGGATCTCCACGCCCTTTTCGCTGAACAGGACACGGATGTCCCGTGCGAGACGGCGCTTGCCGACGAAGAAGTTTTCCTCGGTGACCGCGACACAGAAGCGCAGCTTGACGCCGCTTTCTCCGAGATCCTCAACGCCCATGTACCGCGGCGCGGACAGATACAGCGAACGGTTCTCTTCGTACATGCGCTCAAGCTCCGGCGGGAGCATCTTTTCGAGCGCTTTGAGATCGGTTTCGTACGCGACGTCGACCTCGCAGATCGCAAGCGAGTCGTTGCGCGAGCGGTTCTGCAGGTTGCGGATGTCGGAGTTGTTGACGATCTTCAGGTTTCCGCCCGCGTCCTCGAGGACGGTCGTGCGGACGCCGATGCTGCGGACCACGCCGCGGAAATCGTCCAGCACGATGATATCGCCGATTCCGTACTGCCCTTCAAAGATGATGAAGAAGCCGGTGATAATGTCCTCGATCAGGCTCTGCGCGCCGAAGCCAAGCGCGAGACCGAGGATCCCGACGCCCGCGAACACGGCGAGCATGTTGACGCCGAGGATGCCGAGTCCCCAGATGATCGCGGCGATCACGGCGACATACTTCAGGATCCCCTTCAGCAGCGAAGTAATGGTCGACGTGCGGTTGTTCTTCTCCCCGATGACTTTGAGCAGCCAGCGCAGCAGGATATAGAAGAGAATGACGATCGCGACGGCCAGCAGAACGTTCAGAAGCCGTACCAGAGACAGTTTCGCGTCCCCGCTGATCAGAAAGTGTTCGCGCGTGATATCCTGCATCTCCTTGGCGGATTCCGGGCTCAGGAACCACTGCGGATTCAGAAGCAGAACGATTAGTATGATCGCGATCACCGCGCCTACGAACGCGCCGACGCCATTGCGCTTTTGCTTTTTATCCGATGTTGAACGTTTCAATTGTGTTACCCTCCCATTCATCATAATACAAGGCAAATGTAAATCTGTATTTTCCAGACGGAAGCGCTTCCGTCAGGCGGAAGATATAGCGGACGGTGTTCCCGCTTCGCTCCACGGTCGGTTCGGGAAGCGCCACGTATTCCGAGTTATCGTCATCGATCACGCGGTCGAGGGAATAGTATGTGCTGTCGAGGTCGATCGCGCCCGGATCAACAAGCGAGCTGTCGATCGTGAGCGTCGTCGTCAGCACAGGTCCGGTCGCCGATTCTGTGACGGACGCCCCGGACGAGGTGACGAAGGTGCCGCTGTATACGAACATTGCCTCTGATTCCAGCGTTTCGGAGATTCCGTCCGGATAGGTATAGTCGATTACGATCTTGACCTTCGCAGCCGCGCCGGATGCGGAGCCGCGATCGAGGAAATAATAGAGTTCGTCACACATCCATTCATCCTCGCCGTCGCTCGG
>CAMVGD010000026.1 GCA_947166925.1 uncultured Clostridia bacterium | reverse complement strand
AAATGCTCAAGAAGGGCAAGGTCGGCAAGGTCATCGACGTGCAGGACTTCGACCTCGACGCAGTCAACTCCATCAACCAGACGCCCAACCACTTTGAGATGAGCGCAAGCCAGTACGCGAACCCCGCGAACAAGGGCGCGTTCGTCAACAAGCTCGACTTCGTCGTGCTCGCGGCGCTGGAGATCGACACCGGCTTCAACGTGAACGTGCTGACCGGTTCGGACGGCGTGCTGCGCGGCGCGCCCGGCGGACATCCGGACACCGCGGCGGGTTCTAAGTGCTGCGTCATCGTCACGCCGCTGATCCGCGGCAGAATGGCAACGGTCTGCGAACACGTCGTGACCGTCACCACCCCGGGCGACTGCGTGGACGTTCTTGTCACCGACTACGGCATCGCCGTCAACCCCCTGCGTCCCGATCTCATCGAGTGTCTCGACAACGCGGGCATTCCGCACGTGTCGATCGAGTCCCTCAAGGAAAAGGCGTACTCCCTCGTCGGACGGCCCGACGACCTCCAGTGGGAGGACAAGGTCGTCGCGATCCTCGAAGCGCGCGACGGCACGATCCTGGACGTCGTGAGAAAGATCAAACCCTATACGCTCGACTGAGCATGTCCCTGATCCCGGAAAGGGCTCCTCTTTCCGGGATCGTTTATTACCGCAGCAGCCATTTCAGAGGAGGGTATTTATGGGCAGCTTTTTCACCGCTGTCTGGCAGTTCATGCAGGGCAACGTTTTCGTCGGCATTCTCGGTCTTCTGACCATCGCCGCGATCGTCCTTGTGCTGTTCAGAAGCAAAATGCAGCCGGCGTTCGCGTTCATCGTCTTCCCGGCGATCCTCGCGATCATTCTGGTCCTTTTGGGCCGCTATTCCTTTGCCGACATCGCTACGATGATCAAATCCGGCTTCTCCAGCACCGGACCGACCGCAGCGCTGTTCGTCTTCTCTGTCCTGTACTTCGGCATCATGACCGACGCCGGCATGTTTGACGTGATCATCGGCAAACTGATGAAGCTCGTCGGCGACAGCGTCGTGGGCGTCTGCATCGTGACTGCGGTCATCGCGCTCGTCGGTCACCTCGACGGCGGCGGCGCGTCGACGTTCTGCATCGTCATCCCCGCCATGCTGCCGGTGTACAAGCGCATGCACATGCGTCCGACCACGCTTCTGCGTATCGCGGTCCTCGCGATGGGCGTTCTGAACCTGATGCCGTGGGCGGGTCCGACCATGCGCGCTGCGTCCGTCATGGGTATGGAAGCCGGCGCGTTGTGGAAAACGATCCTGCCGATCCAGATCTTCGGCATCGTGCTCGCGCTTGTGCATGCGGTCCTCTCCGGGTTCCTTGAAAAGCGCCGCGGCGCAGGTCTGCACGGCAAGCTTGCCGAAAAAGAAGGCGAGGTCGATCTCAAGGAAGCGCTGCATGAACAGGAAGGCAACGAGCTTGCGCGTCCGAAGCTGTTCATCGTGAACGTCATCCTGACGCTTGCGATCATTGCAATGCTGATCTGGGACGTGTTCCCGAGCTACGTGCCGTTCATGATCGGCTGCGCGCTCGCACTGTTCATCAACTACGGCTTCAACGCCAAGATGCATAAGAAGATCATCAATCTGCACGCCGGTCCGGCGCTCATGATGTGCTCCACGCTGATGGGCGCGGCGGTGCTGATGGGCGTGCTGACGACCAGCATCGGTGCAGACGGCAAAGCCCTGTCCGCAAAGGTCATGGAGCTCCCGCCGGATGCGATCCCGTCCGTCGTCCGCTGCCTGGCGAACATCATCTCGTCGATCCTGCCCGCTGCCCTCGGTCAGCACCTGCCGCTCATCATCGGCGTCCTGTCCGTGCCGCTTGCGCTGGCGTTTGACACCGACAGCTACTTCTACGGTATGCTGCCCGTTATGATCGGCATCGGTCAGGCATTCGGCGTCAACGCGCTGCCGATTGCGGTCGCGATGGTCGTCTGCCGCAACTGCGCGACGTTCATCAGCCCGATGGTTCCGGCAACGCTTCTCGGCACCGGTCTTGCCGAAGTCGAGATCAAGGACCACATCAAGGCGAGCTTCCTCTATGTCTGGGGATTCTCGATCCTGTGCATGCTCTTTGCGGCGCTCTGGGGCATCATGCCGCTGTAATCCGCTTCACACAAAACGCGCCCGTTCTTCACGGGCGCGTTTCTTTTCGTTCGGTCAGTCGACCTTTTCAAACATGTCCTTGCCTACGCCGCAGATCGGGCAGCACCAATCGTCGGGCAGATCTTCAAAGGGGGTGCCGGGGGCGATGCCGCCGTCGGGATCGCCTTCCGCCGGGTCGTAGATATAGCCGCAGGGGCCGCACTGATACTTGTCCATACTGTTTCCTCCTTGCAATGATTATCTGACTCCGGTTTTGACCGGTCATCATTCGATCTCCCACACGACGGTGACGGTATCCTCCGCCGTGATCTCCTCCGGCACGATCTCCGGCGCCGCGCAGTCCAAAGCCGCCTTGCGCGCCGCGCCGGCAAACATAGCCGGATGCACCGCAAACTCGTCCTCGCCGATCGCGTAATTGATATGCCGGATGCCCTTTAACCGTATCCCCGCCGCCGCGGCAAGCGCCTCCGCCTTTGCTTTTGCGTCGGCGACCGCCATGCCGATGAGCGCGTTCTTTGCCGCCTCGCGGTCCTTCACCGTATACGTGATCCGAAGCTCCGGGGTCAGCGCCGTGTTCATCAGCGCCGTCAGCGCCTTTCCGAGCCGTTCGTTGTCCCACGGGAATTCGATCATAAGCGCATGCAGGAAGCGGTACCCGATCAGACGCTGCCGGTAAACGCCCTCCGTCTGATAGCCCTCGTACTCCGTCTGCACGTTGAAATTGTGTGTTTTCAGCGCCTCCCGCGCAAAGCCCGCCGCGCACAGCGCGTCCCGGACGCGCTCCGTATCGTCGGCGGACCGTCTGATCGCCGCCGCGTATTCGCGTTCCACGCCCTCAAGCGTCATCGAAACGCGCACGGTATCGGGCTTTAAGCGGATCATGCCGCTTCCCGTCACGCGGACGGTTCCGGTATCCTTCATAGCGTTCTCCCTTCGCATTTCTGTATGATTATACCCCATCGGCGCGCATCCGTCAATCCGCTGTGCGCCCGGTTCAGTGCTCTCCGCGCGCGGCGTAATCGTCCTCTATGCGCTTCTTCCAGTTCTTGCCGATCGGTTTCCCTTCGCGCACGCAGCCGATCGTTTCGCTTAGGACCGTGTAGTTTAACTGTGTTCCCTCGGAATCGCACGCATAACGCGCCGCGCGGTCCTCGCGGATCCCGAACCGCCGCGCCGCCGAGATCGCGTCCATGTTCGCGCCGAGGAACAGGAATTCCCAGCCGTACTTCTCACGCTGCCGCTCGACCATGCGCCGCACCTCGTCGTAGGTATAGCGCCGGCTTGCATTCTCCATACCGTCCGTGACGATCACGAAGACCGTTTTTGCCGGGCGGTCCTCCTCGCGGGCGTACTTATGCACGTTGCCGATGTGATGCACCGCGCCGCCGATCGCGTCCAGAAGCGCCGTGCAGCCGCCGACGAAGTACTGCCGCTCGGTCATCGGCTCGACCTTTTTGATATCCGCGCGGTCATAGAGCACCGCGCTGTCGTTGCTGAACAGAACGGCGGAAAGGAGCGCCTCGCCTTTCTCCCGCTTCTGTTTTTCGACCATGGCGTTGAAGCCGCCGATGGTGTCCCCTTCGAGCCCCGCCATGGAGCCGCTGCGATCCAGAATAAAGACCAGTTCCGTGAGATTGTCGTTCATAAGAAGAACCTCCTTTGTTTTTGCTGATCCCATGATAGCAAACGCAAAGGAGGTTTTTGTCAATTCCCGGTTGACATTTTAAGAAGCGCCGCCGGTTTTCAGAAGCGGCAGTCCGCAGTCGAACAGCGCCGTATTGATGACGACGATGCTGTATTCGCCGTGCTCGATGAAATACTGCACGACAAGGTCCGCCTTGCTGCTGCGCGTCAGCGCGTATCCCGCCTTATGGAGCAGCTTCTGCGTTTCCGCAAGGTTCAGCCGAAGTCCGAGCGCAAGCTGGATCGCCGTGCTCTTGGTCGGCTGATACTCCTTTTTATTGATGATCCTGTTGAACAGCTGCCGGCTGATCTGCGCTCGCCGGTAGACGTCCGAATCCTTTTCGCCGCGCTCCTTCAGAAGGTCCAGAAGATGCTCCGTAAACGTGCTCTCCGCATGATCGAACAGCGATGAGAACCGCTTTGACGGCGCCGCCTCGTCCGCCGCGCCGCACGCATCTTCGCGCGGCTGCATGCTCTCGGCTTTGAGGCTTTCCGGGACAAACGCCGCCTTTGCCGCAAAGCCCGGCCGCATCGGGGGACGCCGGCGTCCGCGGTCGTTTGCGGTCGGATATGCGCCGTACTCCGCCTTCTCCGTTTCGCCGACGTACCGGTCGTCGATATAGGTCTTCAGGTCGCCGAACAGCCCGCGCGCAAGCGTATAGGAGTCCTCGCCGAACACGACCAGCGTGATGCGCAGATCGTGCGTCAGCAGAAAGCCGGTGAACGCGCGGATCGCGACGGACATTGCAACGTCCTTCGGAAATCCGTAGCTGCCGGAGGACAGAAGCGGAAATGCGACCGAACGGCACTTGAGCCGGTCCGCAAGCGCAAGCGCGCTGTCGTACGATTGTTTCAGGAGCGCCTCCTCGCCGTGCGCGCCGTCCGTCCATGCGGGCGAAACGGTGTGCAGCACATATTTTGCGGGAAGCCCGAACGCAGGCGTTTCGACCGCGGTCCCGACCGCGATCTCCCCGATCTTCTCGCGCGCGGCAAGAAGCGCCGGACCCGCGGCGCGGTGGATCGCGCTGTCGGTCCCCGCGCCGACGGTCGGAAACGGGTTTGCGGTATTGACGATCGCGTCCGCCTTTACGCGCGTGATATCGTCCCGGATGATCTCAAACGGCATGTTTTACGCTCCTCTGCGTTCGTTTCTGGGTGTTTCGGGGCACGAAAAAAGGCGCCGAAACAGGCGCCTTTCCCATTCAGATCAATAACGTAATTCGGAGATCAGATCTTCAAACGGAACTTCCTTATCCTCGATCACGGTATCGTCCGTGAGGATCGGCGTCGTTTTCTTTTCTTCCATGGTATCGTCCCCCCGCTCTTGTTTTCAACCATATTGTACTCCGAAAGCGGGGTCCGGTCAACCGGTTCGGGGGTCTGTTAACGGAAAGTTAAAACCGTCTTCACACATGCGCACAAGCGCCGTTTTCGGTTCAGAATCGCTCGGGCAAAAACGCGTCGCTTTCGATTTCGACGACGTCGCCGATATCCAGCACGCGTCCCGAATCGAGGGTGATATACCCGTATAGGAAGTCGGCGCACGTGATCCGCCCGGTCACTTCTTCATACGTGCCGCCGCTCTTTTTCGGGTCCTGTACGAAGCAGGTAAAGACCGCTTCCCCGGGCGGATCCGTCCCGAGAAGCGCATGGAGCTTGCGGTTCAGCTCCTCCTTCTTGTTCTCGTCGAGCACGATCCGCCGCTCGGTATACCGCGCCGCCTCATGGATCAGATCATCGTAGCCGGTCAGCGCGGCGAACGGCGCAAACTGGGCGGCGCGATTCTTCCGGAGCATCCGGGGATGCTTCGGCGAGGTCGGATGTTCCCGGTCTATGATGTCGCCGTACCGTTCCCTTGCGTCGTTCATGCGCGTCCCTTTCCGTTACCGGACGATCTCGGCGATCGCTTCGATCTCCACCAGCACGTTCTTCGGCAGCGTCCTGACCGCCACGCAGGAGCGTGCCGGCGCGCCCTTGATGTAGTCTGCATAGACCTTGTTGAACGCCGCAAAATCCGCCATGTCCGCGATGAAGCAGGTCGTTTTCACGATGCTGTCCATCGTCGCGCCGCCCGCCTCCAGCACCGCTTTGACGTTTTTAAGCGACTGCTCCGCCTGCGTTTCGATCGTATCCCCCGCGATCATGCCGGTCTTCGGGTCCACCGGGATCTGCCCCGACGTGTAGACGAGATTCCCCGTGATCATGCCCTGCGAATACGGTCCGATCGCCGCGGGCGCTTCGTTCGTTGCAATGATTTTCATATGATTTCTCCTTTGATTCTTTATTTCCCCGATGCGATCTTTTCGATCGTATCGTTGTAGATCTCCTTACGCAAAGCCGTAAGCCAGTCCGAAAACGCCACGGTGTCGAACGCGTAGGTCTTGTTCAGCTCGTACTCGTTCGGCTCCCAGGTCCCGATCGGCGACTCGTTGTGCTGGATCACCGCCTCGAGCTTGTCGAGCGATTTGTAGATCTTTGCCTCCATTGTTTCCTGTGCGTTCATCTCGGCGTACAGCGCCGAAAGCTCCTGTGAGACCGGCGCAGGCAGCGATTCTACCCAGCGGTCCAGAAGCCTGTCCTCCGTCTCCGCGTCCGCATCGGTCTTCAGAAACGTCGGAATGTCGCCGGTGAAGCATTCGCCGAGGTCGTGTATGAGACACATCCGCGTGACCCTGTCCATGTCTGCGTCCGGGAACACGTCTTTCAGCAGCATTGCCATCAGCGCGATCCTGTAGCTGTGCTCGGCGACGCTCTCGCGCCGCCCCTGCGACGTCGTGCAGTGCCGCATCGTGTCCTTCAGCCGCTCCGCAACGTGCAGAATATCCAGAAATTCTCTCGGTTTCATATGCGCTCCTTTTTCAAAATCCTCCCCGGTCAGTTCAAGAAAAATCATGCCGTCCGCGCGTCCCGTCTCCCGGAACCCGACCGCGCGATGCATCCGATACGCGGCGTCCCGCGTCGTTTCAAACTCGTTGTGCAGCCGCGTCACGCCGTGCGAAAACGCGTATTCCGCAAGGAGCCGCAGTCCCTGCGTTCCGAAGCCCTTTCCGCGCTCCGGCGCGAAGATCACAACGCCCATGTCCCACCAACCGCGTTCCGGCGTGCGGTGGAAGCACACGTCTCCGACGAACGCGCTGTCGGAATCCCTTTTGAGATACGCATAGAACCGTTCCGGTTCCGCACCGATCCAGTCCGCGCAGAGTCGTTTCCACTCCTTCTCCGGATCCGGGATGCACCCGTCCGGCGGGAACCACGGCGCGTTGTACGCCATCGTCTCCGGATCGGACATCATCCTTGTATAAAACCAGCCGTCCTCCGGCTTCGGGATGTACAGGGTAAGCGTCTCCGTCATACTGTCCTCCTATGCCTTGTGCCCGCCGATCTGCGCGTTGCGCTCGATCGCCGTCGCGCCCTCCTGCAGGTTCAGTCCGCGCACCACGGCGTTTTTGCCGTATTTATCGCGAATGCTCAATAGCGCCTTCTGCCGGCGCCCCTCCTTTTCGAGCGCCGCGTCCTCCGCCAGCTTCGCCTGCGCCCGCGCCTCGTGATCCGTAAAGAGATCGAGCTGCTCCGGCTGCGTTTCCGCTTCCCGGACCTCGTCTGCGGTCTTCAGATTGTTCACCGTCACGTTGAACCGCCGCATCAGAAGCGTTTCGTCCGCAATGCGGTCAAAGATCGCGCGGACCGCCTCCACGATGCGCTCGGTCGACGCCATGTGCCGCCCGAGGTTCATCGAACCGTGCACGGGCTTCGGGACCTTTCTGCCGTACCAGTCCGAAACGATCTCGCCCTCGAACATCCGCGCGCGCGCCGCGTCGGTCAGGTTTTCGACGTCGTACCCGATGGCAAGCCCCACCTGATCCGTATACAGCCCTTTCCGGACCAGATCCATCGACAGCTGGTCTGCCATCTCCTGCACCACGATCCGGCCTTCCGCAGCCGTGTAGGGACGCGAGAGGACCTGCCCCTGACTGAGGCTCCTGCTCTCGGGCGTATAGTCTTTGCAGTCCCTGATCTCGGTGGGCTCCCAGCCCCACGCGTGATCGATCAGAAGCTCCGCGTTGATCCCGAACAGACGATAGAGAAGGTCCTCGTTTTTATAATCGGTCGGCTTGCCGACGGAGCAGCGCGCGACGTCGCCCATCGTGTGCATGCCGTACGCTTCGAGCTTCTTTGCAATGCCCTTGCCGATCCGCCAGAAATCCGTGAGCGGCTGATGGCACCACAGCGCCTCTCTGTAGCTTTGTTCGTCGAGCGCGGCGATGCGCACGCCGTCCTTGTCCGCGGGCATCTTTTTCGCTACGATGTCCATGGCGATCTTCGCAAGATACATGTTCGTGCCGATGCCCGCCGTCGCCGTGATGCGCGTCTCCTCGAGGACCTCGCGGATCAGCGTCATCGCAAAATCGTGCGCCGTCGTCCTGTACCGTGCAAGGTACGGCGTGACGTCGATGAACACCTCGTCGACCGAATAGACGAGCAGATCCTCCGGCGAAACGTGCCGGAGATAGATCTCCACGATGCTGCGCGAATAGTCCATATAGTAATGCATGCGCGGCGTCGCGGCAATGAAATCGAGCTCCAGGGACGGATCGCTGTTCAGCTCGGAAGCAAGCACCGATTTTCCCGTGAACCGGTGTCCCGGCGCATGCAGAAGCCGCTCGCGGTTGACCTCCTCGACGCGTTGACGCACCTCAAACAGCCTTGCGCGGCCCGCGATCTTATGCGCCTTCAAAGCAGGCGACACGGCAAGACAGATCGTCTTGTCCGTGCGGCTCTCGTCCGCGACGACAAGGTTTGCGTCGAGCGGATCGAGCCCGCGCTCCGTGCATTCGACGGAGGCGTAAAACGATTTCAGATCGATCGCAACGTACTGCTTCTGCATCGGATCCTCCGTCCTTTCCTCGTTTGATCGTATTATACCATATCCCGCCGCCGGAATCGAGAGGTATTTTCCGGTTTGTTCCGAAAACGATTGTTTTTTGTATTTTTTGTGTGCTATAATGCCGGTATCACACCGAAAGGAGCCGCGCCGTGCCGACCTTTACCCCAACCGTCTGGACCTATCTCATCGTCTGCCCGCTCGTATTTTTGGCGGGCTTTGTGGATTCGGTCGCGGGCGGCGGCGGGGTCATTTCCCTGCCGGCGTACCTGATCGCCGGCATTCCCGTGAAGCTTGCCGCCGGCACGAACAAGCTTGCAAACGGCTGCGGCACGGCGACCTCGGTATTCAAGTACGCAAAAAGCGGCAAGATCGTATGGGACTGCGCGATCCCGGCGGCGATCGGCTGTCTTCTTGGCGCGACGGGCGGCTCGTCGCTTGCCGTGCACCTGCCGGACAACGTCCTTGAGATCGTCATCCTTGCCGCGCTGCCGGTCGCAGCGCTGATCCTCGTGCTTGCGCGGAACAGGACGGACGAGCGCGAAACCCGGCTTTCCCGCGGCAAAACGATCCTCTGGTCCGCGCTCATCGGTCTGGTCCTCGGCGTCTACGACGGACTGATCGGTCCCGGCACCGGCACATTTTTAACGATCGCGTTCTCGCTCGTGCTCGGCATCGGACTATTAAACGCCGCGGGCTGCGCGCGCGTTGCAAACCTGGCGTCCAACATCGCTTCGCTCGTCGTCTATCTCATCAACGGCAGCGTGCTGTTTTCCGTCGGCGTCCCCGCCATCTGCTGCTCGATGCTCGGCAACTGGCTCGGCGCGCGCTACGCGATCAAGGGCGGCAGCAAGAAGATCCGTCTCGTCATGTTCTTCGTGCTCGGTCTGCTCTTTTTGAAAACCATCCTCTCCCTCACCGGCGTGATCGATTTTTAATGCCCGTCAGGGCAATTCATGCGCCTTCGGCGCAATTCGTGTTCCTTTGGAACAATTCACGGCGCAGCCAATTCATGTGCGAAGCACAATTCATGACGGCTCCGCCGTCAATTCATGTCCGCAGGACAATTCATGCCGTAAGGCAGATCATCTCTCCCTCCGCCTCACTGCGCTTGGCATCTCCCTCGTCAGAGGGAGGTCGACGTTGGCGTGATTCTCGAGCTCCCCTTGTCAGGATCGCTGTCAGCTTTGCTGACGCTTCGCCGCCTTCTCCTCAAAGAAAACGGAATCCCCCGAACCGACTGCATCATAGCAAAACAGCGGTCCGTTATTTCGGACCGCTGTTGTTTCATGGATCGGACTTTATCGTGTTTATCCGAATACCTTCGAAAAAATCAGATAGAAACATCCGTAAACACACAGAATACCTACAATTACAATACCGATAACGATATTCTTTTTATAGAAAAAGTGCTTTTTCTTCAGGATAAACCCAAGTGCAATCGATGCAAGGGGGATCGGCAAAAAGAGAAACGCTCTCCACGAATGCTGAAATGCTTCAGACGGCGATAACGCGGTCTGTGTGCCCGAAGCAATCTGCTGCGGATTCCAGGTTATTGCTTTCGCCACAAAAGGCATGATGAGAATTGGCAGAATACAAAACAGGATGGACAGGAATCTCCAAATCCCGGTGGCTTTTGTAAACTGCGTACGCAGAACGATCTCATTCTGAAGATGTATGATCGCGGAATTGTTCTTCAATTCGCTTGTTCTGAACAACCAAGCGCCGGTACCGACTTGCACTGCGGTCTGTTCTCCGATGCGCCGAATCTCTTTGACTTCCGAGAACAGAACTTTATCATTCACAACTGTTTCCCCGTTCCTCTCGATCCTCGCAACGAAATAATCGGAAAAAACGTCGTAATAATATGTGTTTGGGATGATCCTTTCGGTTTCACTTTTGCAGAATTTCCATGTGCGAACGAAGGATATCACTGCATACAGGATCATGCATGCAAAAAAGCCGATCAGCGCAACCCTCAACAGATCATTTGCCGCATTACCGGATCTCGTCATCAGAATAATCACTATGATTGCAAGCAAAGGAAACAGAGCCGGTCTTGCAGCGCGCCACAAAAACGCCTTATGCCTTTTCTTCAGTTCCTCCGCCGAAAAGGTCATACAATAGGATTCCAGCGGTTTTTCCTGTTCTTCCTGTTCCTCTTTCTTCCCTTCAAGAAGCTCGTCCACCGAAATGCCGAACAACTCCTTGAGCCGCAAAAGATTGTCGATCGTCGGCAGCGTCTGGTCCGTTTCCCAAAGGCTCACGGTCTGACGGCTTACCATAAGGCGCTGTCCGAGCTCCTCCTGCGATAACCCCAAATCCTTTCTGTGCTGCTGCAGCCGTTCTCCGATCGTCATGCTCATCCCTCTCTTTCGCGTTTATGATAGCATGCGCGCACGGTATGCGCAAGCATCGCTTGCTTGCTTTTGTCAAGAGGTGCTTGACAGGCAAAAATCGACCCGTTTTTTGGTCTGCTGCCAGCGTGATTGCAGCGGACGAACCTCCGCTTTTCCGCAGGCGCTTTCGGGGATAAAAAAGCGCGGAACAGAGGCGTGAAACGAGCGACTTTTCGTTGACATCGGAGGGCGGATATGGTACATTAAACGTGGTGTATTATCGCTGTTTTTTCGGGTTTTGCCGGGGGAAAACAGGGATAATGATTTTGTGCAAGAACTTACAAGGAGGATCTATGTCAAACGCTTATTTCACCATCAAACGACCGGACAATGATGCGTTCCGCGGCTATCTGCCGGGGTCCAAAGAGCGTGCGGAGCTGAAAGCGGAGCTTGCCCGCCAGTCCGCCGAGGTCGTGAAGATCCCGCTGATCATCGGCGGAAAAGAGATCTTCACGGAGAAGACGTTCAAGGTCACGATGCCGCATGATCACGGTCATGTGATCGCCGAGTGCTCGATCGCCGGCGAAAAGGAACTGACCATGGCGGTCGACGCCGCGCTGGCAGCCAAGAAGGCATGGGAAGAAATGCCGTGGGAACACCGTTCCGCGATCTTCCTGAAGGCAGCCGACATGATCACGGGACCGTACCGCAAGGTCCTGAACGCCTCGACGATGCTCGGTCAGTCCAAGACCGTGTTCCAGGCTGAGATCGACATTGCGGAGCTTGCGGACTTTCTGCGCTTCGGCGTCTGGTCCGCGCAGGAGATCTTCAAGGATCAGCCCGCCTCCATCCCCGGCATCTGGGACCGTCAGGACTATCGCGCCCTGGACGGATTCATCTGCGCCATCACGCCCTTTAACTTCACCTCCATCGGCGGGAACCTGCCCACCGCGCCGGCGATCGTCGGCAACGTCGCGGTCTGGAAGCCGTCCCGCACCGCGGTGCTGTCGAACTACTATTACATGAAGCTTCTGATGGACTGCGGACTTCCGGCGGGCGTCATCAATTTCGTGCCCTCGAACGGCAGCGACGTAGCAAAGTACGTTATCTCGAGGACGGAGCTTGCGGGCTTCCACTTCACCGGTTCCACCGAGGTCTTCCAGAGCGTTTGGAAGCAGATCGGCGAGAACATCGCCTCCTACCGCAACTATCCGCGCATCGTCGGCGAGACCGGCGGCAAGGACTTCATCTTTGCGCATAAGAGCGCGAAGGTCCGCCCGCTCGCGGCGGCGCTGATCCGCGGCTCCTTCGAGTTCCAGGGACAGAAGTGCTCGGCATGCTCCCGCGCGTTCGTTCCCGAAAGCATCTGGCCGGAGGTCCTCTCGACCATGAAAGAGATGATGAAGGAAGCCACGATGGGCGACGTGCAGGACTTCGACACATTCCTCGCCGCAGTCATCGACAAGGCGTCGTTCGATCGCTGCAAGGGCTATCTGGACCGCGCAAAGCAGAGCCCCGACTGCGAGATCGTCATCGGCGGCAACTGCGACGACACGAAGGGCTGGTTCGTCGAGCCGACCGTCATCGTCTGCAAGAAGCCGGATTATGAATCCATGGTCAACGAGATCTTCGGGCCGATCGTCTCCGTGTACGTCTATCCGGACGACAAGCTCGAGGAAACGCTGAAGGTCTGCGACGAGGCTTCCCCGTATGCGCTGACCGGCGCGATCTTCGCGCAGGACCGCGAAGCGATCGTCATGATGGAAAAGGCGCTGCTGCATTCCGCCGGCAACTTCTACATCAACGACAAGTGCACCGGCGCAGTCGTAGGCCAGCAGCCGTTCGGCGGCGCGCGCGCGTCCGGCACGAACGACAAGGCGGGCACCGCGCTCAACATGATCCGCTGGATGAGCCCGCATTGCGTGAAGGAGACCTTCAATCCCTCCGACGCGATCGCGTATCCCTATATGTCAGAGAAATAAAGAAACAGTTTGGAAGAAAGCCACGCATTGCCCGGCTTTCTTCCTGCTATATGAGAACCATTCGGAATTTCATGAAAGGACAAGCGGAAATGAGGATTACCGAACATCCGATCCTTACCTTTGAACGCGGTAAGGAACTCAATTTCACCTTCAACGGTCAGCCGATGAAGGGGTATGAGGGAGAAACGATCGCGGCCGCGCTCCACGCTGCAGGCGTCAAGGTGCTTGCGAAAAGCCCCGAGCTGCATCGTCCGCGCGGATTCTACTGTGCGATCGGAAACTGTGCTTCCTGTCAGATGGTCGTGGACGGAGAGCCCAACGTCCGTACCTGCATCACGCTTCTCAAAGAAGGCATGCGGGTCGAGACGCAGGAAGGAAAGGGGAAAATCGAATGAGAGAAGTCGAACTGCTTATTATCGGTTCCGGTCCTGCGGGACTGTGCGCCGCCATCTCTGCAGCGTCGTCCGGCGCGAAGGTGCTCGTTCTGGAGCGCAGCTTCCGCCCCGGCGGACAGCTGATCAAGCAGACCCACATGTTCTTCGGTTCGGAGAGCCAGTACGCGTCCCACCGCGGCGTGGACATCGCCGGCATCCTTCTCAAAAAGATCGAGGAATTCGGCGACCGGATCGAGATCATGCTCAACGCCACCGCCGTCGGGTTCTACGAGGACAACGTGGTCACCGTGCTGAAAGCGGAAAAGGAATACTTTAAGATCAAGGCAAAGTCCGTCATCTGCGCGACCGGCGCATATGAAAAGTCCCTCGCCTTCCCGAACAACGACCTGCCCGGCATCTACGGCGCAGGCGCCGTGCAGACGCTGATGAACGTATACGGGGTCCGTCCCGGCAACCGCGTTCTGATGGTCGGCGCAGGCAACATTGGCGTGATCGTGAGCTATCAGCTCATGCAGGCGGGCATCGAGGTCGTTGCAGTCCTCGACGCGGCGCCGCGCATCGGCGCGTATCTGGTCCACGCGTCCAAGCTTGCCAGAATGGGCGTGCCGATCCTCACCTCCCACACGGTCAAGGAAGCGATCGGCACCGACTGTCTCGAAGCCGCGATCGTATGCGAAGTGGACGACAGATTCCGCCCCATCCCCGGCACCGAAAAACGGTACGACGTCGACGTGATGTGCATCTCGGTCGGTCTGAGCCCCTTGAACGAGCTTCTTGCCATGCGCGGCGTGGAGATGAAATACGTTGCGCAGCTGAGCGGCTACGTTCCCATGCGGACCGAATCCTGCGAGACCTGCATCCCCGGCGTCTTTGTCGCGGGCGACGCCTCCGGCATCGAGGAGGCGAGCTCCGCCATGGCGGAGGGCTATCTTGCGGGTCTATGCGCCGCCGCAAAGCTCGGTTATGTGCCGGCGGATTTCGAGCAGCGCAAAGAGACGTATTTGAAGCAGCTTGAAGATCTGCGCTCCGGTCCCGTCGGAGACCGGATCCGCGCCGGAATGGCGATCAGCCGACTGTAAGGAGGATAGAATATGTTTGAGAAAACAGGTGTGGCCTCCCGTGAAATGGTCATGGAAAAGTTCCCCTCCGTCGAACGGATCAACAAAGGACCCGTCGCAGTGGTGGAGTGCTATCAGAAGATCCCCTGCAACCCCTGCCAGACCGCGTGTCCCGTCGGCGCGATCAGGATCGGCGACGACATCAACAATATCCCGCAGCGGGATGAAGCCCTCTGCGGCGGCTGCGGGCTTTGCGTTTCGAGATGTCCCGGACTGGCGATCATGATCGTCGACGGCTCCAAATCGACCGAAACCGTGGAATTCCGTATCCCCTATGAATTCCTGCCGCTGCCCGAGCCGGGCGAGACCGTCACGGGACTGGACCGCGCAGGACAGCCCGTCTGCAAGGCGAAGGTCGTCCGGGTCATGAATCCCGCCTCCTTCGACCGCACACCGGTCGTCACGCTGGAGGTGGACCGCGCGTACCTCTACGACTTCAGAAACTTCAGAAGGGAGGCGTAAACGTATGGACGAGAATACCATCATTTGCCGCTGCTCCGACGTTACGCTGAAGCAGATCAGAGACCTCATCGCGCAGGGCTATGTGACCTACGACGAGATCAAGCGCATCACGCGCATCGGCATGGGGCCGTGTCAGGGCAAGACCTGCGGACAGCTCGTGCTCCGTGAGATCGCCAACGCCACGGGACAGAACATGGCGGACCTCAGGTTCCACAACATTCGTCCCCCGGTGGTCGGCGTCAAGCTGCATCTTATCGCAGAGGAGGCGGAAAGACATGAAGACTAAAGCGGATATCGTCATCATCGGCGCCGGCATGTCCGGCTGCTCCATCGCCTACAACCTTGCCGTCCGCGGCGCGAAGAACATCGTC
Organism: uncultured Clostridia bacterium; assembly: GCA_947166925.1. Classification (GTDB taxonomy): domain Bacteria; phylum Bacillota; class Clostridia; order Christensenellales; family CAG-138; genus UBA3792. Next base: position 13,480 of record CAMVGD010000026.1, on the reverse strand, counting down.
GTTCTGGAAAAGGGCTTTATCTGCTCCGGCTCCACCGGCGCGTGCGGCGCAGGCTTCCGCATGCAGTGGGGCACGGAAATGAACTGCCGCATGTCCAAGTTCTCCACGGAGTTCTATGAGCACGCGAACGAGATCCTCGAATACGACGGCGACATCGAGCTGCGTCAGAGCGGCTATCTGATGATCGCCGACACCGAAAAGGAGCTCACGCAGTTCCGGAAGAACGTCGAGGTCCAGCACGCCTGCGGCATCCCGTCGCGCATGATGAGCCTCGAAGAAGCCAAGGAGCTGGTCCCGCACCTCAACACCGACATCCTTTCGGGCGCGGCATACTGCCCGAAGGACGGCTTTCTGAACCCGCACAAGACCACCGACGCCTTCTACAAAGCCGCAAAACGGCTCGGCGTCGAGTTCAACACCTTCACCGAGGTCACCGGCATCAAGGTCGAAAAGGGCAGGATCGTCGGCGTGGAGACCAACAAGGGCTATATCGAGACGCCGATCGTCGTAAACGCCGCGAACGCCTGGTCGCAGGGCATCGCGAAGATGGTCGGACTGGACCTGCCGCTCTATTCGGAGCGCCACCAGATCCTCGTCACCGAGCCCGTCGAGCATATGCAGGATCCGATGGTCATGGCGTTCAATCTGAACCTGTACGTCCAGCAGACGCCGCACGGCTCGTTCATCATGGGACGCAGCGACTCCGGCGAACCGAGAGACCTCCGGCGCACCTCCTCGTGGCACTTCCTCGAGGAGATGGCGAAGACGATCGACAACGTGCTGCCGGCGATCGGAAAGCTTCGCGTGATCCGCCAGTGGGCGGGGCTTTACAACATGTCCCCGGACCGTCAGCCGATCTACGACAAGTCGGAGGAGGTCGAAGGCTTCTACATGGCGGTCGGCTTCAGCGGACACGGCTTCATGTTCGGTCCCGTCACCGGAACCGTCATGTCCGAGATGATCCTCGGTCTTACGCCCACCATCGACGCCTCGCGGCTCAGGCTCTCCCGCTTTGCCGAGGGCAATCTGTTCACCGAGCCCTCCGTCGTATAAATAATACAAGCAAACAGCGGTCCGAAAACCGGACCGCTGTTTTGGTTTTTGGATATTACAGTTTGAAGATCAACGCGACCAGCGTAAACAGCCAGTGCGCTGCGATGCCGGCGCACAAGCCGCCGACCGTGTGGCTCAGGATCGCCTTGCCGGTGAAGCGGTTGCACTTCAGCGCGTCCATCATGGAAACGTGCGTGGAGAGATATCCGCTCCAGCACATGCAGATCGCGGTGAACACGGCGATGTCGTTCAGGATCGCTCTCGACGCGACGCCGCTTGCCGCGCTGTCCTTTACGATCGCTTCGATCATCGGGAGCGCCGCGCCCGCGCTGCCGAGCGCGGTGACCGGAACGCCGAGCGCTTCGGTGCTTGCAAAGCCGAACAGCGGCTTTAAGAGGAAATTGATCTTTTCCGCAAGCCACGGGATCGCGCCGATCCCTTCGTACGCGCCGCCGGTATAGCCGCCGGCAGGCGCGCCCTTGGTCAGCATCATGACGACGGAGCAGATGATCAGCACGCCCGGGATGATCGCCAGTCCGAGCTCAACGCCCTTCTTGCCGCCGTCCATCAGCGCGTTCAGCACATGCAGAAAGCCCTTCGGCGTCTCTGCCAGCTTGTCCTTTTCGATCTCAGGCTCCACGTCCGCAGGCCGGTCCTTGCCGAAAAACCGCTTCGTGAAGAACAGCATCAGACGGGTGGAAACGATCGCGCCGACGATCGTGCCGAAGTTGCCGCAAAGCGCCGCCCAGATCACGCCGGAACCGAGCGTTCCGCCGCCCGCCATGCTCGTGTTGGAGAACGCGAGCATGAAGCTCGTCACGATGAGACCCATGCCGAACGACGTGCCGAGGTTGGTCAGCGCCGGGACCTGATACGCCTTGAAAAATCGGCGGAATTTCGCGTCATTCGCAAGCGTCAGGACCGCGGGATTGTCGCTTAAATACGTTGTGACAATGCCGAGCGCGGAAGCGCCGGGCATGCCGAACAGCGGGCGCATCAGCGGAGACAGCACGCGGTTGATCAGATCGACCACGCCGAACACCGTCATCAGCTCGGACAGCGCGCCGGCGATAACGGCAAGCGCCATGATGTAGAACACCGTGTTGATCAAGAGATCGAACGCCGTTTTCATCAGCGTATTGATCGCGTTGCTCAATCCCATCGGGATCGCGAAGATCGCGAAAAACGCCACGATCGAAAGCAGGCAAATGACCGCAATGGCGGTTTTTCTCCGCCGTGCGCGCGCCGGTCCTACCGACCTTCTTTTGCCTTGGATCTTCTTCTCCATGTGTGAACCGCCCCTCTGCCTCCGGGGCTCAGATTACATATTGTAGTACTTCTCGAACTCTGCCGGATGCGGGATCTTGGAAAGCTCGAGGCACTCGATGCGCTTCCGCTTGATGTAGTTCGTCAGCAGTCCCTCCGGGAACACGCCGCCTGCGGTGAGGTAGTCGTGATCGGCTTCCAGAGCGTCGAGCGCCTGCTCGAGCGACGTCGGCAGATGATGCAGCTTCGCCTTCTCCTCCGGCGGCAGCTCAAAGAGGTTCATATCGTACGGACCCCAGCCGTTCGCGTGCGGGTCGATCTGATTCTTGATGCCATCGAGACCTGCCATCAGAATCGCCGCGTAGCAGAAGTACGGGTTGCAGGTGCCGTCCGGGTTTCTGAGCTCGAAACGGCGGAGCTTCGGCGTCTTGGCGTATGCCGGGATGCGGATGACCGCGCTGCGGTTACTGGTCGCATAGCCTACGGTGACCGGCGCTTCAAAGCCCGGAACGAGGCGCTTGAAGGAGTTCGTCGACGGGTTCGTGATCGCGCAGAGCGACGCAATATGCTTCAAAAGTCCGCCCATGAACCAGTGCGCTTCCTTGGAAAGATGCGAATAACCATTGTCGTCAGAGAAGACCGGCTCGCCGTTCTTATAGAGCACCATGTGAACGTGCATGCCGCTGCCTGCCTCGCCGTACACGGGCTTCGGCATCAGCGTGGCGGAAAGACCGAACTTTTCTGCGACGTTACGGATGATGTACTTGATCATCATGCTGCCGTCCGCCATCTTGGTCATCTCGCCGAGCAGCGGTTCGATCTCGAACTGACCTGCGCCGCCGACCTCGGGGTGATGATACTTCACGGGGATGCCCGCCTTCTCGATCTCCATGCACATCTCGCTGCGGCACTCATAGGTCCGGTCGAGCGGCTTTGCGACGTGATAGTGCTTCTGGAACGGAACGACGCAGCCGTGTCCCTCGGTCTCGCTGTTCCAGTACGCCTGATCCGCATCCAAAAACGCCGCGATCGCGTTGTGATCGACCTTCCAGCCGACCTGATCAAAGAGGTAGAATTCAAACTCCGGCAGGATCTTCATCTCGTCCGCGATGCCGGTGTCCTTCATGTACTGCACGGCCGCGTGGACGATGTTTCTGGGATACTGCGCCAAAGGACGGTTCTGCGGATAGTCGATGATCATGGCGTTGCCGATCATCGTGAGCGTTTTCACGGTGCAGAAGGGATCGATCATGGCGGTGTCCAGATCGGGGATATAGACCATGTCGCTCTTTTCGACGACGGCGTAGCCGTAGTTCGACGCGTCGAAGCCGATGCCGTTGCTGAGCGTCTCCTCCGTGAAGTTGGCTGCGGGAATGGTGACATGGCGGAACTGTCCGTCGATGTCGACGATCTTGAAGTCGACCATCTTGATATCCTGCTCACGGATCATCGTCATAATTTCCTGTGCGGTCATAAGAATGCAAATCCTCCGTTTTTTCTTTTTCGGGGCGATCTTCACCCCTATTCGACCACATTTTAACATACGATTCCGCTTTTGTATACGGGTCCCGCCCCTTCCGAAAAAATATAATAAATTCTTTGACGGAACGCAGCGGGCATGATAGAATACAAGCAAACACAGCGAAAAGGCGGATACGGAAATGGAACCGAAAACCCTGCTCATCACCGGCTTCATGCCCTTCGGCGGCGAGAACAGAAACCCCTCGTGGGAGGCGGTGCGCGCACTGCCGAAGCGGATCGGCGCATGGACGCTTGTTAAGCTCCTGCTGCCCGTGGAGTTCGGCCGCGCCGCCGCGCTTGCGTCGAAGGCTGCGGACGAATGCCGCGCGGACGCCGTGCTTTGCGTGGGGCTTGCCGCAGGGCGCACCGCCGTGACTCCGGAGTTTGTCGGCGTCAACGTGCGCGACGCATCGATTGCCGACAACGCAGGATACCGGCCGGAAGGCGAGCCGATCAATGCGAACGGTCCCGCCGCGTACTTTTCCACGCTCCCGGTTCGGAAAATGACCGAGGCGATCGCAAGCGCAGGCGTTTCCGCAAGGCTCTCGTACACCGCCGGGACGTACGTCTGCAACGATCTTCTCTATACGCTGCTCGACCGCTTTTCCGATACGCCCGTACGCGTCGCGTTCGTGCATCTTCCGCTTGAAAAGGATCTGCCGCTCGAAAGCAGCATCCTTGCGCTGACCGCCGCGATCGAAGCGATCTGATCGTAAACGACCGTGTCTGTTTTGAAAGCATCGAAAACCGAATGGCTGTTCTTTGACCTCGGCTCCACCCTGATCGACGAGACCGCGGTCTATGCGCGCCGCGTCCGGGAGACCGTGTCCGGTTCGGACGTATCCGCCGCGGAATTTGACGCTGCGATGCAGCGGTTTTTCGCGCAGGGGCTTGACGGATACAGGGAAGCGCTCGCCTGCTTTCATCTGTCGAAAACGCCGTGGCACAGCGAGGACGAGCGTCCGTACGACGGATGCGCCGCCGTGCTCAATACACTGCGCGCGCGCGGATACCGGCTCGGCGTGATCGCCAATCAGCAGCCGGGAACAGCGCAGAGACTTGCGCAGTGGGATCTTTTGCAGCACTTCGACGTGATCGCCGCGTCCGCGGAGCTCGGCGTCGAAAAGCCCGATCCCGCGATCTTTCGTTGGGCGCTGCGGGAAGCCGGGTGTGAACCCGAAAACGCCGTGATGGTCGGCGACCGCATCGACAACGACATCCTCCCCGCAAAGGCGCTCGGCATGCAGACCGTACGGATCCTCTCCGGTCCGTTCGCCGCGTACCGTCCCCCGGACGATCCTGCAGACCGCACGATCCGATCCCTTTCGGAACTTTCAGACCTGTTCTGAACGCATAAACCGCCCGCGGCGATATGCCGCGGGCGTTGTTTTTCGATCCTTGCCGGTCAGCGCTCCGGGTCGTCCAGAACCCGCAGCCCGTCGACCGTGCCGAGACGCTGGAACGCAAACTCTCTCGCTTTCGCGATCGAATCGATCTCACCCTTGGTGAGCGGCGTACCGAGCCCCGTGATCAGGGACGCGTCTGCATAGGTGGGAACGACCGCAAAGCGTTTCGTCTTCTCTGCGCGTCTGATCGTAAACGTCGGAAGAATCCCTGCGTCTGTCATGGTAACCTTGCCCGTTTCGGGGTCCTTCTGCAGCGTGATCCTTGCAAACAGTCCCACCATCATTTTGAAATTGGCGTTGGCGGTGAAATTGCCGAGCGAATACAGCACCAGCCCCGTATACGGTCCGTCCTTCCGTTCGACCGTGATGTACTCCGCGCCCTTGATGCGGTGCGGATGCGAACCGATGATGCAGTCGGCGCCCGCCTCGATCGCCTGCCGCGCGATCGATTTGGTGTCCTTCCCTGTCGGGTTATCGTTTTCATGATCCCAATGCGCAAACAGGATCACGTAGTCCGCCCCCGCTTCGCGTACGCGGGCGATGCTGTCCCTGCACTCCTGCGAAAGCGTACTGTCGTGACTCAGCATGTATCCGAACGCGGCGTACGCCTCCTCGCGCGAAACGTCGAAATTGTTGATCAGCCGCGTCATCGCAACAACGCCGATCCGGATGCCGTTGACCTCCACAATGCACGGTGTCAGGCGGTCCTCCTCGCTGAGGTAGGTGCCGGTCTGATAGAATCCCGCGGCGCGAACGACCTCGACCGTGCGGCGCAGACCCTGGATCCCCTTGTCAAAACAGTGGTTGTTTGCCGTCGTCAGCATATCGACGCCGTACTCCTTCAGCGTGTCCAGAACCGAATCCGGCGCGTTGAACAAATACAGCCCCGAGCTTTCGTTCTTGCCGGCAGAATAGCCTTTCTCCGGACCGGCGACCGGGGCCTCGAGGTTCCCGCACATCAGATCGACCGATTCGAACAGCTCCCGCATCGGCAGAAAGAGCTGCGAAAAATCGTACGTGCCGTCCGTTTCCTTCACGTCCGCGACGATCATGCTCGGGATCATGATATCGCCGACCGCGCCGATCGTCACGATCATCGGCGTCGGTTCGGGCGTCGCCGTCGGTTCGGGCGTTGGCTCCGGCGTGGGCGTTGGCTCCGGCGTCAGCACGGGCGTAGGCTCCGGCGTCGGTTCCGCCGCCGCTACGATCTCCTCAATGGGCGTCTCCTCCGGGGTCGGTTCCTGCGTTGCAGAAACGTCGGGTTCCTGCGTTTCCGAACGCTGCGCGGGATGATCCGCGCATGCAAACGCGCCGAGCAGCGCGATCATGATCACAAAACAAGTCAGCCGTTTCCAAATGCTTTTCACTGTCTATTCTCCCGGTTTTGGCGGTTTCCCGTCCGTATTGTCTGTATTATATCCCGTTTCCCCGCCCCTTGTCAACGCGAAAACAAACGAAACCGGTGCGGCCCCGTTTGGGACCGCACCGATCTGATTCCGTGTATCCGTCGGATTATTGAAGCGTATTGCTCTTGACGTTCGACCACTCGCCGTTGTACGTCATGCCGTTGAACACATGGTACGAACGGATCCGGACGTAGTAGGTCGTGCCGACCGTCAGTCCTTCATAGACCTTCGAGTACGTCGTCGCGCTCGCGATCGTATCCTCCTTGACGATGGTCCCGAAGTTCTCATCCGTCGCGATCTGCACCTGATAGCCGGTGAAGACCTTCGAGCCGGACCACTTCACGGTAAGCTTGCCGTCTTTGGAGGTGACGCTATTGAGCGTACGGGTCGTGATGCGGACCGTCGTCTTCAGCGGGCTGACGACGCCGAGGTTGTAGTTGTCCATCGCGCCGCCGATCGTCGCTCCGCTGACCGGATCCGTACGCTCCGCAAAGTACGCCTTGACGCCGTACTGGTAGCGCGTGCCCGCGTAGACCTTTGTGTCGATGCCGTCGGTCCAGGTCGTTTCCGTCGTATTGTACCAGCGGTCGAACGCCGTCCAGCCGTTGGTCGTGGTGCTCCACGCGCGGCGATAGATGACGTAGCCCGCGGCGCCTTCGACCGGCGCCCATGTGAGCTGGACGCCCGCCTTGACGTTCTCGACGGTCAGCGACGCGCTTGCCGGCAGGTAGATCTTGAACCACTTGTCCGCCGGGCTGCTGTAGCCGTTGTTCGTGACCGTGACGCGGATGTAGCCGGTGCCGGCCTGACCGTTTTCAAGATACTCGAACGTGTAATCGCTGCTCGTCAGGAATTCGCCGTTCTCTGCCTCGACCTTGAACGCAGGCTCTGCCGCCGTGCCGTTCCAAACCACGTACGGCGTGCCGTTGTTGTATTGGACCGCATTTTCCTCGAAGACGATACGCGTGCCGATCGTTTCAAGCTGGTCGCTCCAGTGCGCCGTCAGCGTCATATCGCCGGTGATCGGCGTATCGAAGTCGAACGCTTCCGGAGCATTGTCCGCAAACCAGCCTTCAAACACCTTGCCGCTGTTGGTCGGCTGTTCGGGCGCCGTCAGCGTTGCGCCGTGCTTGACAGAAGCGGTCCATGTCTCCTCGCCGTTGTTCGGGTCGAAGGTCACCGTGTAGGTGTTGATCGTATAGACCGGCGTCAGCGTGACGTTCCGCTTGATCGGCTGCTCGAGATCGAACGCCGCGTTGTTCTCGGTCCAGCCGGTCAGCGTATAGCCCTCCTTTTCGGGCGACGGGATCTCGTCCGCCGGGATCGTACCGTTCTGATCGACGCTGATCGTCTTTGCGACATTACCGTCCGCATCGAGGAACGTGACCGTACAGACGTTGATCCACTTCAGCACGTAGATCGTATTGCCCGTGACGTTCTCGGCGACCGCGGTGGTCCACATGTCGCTGCTGTCATAGCGGCAGTCGTCGTAGGTGCCGATCGCATCGAACGCCGTGAACGCAGGCGTCTGGGTCGGCTCGTCGGCGCTGATCTCGACGGTGAATACCTGCAGCGTCACGCCGTGGCGGACGTCCGCATACACGATCGTGCAGGTCTCCGTCAGCTTCGGGATCACGACCGTCTTGGTCTGCGTCTCGAACGCCGGGTTCGTGAATGTCGCGGTATAGACGCCCTCGCCCTCCGTGTTGAACGTCGGCGCCGTCGTCACTTCATAGGTCGTGTTGACCGTTTCGGTCTCCACGTGGCTTGCGTCGTTTGCGCAGACGCGGGTCGCGGTGACCGTGCTGTTATCCTCTGCCCAAACGTAGGTCGGCGTGCCGTAAGCGTGTCCGGTCGCCGGGAGCTCGACTGTCTTGGTGTCGGTATAGGTCTCGCCCTCGTCGGTCGCCATTGCGGTGTCGTCCTTGCTGCCCGCCGTCTCGCAGGTCGCTTCGGTGATTTCGCTCGTGACCGCAGCGTTGACCGTCTGCGTATGTCCCTCGTCGTTCGCGCACTTCAGGTTCGCAATGGCGGTATAGCCGTCCGAGGTCTCCGTCCATGTGAAGTCGACGAGTGTCCATGCGTGTCCGGTCGCCGGGAGCGTGACCGTCTTGGTGTCGGTGTGTCCGCCCTCGGTCGCCGTGTAGACGATGCTGCCGTCCGCTTCGCAGGTTGCAGGCGTCGTTTCGCTCGTGACCGTCGCGGTCTCCGTCTTGGTGTGCGCACTGTCGTTGCTGCAGACATAGTTCGCGACTGCGGTCCAGCCGTCCGAGGTCTCGGTCCATGTGAAGTCAACGAACGTCCATGCGTGACCGGTCGCCGCGATCTCGACGTCCTTGGTCTGCTGTGTGAATGCCGCGTTCGTGAACGTCGCGGTATAGGTGCCGACGCCCGCGGTCTCACAGCTTGCCGGGGTCGTTACCGTGTAGGTCGTGTTGACCGTCTCGGTCTCAACATGGCTTGTGTCGTTTGCGCAGACGCGGGTCGCCGTGACGCTGCTGTTGTCCGCCGCCCATTCATAGGTCGGCGTGCCCCAGTCATGACCGCTCGACGCGATCGTGACCGTCTTGGTGTCGGTATGCTCCGCGCCGTCGAGGCTGCTGCCCGCCGCGACCGTCGCCGTGTAGGTCGTTTCACCCGGATTCAGGCAGGTGCCCGGCGTCGTCGTGCTCGTCAGCGTCGCGCTGACCGTCTGCGTATGCGCGCTGTCGTTGCCGCAGACGTAGTTCGCGACCGCCGCGGTGTAGCCGTTCGTGTCGTCGCCGGTCCACGTGAAGCCCACAAACGCCCATGCGTGACCGGTCGCCGCGATCTCGACTTCCTTGGTCTGCGTCGCAAACGCGGAGTTCGTGAACGTCGCGGTGTAGGTGCCGACGCCCGCCGTCTCGCAGGTCGCCGCAGTCGTTACCGCATAGCTCGTGCTGACCGTTTCGGTCTCGACGTGGCTTGCATCGTTTGCGCAGACGCGGGTCGCCGTCACGCTGCTGTTGTCTGCCGCCCAGGTGTAGGTCGGCGCGCCGTAAGCGTGTCCGATCGCCGGAATGTTCGTGACGTTCTTGGTCTGCGTCTCAAAGCCCGCCTTCGTGAACGTCGCGGTGTAGGTCGTGACGCCGTCCGTCTCGCAGCTCGCAGGCGTGGTGACCGCGCTCGTCGTGCTGACGGTCTCGGTCTCGACCGCGCCGCAGGCGGTGCAGGTGTGCGTCGCGGTGACGCTGCCGTTGTCCGCGGACCATTCGTAGCTCGCCGCGCCGTAGGTATGCGCCGCGAAGTAGACCTTGATGACGACGTCGAAGTCCGGCATCGTGAAGGTCTTGTTTGTCTCATTCCAGTCAATCGTGACAAGCTCAAGGTCGTTCTCACCCGCGCCGGTCCGCTTATAGAGCTCTGTATGATCGTAGTGATATCCGTCATTCGGCGTCGGCGTGACGTAGACGGTCGCCGTGATATCGGGCTGCTCCGGAATGAGCGTCGCCGTGCCGTTGCCGTCCGTGACGACCGTAACGGTGTGCAGCTTCGAAATGTAGAAGAAGCCGCCGCTGTGGAAGGACCACCAATCGCCGTTGCTTGCCGGACGGAAGTAGACGTTCACGCTGCCGGAGTGCGCGTAATCAACATAGTAATTGCCGTAATCGGCGGGATACCATGTTCCCGTGGTCGTACCCGTCGCCTGAACGACCTTGATCTGATCGTTGACCGCAAGGTTCGTGCTCAGGATGAACTCGCCTTCGGTGCTGCCGTTCGGCGTGAAGCGATATGCCGGATCGACCTGCCAGTTCGTCATCGAGCCGATCAGGTAGTATGCGGTAATGCCGACTGTCTTGACGTCGGTATAGGTCTCGCCCTCAAACGTCGCCGTCGCGGTGTAGACCATCTGGAGGCTCGTGTTTTCGGCGCTCGTCACCGTCGCGTCGACCGTCTGCGTATGCGAGGAATCGCGCGTGCAGACGAAAGTCGCCGTCGCCGCGGTCCAGCCGTCGGCGTCGCTGCCGGTCCAGGTCCACGTCGGCGTGCCCCAGCTGTGTCCGAGGCCGTCGATCGCGACCGTGCCGCTCTCCGTGAGGTTGTAGCTCGTGTTCCGCTCGGTCGTTGCGACGGTCATGCTCTCCTCGCCGCAGGCCTGCGACGTGAAGGTCGCCGTTGCGATCGTCGTGTTCGCCGCAAGCGCCGTTTCGCCCTTCATGGCGTACGCGACCTTGATTTCGCCGGTCGCCGTGTCGTGGTGGACAGAGACGAAGAGGTTCGTCGCATTGCCCGCCGCCGCGTTCGTGCAGGTCAGCTTGCTCGTATCGTAGCCGACCGTGAACGCGCCGTTCGTGGACGTCTCGCTCTCGGAGAACGGGACTGTGCCGTTCGTTGCCGTGCCGACGACCGTGTGCAGGATATGCGCGCGCGGCGCGTCATCTTCGGATCCTTCCGGCCCGACCGGTTCTTCCGGCTCAACAGGTTCTTCGATCGGTTCTTCCTCGACCGGCTCCTCAGCAGGTTCTTCCTCTGCCGGTTCCTCGATCGGTTCTTCCTCTGCCGGTTCCTCGATCGGTTCTTCCGGTTCTTCGACCGGTTCTTCCGGTTCTTCGACCGGTTCTTCCTCGATCGGTTCTTCTTCGATCGCTGCGGTGAAGTTCTTGCTGCTGAACAGCTCTGCTTCCGCCGCAAAGCGCGCCATGACGTCGGGCGTCATCAGCTCGTCGCGGGTCGCCTGGATCTGCAATCCTTCGATCGGCTCGCTTTCGCCCATGAGCTCGTCTTCGTCACCGACGGAGTTCGGAGCTACCGCGCCGTTCGTGTACAGTCCGGTGACCGGCCAGACGTTCGTGCCGAAGTTGCCCGCATGGTAGACTTTCCAGTTCTGCGTGTCGATGATGATCAGTTCGCAGGTATCGCCGTCCGTATGCGTCCAGTACAGATAGTTGTTATTAAAGTACAGGTTCTGATACAGGAACGAGGTGCTGATGCCGGTCTCGAACTGCTTGGACGGCGTGGTGAACTCGAATCCGTTTTGTGCGCTGTTCATCTGCAGCGTCGAAATCCAGATCACACCGTTTTCATCAAGGAAGTAATAGGTGCCGCCGCCTGAGCTGCGCACCTTGCAGGCGATACCGGCAAGATATGCGCCATCGGTATAGTCTTCGCAGTTCAAGAGCGCATACGGCAGACCGCAGTACATATTGCCGTCTCCATCGTCGCCCGGCGCGATCGGACCGCCGACCAGATACGTACCGAAAGTATACGCCATGCCGACGTACTGTGCGTATGTCGTTGCGCCGATCGCCATATCAGTTGCGTACAGATAGTTCGTGCCGTAATCCGTCAGCGCATAGCTCGTTCTGTTGACCGTATAAAGCTCCGTCTCCGCCGTGCTTGTATCCAGCGTCGCCGCATAGAGCGTACTGGTGGACTGCATGAACGCAGAAGTCAGCGGCAGGTTCTTGGCGTCGTTGTGGTTCTTGTTCCAGGTCGGGAGGCTGTTCGCATTGAAGTTCGAGAAGTAGACGCCACCTTGATCGTCCCAGACGATGCCGTAGAGCTGCTTGTTCACGCTGACGACGTTGACCGTGCATTCGCCGAACTTCGAAGTATCGCCGTTCGCCGTTGCGCGGATCGTCGTCGTACCGGCGGCGACCGCCGTGACGTGACCGGTCTGATCGACTGTCGCAACGCTCGTATTTGCCGAACTCCAACTGACCGTACGATCCGAAGCCGTCAGCGGCAGGACCTTGGCGGTCAGCGACGCCGTATTGCCCTTGTAAAGATCGAGTGTATTCGGCGTGATCGTGACCGAGCTGACGCCTGTCGGATCGACCTCGTAGCTGATCGTGGTCTTGACGTACATGTAGACGCTGTTGGTCGCGGTGTTCAGGCTGAAGTTATTGTTGTAGAACCGCAGATAACGGCTGTTGATGGACAGGCGGTTATTCGTACCGTTCCACGTCCAGTCTCTGCGGCTGGTGTCCTTGGTGATGGTCAGGGCGTTCTGGCCGCTGCGGCGCAGATACCAGCCGTTGTTGTTGAAGGTAAACGTGCCGCTCGTGCTGCCCGTACCCGCCGTCCAGATGCCCTGCGGATTGGCGTCACTGCTCTCAATGTAGGGCTGGTTGCCGGTATCGGCATCACCCGCCTTAATGCTTGCAGAGAATGCGCCGGTCGTTGCAGTCGTGCCGGAGGAGTTCAGCGTGTAGTACAGACCGTAGCCCGTACCTACCGCATTGGTGTTCATAATCAGGTAATCATTCCCCGAGACAACAGTGTTGGTCAGAACGTAGACCGTCTTTTCTACGTGATTGTTGTTATTGACCTTGGCCGCAACTGCCGTTTCATTGCCCGCATAGTCGGCGGCGTAGACCGCAACGTAGCCCTTGGCGTTCTGCACGGCGTCGGCGATGTTGACGGTCGTCGAATAGCTGCCCGTGCCCGGCGTCGCCTCGGCATAGACGGTCTCGCCGTCCAGAGACAGGACCGCGACGTACGCAAGGTTCCGATCGTCGGTTGCGGAAACGGTCAGATTGTTGCCTGAAAGCGTCGGCGTTCCGACCTGCGGCGCGGTATCGTCGACTGTGAAGTCGAAGCCCACGAACGCCCCCTTGCCGAGCACGTTGCTTTCGAGAATCTCATCGAATCTCGCCTTGGTCAGTTCGCCTGCATCCGCAGCGATCATGCCGCCGCTGACCTTCATCACGTTGTATTCGGGGATCGCATAGAAGCCCACGCGCACACGGTCGCCCTCGCTGATCCCGCTGTATTCGGACAGCGACTTGTTCAGCGAATAGAACTTGGTGCCGTAGTTCTGCCACTCATCCTGACACCTTCGAGACAGAGCTCACATGGATGAAG
>CAMVGD010000025.1 GCA_947166925.1 uncultured Clostridia bacterium | reverse complement strand
CGCCGATCGGCGAGGAGGACGATTCGCACCTCGGCGACTTCATCCCTGACGACGACGCGCCCGCGCCTGCGGACGCCGTGGCGGTCGCGCTTCTGAAGGAACAGCTCGTGGAAGTGCTGAACACGCTGACCCCGCGTGAAGCGAAGGTACTGCGTCTCCGCTACGGTCTCGACGACGGCAAGGCAAGAACGCTCGAGGAGGTCGGGAAGGAGTTCAACGTCACGCGTGAGCGCATCCGTCAGATCGAAGCGAAGGCGCTTCGCAAGCTTCGGCATCCCTCCCGGAGCAAGAAACTCAAGGACTTTCTCGAATAAGAAGAAAAGAAAGAAACGGCTGCGGGATTTTCTCGCATGAAACCATATTGCAAACAAGGACCGTTCCGCATTTCGGAACGGTCTTTGTTTGCTTTGTATCGATTTTACAACTCTCTTACAACTCCGATACAACTCTCTTACAACTCGGACGCAATTTGGACGAATTTGGGTGTTACCATTAAAGCAGAAATGTGAGGAGGTCATCGTCATGAAACGAATCATAACACTGCTTTTGCCGCTTTTGTTGCTCATCGCCTGCGTGCCGACGCCGGATCACGACGCCGTCAAGCAAAAGGACACGAACGTGCTGATCGATACGGTGCTATCGGAAGAACAGAAATCGGACAAAACCGATGCGACGCCGCTCTCGGCGCAGTTTCCCGATCGGATGCAGGACGCGTTCACACTCTCACAGCAGAGTGTGCAGGTCACGGTCGACGCACCGATCCGCGTCCGTACCGACGGCGCTGCATTTCCGCTGATCCGCGTGGAGCGGCGAACGCTTACAAACGAGGAGCGTCTGGAGCTCTGCCGCCGCCTGTTCGGAAAGGACACGTTCTATCGGTTTGAGCTTCGCTTCAACCGCGACGATCTGGTGCGCGAGATCAAGGATCTGATGCGTGAATGGACGCCGGAGGAAAAAGCAGAGTGGATGCGCGATACGGATTCCACCGAGGAGGATTGGGAAGCGGCGCAGGCGAGGCGAAAGGAGGAACTTGAACGATTGCAGGAACAGTACCGCGCCATGGAGGACGGCGTAACGCTGCCGTTTACGGTCTGGGACGGTTCGCTGCTGCCCGATACGGTCGAATATTCTTCTCAGGACATTGTTGCCGATCCGGACGCGCCGAACGACATCACGCGCGTCGATCATGCGGCGATTTCAGGGGAACGGTACGACGAACCGATCGAATTTACCGCTGCAAACCCGAACGATCAGGGTACGTATGCCGCGGTGTTCTTCGACAAAGGCAACGGTGACATGGAAGCGTATCGCATCGCACTGTCCGACTATGCCGAACCGGTAAACGGCGCGCAGGTCTCCCCAATGCAGGCGGCGGAAATTGCACGAAAGCAGTTGGAGGGTTTCGGGGACTGGGCGATCTCCGATATCTACTGGTCAAACAATGCGACGAACGGTGGCGACGATGCGTTTGTCATTCATGACCGCGCGTATCTTGTTCGCCTGACGCCGCGCTTTTCAAATGCCGACCTGCTCTATTGCGGAAATCCTGCATACGCGGATCAGGAGAGCGAAACGAACGTCGCGCCGACCTGGCCGTACAGCCATATCCTTGCGGTCGTGGACGGCGACGGAAACCTCTTAAGCCTTGACTGGCGCGGCGCACTGCAGGAAACGGAGGTGCTCTCAGAAACGACGGCGCTGCTGCCGTTTGCGGAGATCCAAGAGATTTTCAAGCAGCAGCTCGGCTATGCCTTTGCGAATGAGATCCACAAAAACGGCACGCTGACCGTGGACGACGTGCAGCTCGGACTGTTCCGTATCCGCGAAAAGAACGATATGGAGCATGGGCTGTTGGTGCCCTGCTGGATGTTCCGTGGCAAGCTTCTGTTCGGTCCGGACCGTGTCACGCAAGGCTATCCGAGGGGAATTGACTACGATATGTTTCCGCTGATGATCATCAACGCGATCGATGGCAGTATCATTGATCCTATGAAGGGATATTAAGGAGGCATAAAATGAAACGAATCGTTGCAATTCTGCTGCTTCTCTGCATGCTCGCCGCCTGTCAGCCGACGCCGGAGACGGAATTTGTGGTGAACAAGTCGGACAACACGATCGAACAGCGGCTTTCGGAAACGGAAATGCCGAAGGAGGAAAGGGTGGGGCAGCAAAGTCACACGGACAAAGAAGAAACGGCTGTGCAGCGCACGTTGTATCCGGATGAATGGAGGGAGGATGCGTATCAGGTCAACGATCGCACGACGATCGAATTCGATGCCGAGATCGTGCAAAAGAAGGACGGCGTCTATCCGGTCTACCGGACGCGCGGGCGGCAGTTCACGGAAGCCGACTGTATCGAACTCGTCTCAAAGATCCTTCCGAAGCCCACAGCCGTACATGATGACAAGATGACCAAGGAGGACTTGACACGCGAGTTCAAAAGCTGGCTTGAGGAAGTCGAGGAGCAGCGTGCGTGGGTCGCGGCGGGACGCCCGAACGACGGAAAGGACCGTGACGAAACCGATATTCCACAGAGCTTTGTTGATGAAGAATCTGCGTGGTTCATGCAGGAGATCGCAAAAGCGCCGGATACAATTCCCGAAACCGCTGTGTCGGACTATTCCACACTGCAGCTCGGCGGCAATCGGATCTACACGCTTTCCGACGGGCGAACGGCGTCGGTGTGCGTTGATCCGAAGATGATTTCGGTGTGGCTTGACTGCATGTCATTCGGTTATGTATACTCCTATGATATGTACAAGAGAGAAGCAGAAACGGATCCGGACATGCGCAAGGATTGGCGCGAGCCAGTAATTACGCAGGCGGAGGCGGAAAATATGCTGTGTAAAACGCTCGAAATGCTCGACATGACAGACTTTTCGGTCCGGTCCGTGCAGAAGGGCAATCTGTTTCACGACATCGGCGGGAAATCCGTGCATGTAGAAGCCGGCTGGATCTTCAAACTGACGCATGATTACGGGGGCTATCCGCAATCGGTTGTGCCGTTTATGCCGTCGCAGCAGCTGTCCTATGCAGCAAACGACGGTTTTTCCGCAAACAAATGGATCGATGAGGAATCGCTGGCGATCCTGATCGGACCGAATGGCGTTGCCTCGTTTGAATACTCCTGCGCAAAGGACGTCGTCGGCGTCGAGAATCCGAACGTGAAGCTGCTTTCGTGGGAGGATGCGCAAATGCGCATTAAAAATGCGCTGAAGATGACACTGCCGGTCACATATCTCGAGGAACGCGGGGACGTCATGAAGCTGCATATTTACCGAATTCTTTTGACGACCTACACGATCCGCGCACGCAACAGCGACGATTATTACGAGATGCCGTGCTGGGTGCTGTTTTACGATTCGGATGTTCGAGACGAGGGCAATCTCTCGTTTTATGATACGGTTTATACTGAGGAATTCTGGGAAGACATGCGAAACAATACTCAGCTGATGCATGAGACACTGATCGTCAACGCGATCGACGGCTCGGTCGTGTACACGGATTACGGCAGAGATTAAAAAGCTTGTGAAAGCGCGCCGGAAAACAGCGCGTTTTCGTTTCGCAAAAATAAAAACTCGGTATAGACGAACGGGTTCTTTTGCGCTATAATGGTACGCAATAAGAACCTTTGCGGAGGGAAATATGGAACAGAAAAACATCATTTTAACCGGCGACCGCCCGACCGGCAGGCTGCATCTCGGTCACTACGTCGGCTCGCTGAAACGCCGCGTGGAGCTGCAGAACTCCGGCAAATTCGACGCGATCAACATCCTGATCGCGGACGATCAGGCGCTGACGGACAATGCGGACAACCCGGCGAAGATCCGCGACAACATCGTGCAGGTCGCGCTGGACTACCTTTCGGTCGGCATCGATCCCCAAAAGTCCACGATCTGCATCCAGTCCGCGCTGCCCGCGCTGCACGCGCTGACGTTCTATTATATGAACCTCGTGACAACCGCGCGGCTTTCCAGAAACCCCACCGTCAAGGCGGAGATCCAGATGCGAGGCTTTGCGGACGAGGGGCTTCCGGCGGGCTTTTTCAGCTATCCGGTCTCGCAGGCGGCGGATATCACCGCGTTCAACGCGACCGTCGTGCCGGTCGGTGAGGATCAGCTTCCGATGATCGAGCAGACGCGAGAGATCGTCGAAAAGTTCAACCGCATCTACGGCGAAACGCTCATATTCCCGAAGGCGCTGATCCCCGAAAACGCGACGCAGCGGCGTCTGCCCGGCGTCGACGGCAAGGCGAAGATGTCCAAATCCCTCGGCAACTGCATCTATCTGTCCGACGACGCAAAGACTGTCAAAAAGCAGGTCAACGGCAAGATGTTCACCGATCCCCAGCATCTTCGCATCGAGGATCCGGGGCATCTTGAGGGTAACGTGGTATTCACCTATCTCGACGCGCTTGCAACCGACGCGCACTTTGCGGCGTTTTTGCCGGAGTATGCAAACCTCGACGAGATGAAAGCGCACTATACCCGCGGGGGCTTGGGCGACGGCACCTGCAAGAAGTTCCTCATCAACGTGCTTGAAAGCGAGCTCGCGCCGATCCGCGCAAAGCGCGCAGAGCTGGAAGCGGACATCGACACAGTCTATGACGTGCTTTTGGAGGGTACGAAGAAGGCGGTCGAAATCACGAACGAGACGCTTGCCCGCGTACGCGCCGCAATGCGGATCAACTATTTTGACGACCGCGCGATCGTCAGGGAATGGGAAGCGCTTCTGAAAGCTTCGAAACAATCATGAAAACGGTTTTGCTGATCGGCGCAGGCGGGGGAATGGGCTCTGCCTGCGCCCGTATGCTTTTATCGGACGGCGCGCGCGTGCTCGGCGTCGACCGCCCGGGCACGGCGATGCCGGAGGGCGTTACGCCGCTCTTTGCGAACCTTACCGATCCGGACGCGGTCGCGGCGGCGTTTGACGCGGCAAAGACGCTCACCGATTCGCTCGATGCGATCGTCTATATGGCGGGGATCTATGATGCGGATTCGCTCGTCGAGATCGACGAGGACCGCATGCGCCGCATCTTCGAGATCAACGTGTTCGGTGCGTACCGCACAATCAAAACGTTTCTGCCGCTCTTACATATCGGCGCCCGCGTCGTGCTCGTCACAAGCGAGCTTGCGGACCTCGATCCGCTGCCGTTCACGGGACTGTACGGGATCACCAAAGGCACGCTCGACAAGTACGCGTTCTCGCTTGCGATGGAGCTGCAGCTTCTCGGCATTTCCGTTTCCGTCATCCGTCCCGGTGCGGTTCAGACACCGCTTCTTGGCGGCTCGGTCAAAAGCATCGAAGCGTTCACTGCCCGCACAAAACGGTATCCGGGCATTGCCGCAAAGTTTTTAAGCGTGACGAACGCGGTTGAAGCGAAGGCAGTCCCGCCCGAACAGGTCGCAAATAAGGTCAAAAAAGTCCTGACTGCCAAGCGTCCGCGCTTTGCGTACAGCCTGAACCGCAATCCGCTTCTGCGCCTGTACGGGATCCTCCCCAAAAGGCTGAAGCTCTTTGCGATCCGCATCGTTCTGAAAACCAAATGATCTGCAAGGGATTCCCGCTTTCGGGCGGATCCCTTTTTGTTTACACTTATTCCGCATTTCTCTTACAGTTATAACGCATTTATAACGCAATTTGGTTACAACTCCCTGCTACAATACATATAGAAAAGGGAGGTGCATTGTTTTGAAAAAAGCCATACTGATTCTGCTGTCGCTGGTTCTTCTTGCCGCCTGTCAGCCGACGCCGGAGGAGGAGACCGTGATCAACAAGACCGAGGGAAGACTCGAACAAACGATCGAGGGCAGCGGACCCGTTCCGGCGTACACGGAGGAAACGGCAGGCTCGCTGCGTGCATCGGTCGGCGCGCCGGAGCATGAAACCGACAGCTTTTCCGGCAAGGTGTTCGGCGGCACGATGGACGTCACGGTGGACGCCGACGTGTTCGTTCCGAGTGTTTCGACGGTTCCGGTGTATCGGGTCGCGCTCGGCGGGTATTCGGCGGAGGAAAAGGAAAAGATGGTAAAGTCGCTGATCGGCGGCGGGCCGTATTACCCTTGCAACCGGGATGAAAGGGCGTATCTTGAAAACGAGCTGAACTATCGGCAGGCGTGGCTGAACGCGCTTGATGAACAGCCGTACGGACCGAATGCGGACTATGCAGAGTATCGTGAGATCCTTGCGGATGACATAATGCACCGGCAGGAGAGCTATCAGACTGCCGAAGCAGAGGCGAAGACCTTTCCGTGCACCTGCCAATGGTCGGACAGCGACGGACACGTTTCAGATCGGGATGCTTCCTTTGACTGGTATGCGTCGAGCAGCAGATGGTGCAGTCTGAGTTATTATCATATCAACGATCCGTATTACATCGTGTCCGCCTATCACGCTTCGCCGCGAAATGCAGAGGAGCAACAGGCGGTCGACGCCGCATCGGCTTTTCTTTCGATCCTCAACGATACGGATGTGCGCATGTGCGGGATCGCGGCGCACGATGAGGATTACCGGCAGTCGAACGGCGTGGAAACGGGATTCAACAACGGCGTATATCTTCTGGCGTTCCGACCGTATTATAACGGGATCCCGGTCTATGATTTTCGCACATTCCACGGCAGCGACAACGGACTTGCGGAAGCCGAGGTACACTATGACTACGATGCGCCGCAGGAGTCGATCTCTGTCGTCGTTGCAAACAACGAGGTACGCCGTGCAGACTGGCAGTGCCCGCTGCATATTTTAGGCGTCGACAACGAGAATGTGACGCTGCTGCCGTTTGACCGCATCATGGAGATCTGCCGGAAACAGCTTTTTATGAACATCTATATCGGGCATGATTGGGACGGAAACGATTCGCGTACCGATCTTCGTATTACACAAATCATTCTCTCTTATTTGCGTGTGAGAAAACCGAACGACGATACCTACTGGCTGCTGCCGGTCTGGGATTTTCGCGGCTATATTCAACGGGAGTACAACGGCGATTCGATTCCGGACTGGTTTGATCATTATACGCTACTGACGGTCAATGCCGTCGACGGCAGCATCATTGACCGCGATCTGGGATACTGATCGACGCTTTGCATACAAAAACGGGAGAAGGTTTTGCCTTCTCCCGCTTGTGTTTTGGGATTATTCGAGAACGATCGCGCCTTCGTCGGTGATGACGAGCGCGCTCTCATAAAATGCCTTTGCCGCCCGGATCATGTAGTCCGTGTCCTTAACGCCGCCGGTTTCGACCGCAGAGTGCATGGCAAACTGGGCAAGGCCGATGTCGACGGTCTTTAGGGAAACGCGCGTGTTGCTGATGCTGCCGAGCGTTCCGCCGCCCGCGATGTCGCTGCGGTTCGCAAAGTGCTGGACCGGCACGTCCGCTCTGCGGCAGATCTCCGCAAACAGCGCTTCGGAAAGCGCGTCGGTCGCATAGCGCTGGTTTGCGTTGTGCTTGATGACCACGCCGCCGTTGAGGTGCGGCGCGTTCTTCGGATCGGAAAGCTCCGGATGGTTCGGATGCACGGCATGTCCGTTGTCGCAGGACAGCATGAAGGAGGCGGGGAGCATCTCGGACAGCGTGCGTCCGTAATGCGCCGCGATCCGCGTTGCGACGTCAAACAGGAACGTGCTTGCGGCGCCCTGCTTCGTTTCGCTGCCGACCTCCTCGTTGTCAAACAGCGCGTAGACCGGGATCGCCTTCGGATCCTTTGCTTCGAGCAGTGCGGCAAGCGTCGTATAGGCGCACTGCAGGTCGTCGATGCGCGGCGCACAGAAGAACGCGTCGTCCGCGCCGAAGATCGAGCCGCGGGTGCGGTTGATGACAAATAGATCCATGGAAACGATCGCGTCGGGTTCGACGCCGAGCTGTTCCGCAACAAGCTTTTTGACCGTACCCTTCTCGGGCGTGTTGGAGAGCAGGGGCAGGGGATCGACCGCCTTATTGTACTTATAGCCGTTGTTGATCTCGCGGTTGAAGTGGATGCATACGTTCGGGATCAGGCAGAGATCGCGGTCGAACGTGACCACGCGCGTCTCGAACGCGCTGCCGTTTTTCACGATCGCGCGACCGGCAAGCGACAGCGGACGGTCGAACCAGCTTGAGATGATCATGCCGCCGTAGCCCTCGGTGTTGAGCTTCAGGTAACGGTCGAACATGACGACTTCGCTGTCCGTTTTGAGCTTCCAGCACGGCGAATCGCTGTGGCTCGCCGCGATCATAAAGCCGGGCTGCGGAGCCTCGGGAACCGCGAACGCGATCAGCGAGGAGCCGTTGCGCGTGACGTAATACTTTCCGCCGGGCACGAGCTTCCATTCATTCTGAAAGGACAGACGGACGAAGCCGTTTGCGTCCAGCATGGATTCCGCCTCGCGGACGGCGGCAAAGCTGACGGGGGAGCGCCCGATGAAGTCGAGCAGGGCGTTGGTGCGGTCAAGATCGGAACAAATCATACTTACCTCCTGGTTTTTGTTGATTGTATCGGCTGCTGCTGCGCAGCGTGTATTCGTTTTTTGCGTACGGAGGCGAGCTGCAGCAGCACGCCGGATGCGAGGCACAGGATCGGGATCACGAGATCGAGCACAACGAACAGGTTTTCGCGCGCAGGATCGCTTTCGTCGGACAGCGCTTTCCCGACGGTATAGACGGAAAAGTCGTGCTCGCTCATGGACTGTTTCAGATAGAGATCCTTGCCCGCGGCGGCGGACGGATCGGCGCTCTGCGCGCGGATCGAGCAGACGATGAAAAACACGAGATACAGGATCGAAAGAAGCAGACCGATATGCGCAAGGATCGTTGCGGTTTTGCGGATCTTTTTGTTCATAGACGCCTCCTTACGGGTCCACGACGGCGAGAATGTCGCTGTGCGTGCGGTCGTTGTGCCCGAAGACGGTCTTGTTCCAGACCATGCTGGACGAGCCGCCGCCGTCCAGATTATACGCCATGGCAAAATCGAGCTGTTCGCAGAGCGCCGAAAGCTCGATCAGCGTCATGCCGGGCGATTTGCCGTTGCCGTGATTCTTTCCGCGGTAGTCGACGATATCGCGCGTGCCGAGCACGACGAGCAGCGCGTAATGACCGGGCTCAAAATAACCGAGGACCGTTCGCGGATTGATCTTTCCGAGATTGGAATTGAACTTCGTTTTTGCCGTGCCGTCGTCGTTTAACAGCTTCGGACCGAAATAGAACGCCTGCCGCGGGTAGTTGGACAGGATCTCGTCGTAGTCGATCGTATCCAGTACGCAGTCGTAAACGCGCATGGAGCCGTCGCTGTACAGCACGCACAGGTCGCGCGTGAATTTCGTCTGCTTCGAGCCGTCCTTCGGATAGAGCTGCGCGCCGTTGCGGATCACGATCCCGTCCTCGATCTTGCCCGAATTGAAATTATCGCCGTTTGCGGCAACGATCGCATGGATCTGCTCGGCGTAGATCTGCGTGATGACGTTGCGGTGATAGGACAGGCTGTAATTCGTTTTGAAACAGTCGGCGTCCCGCACATAGATGTCCGCAACCTGGTATTCGAGCTTGCCGTTCTGATAATGGTAGATATCGACCGCGGCGTTCTTTCCGCTGTATGTATAGAGCAGCGCTTTTTCCGTGCCGTCCGGAAGCGTATCGACGACGTGATCCTTTCCGAACGATTCTTCGGTCGGCGTTTCGGAAAATTTCTCCGGGAACTTTTCGGACAGCGGAATGACCGGCGCCGCCGTTGGGGCAGGCGTGCTTTCCGGCTGCTGCGCTTCAATGTTCGTCGGAACGGACGGATCCAAGGTCGGCTCATACGAAACAGCCGGCGTAGGCAGCGCATATTCTTCGATCGTGTTCAGATCCACAAGCGAAGTCGTGCAGGTCTTCAGATACAGCGTGAGCGAGATCGCGGCAAACAGAATGAGATCGCAAAGGACGATCAGCAGCATTCTGCTCTTGTTGAAATGCTGCTTCTTGAACGCGCCGTCGATCCGCAGTACGTCGTACAGCAGTACGGACAGCACGAACAGGATCGGGATCGCGATCGGCAGCCACGGCAGATTGGCGCGGATAAAGGAATGCGGGTTGTAGTATTCAAGCAGGTGGAACAGGATATAGACGGCGGAAAAAACGATCCCCAGGTTCACAAAAACGACGGCGATCAAACGGATCACCGTCCGTGCTTTCTTCGGGAGAAGGGAACGCTTTTCGGACATGGGCAGCTCCAATCACCTGCGGTCTTCGCGGAACACGATGGCACGCTGTAAGAGATAGGAGAGCGGGTACACGATGAGCTGCACCGGGATGTAGACGATCCACTTGTTCATGCCGATCGAGACGGCGCCTGCGGTGAGACCGCTCTGGATGCCGAGAATGATCACCGACAGCAGGGCGTATTTCAGGAAGCTCATACGCGAATCCTTTGCGTGGAACACCAGATAGCGGTTCAGGAAATAATTGCAGGTGCAGGAAACGATCCTTGCGCCGACGACGCTCAAAAGGCTCTGCAGCTCATCCTGCGCAATATAGCGCGAGGTCAGCCAGAGGAGCAGCACATACACCGCGTAATCGACCAGAAAGCTGATGAAGGAGGAAACGACGAAGCGCAGGAACGAGGTCCCGAGAAGCAGGACCTTGTAGATGCGGAACGAATCCTTGACCGCATGAAAATGCGAGGATTTGTTTTCTTCGATATAGACGGTGTCGATCCATTCCTCGACGATGTCGATCTTGTTCTTTGTGCAGTAGATCAGCTGATTGATCTCGTATTCGTACCGGTCGCCCTTCAGCCCGCACATCTCGGGAATGCGGGACGCGGAAAACGCGCGGAGCCCGGTCTGCGTATCATAGACGCGGACGCCGGTGCAGAACTTGAATACGCCGCGGGTGATCGCGTTTCCGGCGCGGCTCTTGAACGGGACGTTTCCGGTGAACTTGCGCGAGCCGAGGATCAGCGCGTCGGGATGCTCTTTGAGCCGTTCCGCTACGCGCAGCGCGTCGGAAACGAGATGCTGCCCGTCCGCGTCGACCGTCATCACGGCTTCATCCGCAGGGAAATGCTCGCCGATGTAGCGGAACGCCGTCTTCATCGCGGCGCCCTTGCCCTTGTTGACCTCGTGCTCCAGAAGAACGACATGATCGAATGCGCGGACGGCGTCAAAAACAGGGCGGCAGGCTTCGCTGCTGCCGTCGTTGACGACGACGATCGGAAAAGACGTCTGCTCGGTAAAATCCTTCAGGACGCCGAGCAGCTTTTCGTCCGGTTCATATGCGGGAATAACAACGATCATGTTTGATCCTCCATAATAATTCACAATACAGTATATCACAAATCCGGCGAAAGGGAAGCTTTTTTTTCGGATTATGCATCCAAAGCCGGGGAAACGAAGTATTCTGATTGAAATGCCTGAAAAATGCGTTGTTTTTGTAAAATGTTCGTAACGAATCCGCATTTGCGTAGCATTTTGATCAAAAGGGGAGTATGATTAAGAAAAAGCTCCGAAAGGATTGTGTGATATGACGAAGAAGAAAAAGGTCATACTGTTTGCATCGATCGCCGGATGCGCTGTGCTTCTCGGCATCGTCGCAGCGTTGATCTTCAGCTCGCTCGGAACGGGCAGCTCGTTCCGCGCGGGATCCTGCGCGGCCAAGCCCGATCCGAATACGGAAGCGGAGCCGACGGATGCGGGAGAAGGGCAGATCATTGTGATCACGACAGACGATCCGGACACGTCGCCGAACGGCGATGCGATAAGCGGCGGAACGCCGGATCCGGCGGCGCCCGGAACACCCGTGCCGACTGCGACGCCGGATCCGTACAAGGAGCTCCTGGAAAAAGCTGATACGTCCATGATGAAGGACATCGTCAACATCCTTCTGATCGGCGTCGACTATTCCGACGAACGGCAAACATGGAACGGCAAAAAGGAATGGCACTCCGACGTGATGATGGTCATGGCGGTCAACTTCGATGAAAACCGCGTCGACCTGATCTCGCTTCCGCGCGACACCTACGCGAACATCCCGGACGTCAAGGGCATATACAAGCTGAACGCGTCGCTGAACTGCGGCGGCGGGCTGTATAATCAGGACGGCACGGTGAACCCGCGAGGGCTCAACAAGGTCTGCGAGGCTGCGGAGTGGATGCTCGGCGGGATCCCCGTGGATTACTACTATGCCGTTACCATGACGTCGCTGAAAGAGCTCGTCGACCTCTGCGGCGGCCTTGAATACGACATGGACATCAAATTCCATATCCAGGGCAGATCCTACGAAAAGGGTCTCCAGCACATCGACGGACAGGCGTTTCTGGACTACTGCCGCGTGCGGAAAGCGGAAAACGGACTGACCGCAGCGGAAACGGAGGACTCGAGACGCGTCGACCGGCAGAAGCGCATGATGATCGCCTTGTTCAAGCAGATGAAAGCGGATCGCATGATCACCAAGCTTCCGGAGATCCTGGACACCTTTGACGGCGATCTGTTCACAAACTGCTCGTTTGCGCAGACGGCTTCGCTTGCCGCGTTCGCCTACAATCTCGATCCGGACAACATCGGAATGTATTCGATGAGCGGCGACATGCGGAACCTGTTCCAGTGGCGTTTCTGCTTCACAAATCAGGCAAACCGCGTCGACATCATCAATAAGGTCTATCATCAAAAGGTCAGTCAGTACCCGCAGTATACGCTTCAATATGCGCGTTATCGCTGGTGCGACATGCTGTACGATCATTATAAAAAGCTGCTCGATCCGCTGACGAAATACGTACAGAAGCTGATCGACGAGGACGATAAGCTGCCGGAGTTCACGCCGGAACCGGATACGCCGGAGCCGCCGGACGACGATCCGACGACGCCGCCGCCGGACGACGATCCGACACCGCCGCCCGCCCCGGACACCGAGCCTCCGACCGAGCCTCCGACCGAGCCTCCGACCGAGCCTCCGACCGAGCCGCCGACAGCGCCGCCCGCCGTCGATCCGACGGACGGACCGACCGATCCGGACGAAGGCGACAACGCTGATGCGGGCGCGCAAAGCGCCAGACGCAGCATCTTCTTCAAGTCCAACGAAACGGAACTGCGGCATTATTCTGCTGAGGACCGTGAATTGTTCGAACAGTACAAGACCTGCATAGAGGAGCTTGAGAAGATCCATAAAGAAGCCGATAAGGAAGCAAAGAAGGCGCGCAACGGAAAGAGCAACAGCCTGAACGCAAGAGGACAGGAGTATATGACAAAGCTCGCCGAAGTACAGGATCTCGCGATCCGTGTCGCCAAGGCCTTTGACTATGACAAGGTCAAGAATTTCAATGTCGCGTACGGCCCGGACGGCACGTACGGAAGCAGCTCCGCATGGGCGATCAACTACTTCTATAATAAAAAATTCAATGAAGTGATCGTCGATTTCAACTAAAACTATATTGACAAACATCAAAACAGATGCTAAAATGATTTCGATAAATATCGAAATGAAAGAAGGCGTCTGTTTTGACTGTTTTGGAACACTACAACCATGCGCTTGCGGAGGAAGCAAAGCGCGAAACGGAGCTTGCCGCGGAAGCGGCAAAGAAGGGCGATCTGCGGATGCATTCGATTCACCTGATGAAGGCGAGCATGCTCGGCGATATGCTGAAGGTGCTCGGCCGCGTCGAATATGAGGGAAAGCGTCCGAACGCGCTGGAAACACTGATCGAATCGTTTTCCGCGGAGGCGGATCGTCAGCACAGGCTCGGCGATTACGACGCAGCCGACCGCGCGGAGCAAAAAGCGATCACGGTGCAGTTTGCGCTCGATGCGCTGCTGGAGGCGGAGAAGCATGGCAAATGAGACGCTCAATCTGCTGAAAACGGTTGCGGACGAGACGCGGCTTCGCATCCTGCGCGCGCTCAGCGAGAAGGATTGCTATACGGAGCTGCTGGCGGAACGCCTCGATCTTTCGCCCGCGACGGTATCCTTTCATATGAAGAAGCTGATGCAGGCGGGGCTCGTCGACGCGCGGCGGGAGCAGTATTATACGACCTATTCGCTTCGCCGCGGCATATTCTCCAAAACGCTGGGGGAATTGATCCTCGAAAACGAGCAGAGCGAAGCTGCGGAGGAACTGCGCGAAGAACAGTACAGGCGAAAGGTCCTGCGATCCTTCATGCCGAACGGCTATTGCGAACAAATGCCCGCGCAGCTCAAAAAGCGGATCATCGTCTACCGCGAGATCTTTTCCCTCTTTGAGCCGGGACGCACCTATACGGAAAAGGATGTCAACGCGATCATTTCCGAGGTGCATGACGACTACTGCACGGTGCGCAGAGGCTTTGTGGGCATGGGCTGGATGCATCGCAGCGGCGGGTTTTATACGGTCGATCCGAATCCGGATTTCGATCACTTTGAAAACATCAACGCGTGACCGCAGCGGAAGGTCCGGATCGGCGACGTACGATCCGTCCTTCGCGTTTTATGGCGCAGGGGAATGGAAACACAAAAGCGCGACCGTGAAAACGGCCGCGCTTTTCAAATGCTGCGTTTTAACCGCGGAGGGCTTTGATCATTTCCGCGGGATCGGGCGCTTTGAATACCGCGCTCCCGGCGACGAGCACGTTTGCGCCCGCTTCGATACAAAGCTTCGCCGTGTCGGGATTGACGCCGCCGTCGATCTCGATGCATGTATTCAGCCCGCGCGAGAGGATCTCTTTTTTCAGCGCGCGGATCTTTTCAAGCGTTTCCGGAATGAACGACTGCCCGCCGAAGCCGGGATTGACGCTCATCAGAAGAACGAGATCGCATTCCGGCAGAAGATGGACGCACGAGCAGATCGGCGTTGCGGGATTCAGAACGACGCCGGCTTTCATACCTGCGGCGTGGATGGACTGCAGCGCGCGGTGCAGATGCTTCTCGGAGGACTCGACATGGATCGTCAGAATGTCCGCGCCGGCTTTTTTGAACGGCTCGATCCAGTCGCCCGGATGCTCGACCATCAGATGCACGTCGATGGGCAGATCGGTCAGCGGACGAAGCGCTTTGCACATATCGGGACCGAAGGTGATATTCGGGACGAAATTGCCGTCCATCACGTCAAAATGGACCCAATCGGCGCCCTGGGCTTTCAGCTTTGATACGGCATCGCCCATGGCGGCGAAGTTTGCGGAAAGGATCGAAGGTGCGATCTTAATCATAGCGGTGTTTCCTCCTCATTTGGTATTCCAGCGCGATCTCGCGGTAGCGTTCGTAGCGTCCCGGCGTGAGCTCTCCAGACGAGAGCAGCGGCTTCACACCGCAGTCGGGTTCGGACAGGTGCATACAGCCGGGGAAGCGGCAGGGCTCTGCCTGCTGAAATTCGGGGTAACAGGCGTCCAGCTCGTTCTGCTCGAGACATTCCGTTTCAAACATCGAAAACCCGGGCGTATCCAGCACCGCGCCGGTCCCGTAAGGCCACAGCTCCGCGTGCCGCGTCGTATGACGGCCGCGCTCGGTCTTTCGCGAAAGATCTCCGGTCAGAAGATGCAGCGAAGGGAACAGCGCGTTCAGAAGCGAAGATTTCCCGACGGCGGACTGACCCGCAAAGCAGCTGACCTTGCCGTCAAGCAGCGCACGGAGCGCTTCAAGCCCTTCGCCGGTCTCGGCGCTGACCGTCAGCGTACGGAACGCATGGTATTCCCTTCGGAACGTGTCCATGATCGTCCGGTTCGCGGCGTCGATCTTGTTCAGTACCGGAACAGGATCGATCTGCATTCGCTTTGCGGAAATGATCAGACGGTCGACCAGAAGCCAGTCCGGCTCGGGCGCAGACGCGGATACGACGATCAGCAGCTGATCCACATTCGCGACCGCGGGGCGGACCAGACAGTTCTTACGCGGCAGGATCTCGGTGAGCTGCGCATAGCCCTGCTCCCTGCGCTCGATCAGAACGCGGTCGCCGACGGTCGGCACGATCCCTTCCCGCCGGAAGGCGCCGCGCGCTTTCGAGGTCATGATCCCGCCGTATTCCGTCAGCACTTCGTAGAAGCTGCCGACGCCTTTCAGAAGAAGCCCGGACTCCGTCATTTTACAAACGTGACCGACTGCGGGGCCGACTGTACAACGCCGTTGACGTACAGATACATGTTTCTTGTAACGGGTTCATACCAGTAAACGGTCGCCTTTTCGTTGTTATCCGGCATCTTCTCATTCTGACGCAGCTTCGCGTGCAGGATCACGCGATACGGGATCTCCTCGAACGTCGCGGTTTCAAACCCAATCTCCACAAGCTTGGTCGGCTCGTCGTCTTCAAAGCTCACGGGGAACGAAATGTTCGCCTTGCACGATCCGAGCGTGTTTCGGAATACCACAAGACGGATCTGCGTGCTGCAGGGATAGGACTGCACCGTCAGCGCAGGCTCGTGCGAAGGCTCGGGCGTCGGCGTGACGAGGACGTCTTCGATCGGCAGCTCCGGCGGCGCCTCCGTTGCGGAGGTGATCATATCGACATCGGGCGCCGTACTCGTCTCAGCAACGATCGTTTCCGTATCGCCGGTCGGCGTGGGTTCGGGAACGGGCGTCGGCTCCGGCGTTTCCGGTTCCGGCGTAAACGTCGGCAGTGCGGGCGTATCGGTCGGAGCAGGAGTCTTCCGTTCAAACAAAACCTCCCGTTCGATCGCAGGGATCACGATCGCGACGACAGAATTTGCGCGGGTATACGGACCTGCCGCGTCGGTAAATTCCACGGACAGATTCGTGAAGCCGTAGTCCTGATACAGGATGCGCAGCGCGTCGTCCAGCTGGTATCCGATCAGATCCGGAACGGGCAAGCTTGCGATCACGAGATCCTCGCCGGGATCGGCGGATTCCGCTGCGGAACTCTCCTGCGAGGAGGCGGAGGTCGGCGCAGCGGTCTGCCCGGACTCGGATGTGCGCGTAGGATCGTTCCGGCACGAGGTCGCATAGATCAGGACAAAGACGCCGATCAGAAGGATCGGTAAAAACACGCACATGGCGATCAAAACGTAGATCGACGGCCGCGCTCCGGGACGAACGCCCTTGTCGTTCGGATCGTTTACGAATCCGCCGTTCGGATCGGACAGCGACCGCACCAGATCGGAGCGCATGCTGCGGGCGGTCTGGTACCGGTTTTCGGGTTCCTTTTCGAGCGCCTTCAGTACAATATCGTTGAGCGAAGGCGGCAGATCGGGAACAAGCTGAATGGGCGGGACGGGTTTTTCCTGCAGATGCATCAGCGCGACAGTAACGGTGGAATCCGCTTCAAAGGGCACCGTGCCGGTCAGCATTTCATACAGACACACGCCGACGGAATACAGGTCGCTCTGCTCGGTCGCGATCGTGCCCTTTGCCTGTTCCGGCGAAATGTAATGCACGGATCCGAGGACCTTGCTGCCGGAAAAGGTAACGGTCGTCGCCTTGACCTCGCGCGCAATGCCGAAGTCGGCGAGCTTGACTCTGCCCTTGTCGGTCACGATCACGTTCTGCGGTTTCACGTCGCGGTGAATGATGCCGTGCGAATGCGCCGCGGAAAGCGCGTCAAGGATCTGGCAGGTGATGCCGATCGCCGTGCGCACGGGCAGCGCGCCGTTCTTCGAGATCAGATCCTTCAGCGTGTGCCCCTCGACGTATTCCATCACGAGGTAGGGGAGCCCGTTGTGCGTACCGGCGCCGTATGCGCGGACGATATTCTCGTGCGACAGCGTCAGGATCGCGTTCGCCTCACGGGAAAAGCGGCGCAGAAACTCCGCGTCGTCCTTGAACTCGTCCTTGAGCAATTTGACGGCGACCGTCTTGCGATTGGACATGTTGATCGCTTTATAGACCTGCGCCATGCCGCCGCTTCCGATCAGCTCGACGATCCGGTATTTTCGGTCGAGGATCGTTCCGATCATGCGTTGCCTCCGTCGTTTCCGGCCAGCACGACCGTAATGTTATCGCGGCTGCCTGCGGCAAGCGCGCGCTGAATGAGCGCGGCGCACGTTGCGTCCGGATCGGTGCAGTTGCGTAAAAACGCAGCCATCTCTGCGTCGTCAAGAACGCCGCAAAGCCCGTCCGAGCACAGAAGCAGCATATCGCCCTTCTTCCAGTCGCAGGTGAAAATATCGGCAAATACGCGCGTCTCCGTGCCGATGGCGCGCGTGATCAGATTGCGGCGCGGATGCGTCTTGGCTTCCTCCGGCGTGATCGCGCCGCGGCGGACGAGCTCCGCAACGAACGAGTGATCGTGCGTGACCTGACGGAGCTTTTTCCCGTCGAAGTGATAAAGCCGGGAATCGCCGACGTTCGCAGCAATGAACCGATCCTCCGTGAGGATCGCGGCGACGAGCGTGCATCCCATGCCGTACATCTCATCGTTCAGCGACGCGCGCGTATGCACGACGCTGTTCGCCTCGATAAAGGCGGACGAAAGCGCCGCTTCCGGATCGGAATGATTGGAGAGCAGCATTTCTTCGAGCGTTTCCACGGCAAGCCGGCTTGCGATCTCACCGGCCTGATGTCCGCCCATGCCGTCCGATACGGCCACGGCGTCGAGCGTATTCGTATGCAGGATCAGATAGCTGTCTTCGTTATGCGGTCTGAGACCCGTTTCCGTTTTACCCGCGAATTTCATTGAGAACCCTCCTTCGTAATTGTCCGCAGGCGCCTTCGATATCGGCGCCCATTTCTCTGCGTACCGTCGCTGAAATATGCCTTGCTTCCAGCCATTCCCGAAACCGGTGCGCGTAAGCTCTTGTCACGCCGTCCAGTCCGCGCTCCCGGACGGGATTCAGCGGGATCAGATTGACGTGGCAGAGAAGACCCTTAAGCCTTGCGGCAAGCGCGTCGGCGTCCGCTTCGGAATCGTTCTTTCCGCCGATCAGCGCATATTCGAACACCACGCGCCGACCGGTCCGGTCGGCATACGCCTTCGCCGCCTCAAGTACCTGTTCGATCGGATACGCCTTATTGATCGGCATCAGCTCGGAGCGCACCTCGTTTGAATGCGCATGCAGCGAGATCGAAAGCGTCACGTGCGGCGCGTCCTCGATCAGCCGATAGATCTTCGGCACGATCCCGCAGGTCGACAGCGAGATGTTCCGCGCGGAAATGTTCGGTCCCTGCTCGCTTGTGACGCGCTTTAAAAATGTCACGACATTGTCGTAGTTGTCCAGCGGCTCGCCGCTTCCCATCAAAACGATATTCGTTACCGTGCGCGGCTTGCCCTCGGCGGGCGGTTCATCGCGCTCGATCTCCGCGATAAAGGAGAGCATCTCGCCCGGACGGAGCGAGCGCACACAGCCCTCTAACGTGCTTGCGCAGAATTTACAGCCCATGTTGCAGCCGACCTGCGTGGACAGACAGACCGTGTTGCCGTAGGAATAGCGCATCAGCACGCCTTCCACGAGATTTCCGTCCTCCAGCGCAAAGAGGTATTTGACCGTGCCGTCCTTCGGCGACACGCGCTTGTCAAAGATCACGGCGCCGCCGAACGGGATCGTGTCGAGCTTTGCCCGCAGATCCTTCGGCAGATTCGTCATCTCTGACGGGCGTACGCCCTTATGAAGCCATTCCTGAACCTGTGCGATGCGGAATTTCGGCACGCCGAACGCGCCGACGGCGTCGGCGATCTCGGCTTCGGTCATGTCCATCCAGTACATCGGTTCAGCTCCTTATCAGTCTTGCATAATAAAATCCGTCGGTGCCGTCGCGCGTGGGCAGCAGCTGCCGCTCCTCCGCAAGCACAAAACCGGGATGCGCAGCAAGAAACGCGCGGACCCGTTCGCCGTTTTCACGCTGTACGATCGTGCAGGTCGCATAGACGAGCACGCCGCCCGGTTTCACATAGCGGCAGCAGGCGGACAGGATCGCGTCCTGCGTCTTTGTAAGCGCGTCGACCGTTTTCTCGTCCTTGTTGAGACGCACGTCCGGCTTTTCGGAAAGAAGTCCGAATCCGCTGCACGGCACGTCCAGAAGCACGGCGTCGAACGCGTCCGTAAAGGCGGGATCGAAAACCGCCGCGTCGCGGCATTCCGTTTCGGCGCGTACGCCGAGACGCGCAAACGTCTTGTCCATCAGCGCTTTCCGATGCGGATGCAGCTCCCATGCCGAAAGCCTTGCCGTGTTCCCGGAAAGCGACGCGAGATACGCGGTTTTTCCGCCCGGCGCGGCGCATGCGTCCAGAACGCGTTTGCCGCGGATGTCGCCCAGGGCACGGCAGATCAGCATCGCGCCTTCGCCCTGTACGGCATATCGACCTGCCAGAAACAACGGATCGTGCGCAAGGTCGAATCCTTCCGAAAGCCGAAGCCCGTTCGGATCGAGGGAGCAGGGGACGGACGCCGCCGAAAGCGCATCGCGCAATTCCTCCGTGGTAAACGGATACTGCGCGCGCACGACCGTTCCGATCGGCGGATGCGACAGCAGCGCTTCCGCTTCCGCTTCGCCGTAGGTTTTGATCCATTCCGCGACCAGAAACGCCGGAACGCCGTACAGGACCGACAGCCGTTCGACCGCGTTTTCGGGCAGCGGGGGGAGGGCGCCGCGTTCGCGGTCAAGCCGGCGCAGCACCGCGTTCAAAAGTCCGCAGCTGTCATGCTTGCCGATCGCCCGGCACAGCTTCACCGCTTCGTCGATCGCTGCGTGCGCGGGCGTGTTCAGATACAAAAGCTCGGCGCCTGCCATGCGCAGCAGGTTCCGGACCGCGCGCTTCTGCCGCTTGCAGAAGTGCGAGAAAATATGATCGAGATACGATGCCCGCGCGATCGTCTCGTTGACCAGCGCATAGAGGAACGGCACGTCCTTCGGCTCGACCGAAGCGGCGGCTTCCTTCAGCGCGAGGTTTGCGTATGCGCCGTCCTCCAGGATGCGGACGAGCGTTTCGAGCGCGGCGCGGCGTACGTTCAGCATACCGTTTTCCCGTTGAGCGGGCATCCGCGCAAAAACGTGCCCGCGTCCATCCGCTTTTTGCCGCTTGCCTGCAGGGAGACGATCTCGACCGCGCCGTCCGCGCAGATCAGATACAGGTTTCCGCTGCGTTCGCGAAGCGTTCCGGGCGCTTCGAGAAACGACTCCGATGTGCGGCGCGTTTCAAAGATCTTCAGAGGCTGACCGTCGAGCAGCACAAACGCGCACGGCCACGGATTCGTACCGCGGACAAGATCGTGCACCGCTTTTGCGGAGCGCGCGCAGTCAATATGTCCGTCTTCTTTGGTCAGTATATGGCAGACGGTCGCCTGCTCCGGATCCTGCGGGATGCGGACGAGCTTTCCGCGTTCGAGCGCATCGAGCGTTTTCAGAAGCAGGTCCGCGCCGAGCGCGGCAAGACGGTCGGAAAGCGCGCCGTATGTTTCGTCCGGATCGATCGGCGTTTCGGCTTTCAGAAGCATATCGCCGGTATCCATGCCGATATCGGTCAACATCGTGGTGACGCCGGTCACGGGCTCGCCCGCGATGATCGCGCTCTGGATCGGAGACGCGCCGCGATATTTGGGCAGAAGCGAGCCGTGCACGTTGATTGTGCCGAACCGCGGGATCGCAAGATTCTTTGCGGACAGCAGCTGTCCGAACGCGGCGGTCACCATAAGATCCGGCGCAAACGCCGCAAGCGCTTCCACACCTTCGGGTCTGCGGATTCTTTCAAACTGGAAGACCGGCACGCCGTACGCCTCCGCCAGCACCTTGACCGGGGGCGGGGTCATGACGGCCTTCCGTCCCACGGGACGGTCCGGCTGCGTGAACACGGCAAGCGTGTCGCCGCGGTCAATCAGCGCCTTGAGACTCGGCAGAGCAAATTCGGGCGTTCCCAGAAATGCGATGCGCATGCGTTACTCCTTTTCACTTTCTCCGGCAGGCGGTTCCGTAACAAGGCGCAGATACACCTTGCCGTCGAGATGATCCGTCTCATGGAAGACGGCGCGGGCGAACAGACCTTCGCCCTCGTATTCGTAGAGATCGCCGTGACGGTCATACGCTTCGACCTTCACCCGATTCGGACGCACGACGTAACCGCTTTGCCCGGGGAAGGAGAGGCAGCCTTCCGTACCGCCCTGCTCGCCGGAGGATTCGAGAATCACCGGATTGACGAGCTCGATGGGACCGTCGCCCACGTCGATCACGGCAATGCGGCGCAGAACGCCGATCTGCGGCGCGGCAAGACCGACGCCGTCCGCGTCGTACATCGTTTCGAGCATATCGTCGATGAGCGTGGAAAGACGCGCGTCAAATTTCTTCACTTCCTTGCATACCTTATACAGCGCAGGATCGTCGTTTTTGCGGATGATACGTAATGCCATACTGAACCTCCATTTCAAATCATTATTATACATTTTTTATTGACCTTTGTAAACAAAATCGGTAAAATATCATTGAAAACGGACGATTCAACCGTGCCGTTACAGGAAAGAACCGCGATTCAACCGGATGTAGAGAGAAGAAATGGGCAACTCAACCGACGGGGTAGAGCGATTTTGTGCAATTCAACCGACGGTCGATGGTTCAACCGGAAAGAAAGTGCTATGCTGTAGCCATCGAAAGAAGGAGGAAACTTTCATGGAAAACAAAGAAACGCTCGGCAAGCGCATTGCCGCATTGAGAAAAGAAAAGGGACTCACACAGGAACAGCTTGCCGAAAAGGTCGGCGTCTCCGCGCAGGCGGTCAGCAAATGGGAAAACGACCTGAGCTGCCCGGACATCACGCTCCTGCCGCTGCTTGCGGATCTGTTCGACGTCTCGGTGGACGAACTCCTGGGCGTCAAGCCGGTCGAACCGCACGTCATTATCTTAGATAAGGATGAACCGCCCAAGAGCGACAAGAAAGAGAGCTTCAATTTTGAATGGAACAAGCACAGATACAGCGGTCAGTGGTCGACCATTGCGTTCTGCATCGGCGCGATCCTCATCTGTCTGTTCTTCCTGCTGCACAGCATGGCGGGCATGTTCCCGTATTCCCCGATCGAGGCGTATCCGGACGTCACCCTGAACGGATGGAACTATGTCTGGCCGCTGCTGGTATTCGCGTTCGGTCTGATGTTCGTTCGTTCGAGCGTGACAATGGGCGTCACGATGATGACCCTTGGCACGTATGAATTTGTTCGCCGCGTTTTGATCGGCTATCAGGTGGTCAGACTGCCGGAGATCCCGTGGTATGTGATCGTGCTCGTCTTTGCGATCGTCGGGCTTTTGTCCGTCATCCTGGGCAGGACCTTCTTTGCACGCAAAAGACGCTGCTGCGCGGAAAAGCACGGCGTGCAGGGGGATCGCTCCCGTCATTCGAAGATGGAATACTCGGATGACAACAACTATCTGAACGCGGATATGAGCTTCGGCAACGGAACGATCCTGTACGATCGCGAAGTGCTCGCGGGCGGCGACGTTGATTCGAGTTTCGGCGACTACACGATCGACCTTACGCAGGTCGTGACCTTCGCGCAGGACTGCCTGATGAAGGTGGATACGAGCTTCGGCAACGTAACGATCCTGCTTCCCCGCAGCGTGCGCATGGTAAAATCGTCCGACACGTCGTTCGCGGCGTTCACGGTCACCGGCGACCCGGATCCGGACGCAGCGCAGACGATCATCATCCGCGCCGACGTCAGCTTCGGCTCCGTACAGGTCAAGTATCTGTAAGTGAAAACAAAAAAGATCGGTCGGGCTTCCCGACCGATCTTTGCGTTTTGGCTTATTTCAGCGCTTCCTGCATCGCGTCCTCCTGATACTGATGCATGTACAGATCGTGATAATAACCGCCATTTTTCAGCAGCGTTTCGTGATCGCCTTCCTCGACGATCGCGCCGCTGCGGATGACGAGGATGCGGTCCGCGTTGCGGATCGTGGAGAGACGGTGCGCGACGACGATGCTTGTACGCGACCGCAGCACTTCCGTGATCGCGCTCTGGATCAGCTGCTCGGTCTCGGTATCGATCGAACTCGTCGCCTCGTCCAGAACAAAAATCTGCGGGTCCGCAAGGATCACGCGCGCAAACGAGATCAGCTGCTTCTGACCGGTTGACAGCCGTACGCCGCCTTCGCCGACCTCGGTGTCGTAGCCCTTCGGCTGCCGCTCGATGAATTCGTCCGCGTGGACCATCGCCGCGGCGCGCCGCACGCTTTCCTCGTCCGCGTCGGGACGACCGAAGCGGATGTTGTCGCGGATCGTGCCGGAGAACAGATGCGGGCTTTGCAGCACATAGCCGAGCGACGACTGCAGCCAGAGCTGCGAGCGCTCGCGGTAATCCGTCCCGTCGATCAGGATGCGGCCCTGCTTCGGCTCGTAGAAGCGGCAGATCAGGTTGACGATCGTGCTCTTGCCCGCGCCGGTCTCGCCGACCAGCGCGATCGTTTCACCCGCGCGGATATGAAGGTTGAAACCCTTAAGCAGCGGTTCGGATTCCTTGTAATAGAAATCCACATGGTCAAAGGTGATGTCGCCTTTGATCTCCTCCCAGTTTTCGCGCTTCGGCTCCATCGAAGTCCCGTATTTTTCTTCAACCTCCGGCGTGTCGCGAACCTCGGATTCGGTGTCGATGAGGCTCAACACACGCTCCGCGCTCGCCTGCGCGCTCTGCATATCGGCAAAGATGCCGGCAAGCTGCTGGATCGGGTCAAAGAGGCTCGACGCGTAATTGATGAACGACACGAGCGTACCGGCGGTGATGACGCCGAGGAACGTTTCCGCGCCGCCCAGCGTCGCCTTCACGCCCGCGCCGCCGAAGATCAGCGCAAGCGCAGTCCCGACCGCTCCGAGCGAAACGACGAGCGGGAAGAAGGTCGCGGAAAGCACGGAAGCCTTTACGCTCGCCTTGCGCATATCCGTCGTGATCTTCTCGAACTCCGCGGCGTTTTCCTTCTCACGCACCAGTGTCTTGGTCGTCATGGCGCCCATGATGCCTTCGTTGAACGCGCTCGTGATGCGGGAATTGTGTTTTCTCGACACGCGCTGATAGCGGAGGATCTTTTTCTGCAGGTACAGGCTGACGACCGCAAGCGGCGGAATGACCGCAAGCACGATGAGCGCCAGCTTCCAGTTGAACCAGAACATCGCGCCGAAGCAGAACAGCGTATAGAAACCGCACCACAAAAAGTCCGTGATGCTCCATGCGATCATGTCGGAAAGCCGCGCAACGTCGCTGATCATGCGCGCCATCAGATATCCGGCGGACGTCTTGTCATAATAGGAGAACGACAGCGTCTGCAGCTTCAGATACGCTTCCTGACGGATCGCGTAGGAGATCGCCATCTCCATCTCGCCGGAGCGCCCGATGAAGCGCGTCGTGCAGAAGCCCTGCAGCACCACGAGCGCCGCGTAAACGCCGAAAAACAGCCAGATGCCGTCGGAGGTCGGCGTCGCTTCGGGACGTACGAAATGGTCGATCGCAAACCGTGTCAGGATGGGATACAGCGCGTCGATGACCGCGACGATCAGCATGCTGACGAGGATCCGGAAGAACAGGCCGCGGTTGCGCATCGCGTAGCCGAACAGCCGTTTCCACAGCTTTGCGTCTACTTTTTCCTCGCGATCGATCTCGATCTCATTGTCGTAACTCATGCCTGTTCACCTCCTTCCGCGTGATAATCCTGGATCTCGGCGATGCGCCGGTACAGACCTTCCCTGCGGATCAGCTCGTCATGCGTGCCCTGCTGCACGAGCTTTCCGTGATCGAGCACCAGGATCCGGTCCGCTTCCTTCAGCGTCGTGATACGGTGCGAGATGATGAACAGGATCCCGCTGCCGTGATGCTTGCGCAGCGCGCTGCGGATCTTTGCGTCGGTCTCGGTATCGACTGCGCTCATGGAATCGTCAAAGATCATGATCGGCGCCTTCTGCATCAGCGCACGCGCGATCGCGACGCGCTGCTGCTGCCCGCCGGAGAGCGTCACGCCGCGTTCGCCGACGACTGTGTCGTAACCGTCCGCAAACCGTTCGATGACGTCGTGTACCGCCGCTTCCCGTGCGGCTTCAAACAGCTCGGCTTCGGTCGCGTCCGGCGCCGTCAGCAGAATGTTCTCGCGGATCGAACGCGAGTACAGGAACGGTTCCTGCAGCACGATCGCGATGTTCTTGCGGAGCAGCGCGTGGTCGATGTCGTTGATCGGCGTGCCGTTGATCGTGATCTCGCCGCCGGTGACGGGGTAGAGGCGCTGCAGAAGCTGCACGAGCGAGCTCTTTCCGCTGCCGGTGCTGCCCAGGATGCCGACCGTTTCACCGGCCTTTGCGGTAAAGCTGATGCCGTCGAGCACGTCGTTTTTCGTATCGTAGCCGAACGTGACGTCGCGAAACACGATATCGCCGACCAGATCGCAGTCTGTCCGCGCCTTGCCCGGTTCGGTCTCGTCTTCGGCGTTCATGATCTCGTTCAGACGGTCCAGAGAGACCGTCGCCTTGCCCATATCGGCAAGCACGCGGCCGAGCTGACGCACCGGCCAGGTGAGACGGCTCGTCAACGACAGAAACAGGTAGATATCGCCGAGCGAGAACCCGCCGTCCGTCCTGACATAGAACAGGATGCCGAACGCCAGCGACAGCGCGATCTGCAGATAGCCGATCGCGTCAGAGCTGCCCCAGTAAAAACCGAGCAGATGCACGAGCCGCACGTTCTTTTTGCAGAAATCGGCGTTGAGCCGCGTGAATTTTTCATACTCGGCACGCTGCTGCCCGAACGCGCGAACGACGCGCACACCGGTCAGATTCTCCTGCACGGCGGTCGAGAGCGCGCCCTCGGCTTCGTCGACCTCGGTGAAGTACTTCTGAACGTAACGAAAGTACAGGAAGCTCGAAACGGTCAGGATGGGCATGACCGCCATTGAGATCAGCGCCATCTCCCAGCGGATCGCAAACATCAGCGCGGCGGCAATGCTGAACATGACCGCGATGCGCACGATCTCCATCAGCTGATTCGTCACGAACTTGCGGACGGTATCGACGTCGGACGTGCAGCGCTGCACGAGATCACCGGTCGAAACGTGCTTGTGGTAGTCGTAGGGAACGCTGTTCAGCTTGCGGTAGAGCTTGTCGCGCATGACCTTCGCCATGTGTTCCGCGCCTTTGGCGATATTCCGCCTGCGAAGGAAGATGAAAAGACCTTCGAGCACAGTGAACAGGAAGAAGAACGCGCCGCAGAGCCAGTAGTTCCGTCCGATCGGTCCGAGCGATTTCAGCCATTGAAAGAGCGGTTCCGGGATCGAAGGTTCTTTTCCGAGAAGCACCCAGTCCAGCGTATAGCTCGTTACGATCGAGGCGCAGTAAAGCGACACGATGCCGAGGATGACCTCGATCGCGCCGACAAGGAAATATCCGCCCGCACCCTTCATGGCGGGCAGAAACAACGGTTTATATCGATCGTTTTTCTTCATTCAAAACATCTCCTGTGGATTGATCTCAAGCTGCGTTTCCGCGCAGACGCCGCGGTGCGCGTCGTGAAAGTCCGAGGCGGTCTTCAGCGCGTCCTTCAGCCGCTTCGTACGCAGCAGCTTGATCAGAATCTGATATCGTGTATAACCCGAGATCCGGGCGATCGGCGCCTCTGCCGCGACGAGCAGTAGAAGATCCTGTCTGCCGTCCTCGCCGAGCGTGTTCCGCAGCTCCGTCTCCAGCGCCTTCGCGTAATCGAGACAGGCGCGTTCCGCCGTTCGTTCGTCGCGGTCGGCAAAGACCACGCGCAGAAACAGGGAGAACGGGGGATAGAGCATTTTTTTGCGCTCTGCGATCTCGTAATGGAAGAAGCCGACATAGTCCTGCGCCTTCGCAAAGCGGATGATCGGGTGGTTCGGTTCATAGGTCTGCAGAACGACGCGTCTGGGCAGATTGTCGCGTCCGGCGCGTCCGGCGACCTGCGTCAGAAGCTGGAACGTGCGTTCCGGCGCGCGGTAGTCCGGCAGATTCAGCGTGGTGTCCGCGGCAACGACGCCGACCAGCGTGACGTTCGGGAAATCGTGTCCCTTGGCGATCATCTGCGTGCCGATCAGCACCTGCGCTTCCTTCCGGTGGAACGCGGAAAGCAGTCGTTCGTAGCTGCCCTTCTCGCGCATGGTGTCCGTATCCATCCGAAGCGTCTTAAAGGCGGGAAACAGCCGGTGCACCGCTTCTTCGACCTGCTCGGTGCCGATGCCGAATTGCTTGATGAACGGTTTTTTGCAGTTCGGACACTCCTTCGGAAGCGGCTTG
Source organism: uncultured Clostridia bacterium (assembly GCA_947166925.1). Classification (GTDB taxonomy): domain Bacteria; phylum Bacillota; class Clostridia; order Christensenellales; family CAG-138; genus UBA3792. The sequence continues at coordinate 976 of CAMVGD010000025.1, read as the reverse complement.
ACCGCGCCGCAGTAGTGACAGCGCGTGCGCGATTCCGTCTTGTGATACGTCATCGAGATGTCGCAGTTGTCGCATTTCAGGACGTATCCGCAGCTGCGGCAGCTCACGAACGTGGCGTAGCCGCGACGGTTGATGAACAGCATCGCCTGCTGTCCCAAAGCGAGGCATTCGGACAGCCGTTCCGTAAGCTTGTCGGAGAAGATGCTGTTGTTGCCCATCAGCAGCTCGTCGCGCATGTTGACGATCTCGACGGTCGGCAGCGGTCGTCCCGCGACACGGTCCGGCAGCGTCAGCAGCTTGTATTTGCCGCTTAAAGCCCGCGAATAGCTCATCAGCGACGGCGTCGCGCTGCCGAGTACAAGCGCGCCGCGCGCGGTCTTTACGCGCCTTGCGGCGATCTCGACCGCAAGGTAGCGCGGCTGCGATTCGCTCTGATAGCTGGATTCGTGCTCCTCGTCGATGATGACGAGTCCGAGCCTTTCGACCGGCGCAAAGACCGCGCTTCTCGCGCCGATCACGATGTCCGCAAGACCGAGGCGGATCCGACGCCATTCGTCAAAGCGCTCGCCGGCGGACAGCCTTGAATGCAGGACCGCGATCCGGTCGCCGAACCGGTCGGTAAACCGACCGACGGTCTGCGGCGTCAGAGAGATCTCGGGCACGAGCACGATCGCCTGCTTTCCGAGCGCAAGGCAGTCCTCGATCGCTTTCAGGTACACTTCGGTCTTTCCGCTGCCGGTCACGCCGTGCAGCAGAAGCACTTCGCCCTCGCCGCGCTGCGCCGCAGCCCTGATTTCGTCCGCCGCATGTGACTGCGCTTCGGTGAGCGTGTGCGCTGGCGTATGCATGCGCAGCTTTTCGGGACGGCGGAAGACCGTTTCGCTCTGTTCGGCAAGGAAGCCCTTTTTGATCAGCGCGTTGCTCGCGGGCGTGCTGCCCGGATAGAATGCGTTGATGTCCGGGACCGAAGCCTCCG
>CAMVGD010000024.1 GCA_947166925.1 uncultured Clostridia bacterium | reverse complement strand
GCGGGGTAGACGGTCCCGTGCAGTTTGAGACTCTCGTCAAGGTACACGACGACGTTCTCGTTCACGCCGAACGGACACACACCGCCGACCGAATGCCCGATGAGGCCTTCCACCTGGTCGGACGGGATCATCTTCGCCTTCCGGGAAAAGCGCGCCTTGTATTTTGCGTTGTCGATGCGGGCGGTACCCTCCGCAAGGATCAGCACGGGCGTTTCGCCCTGCAGAAAGGAAAGCGTCTTGGCGATCATGCCGGGCTCGCAGCCCAGAGCCTCCGCCGCCTCCGCGACCGTTGCGCTGCTGTGTTCGGGAATGATGATGTGATCTTCAAGACCCTTTTCCCGTAAATAGTTCGTTGCCCGTTCCAATGACATCGTCCGATCTCCCTTCGGTTTTGACCAGTATACCGCATATCGCTGCGGTTGAAAAGCCCGTTTCGGAATTCTTCCGGAAACGGCTTGCTTTTTCCGCGCGGCGCTGTTATACTTTTGCAGGCAATTTGAAACAAAGGATCTCAAAGGAAAATGATTACCGGAGAAAAACGCAGGGCGTTGTTCCAAAAAAAGAAAAAGATTGACGCCGCAGAACAGGCGATCGCTGCGCAGGAGCGGCAGAAGGCGCCGTCCGGACAGGACGAACGGTTCTATGAGGAGCTTCTGGAGTTTGCGGTATCGCTCGCGAACAAGCTGCAGGCGTGCGGCGCGGAGACCTACCGCGTGGAGGAGACGATCAACCGTATCGTCGAAGCGTACGGCGTGGAGCGCGTGGACGCGTTCGTCATTCCGAGCAGCGTCATGGCAAGCCTCGAAACCGACGAGGGGCAGATCCTGACGAAGATCCGGCGGCTCAAGAGCAGCGAAACGATGCTGGACGGCATCGAGCGCTATTCCGCGCTGTGCCGCCGCATCTGCGCCGAAAAGCCGGATATGCAGGAGGCGAGAAGGCTTTTGCGGGAGACCGAAAAAAAGGTCTGTCGGTATCCGCTTCCGATCTATTATCTTGCGGCGTTTCTGATCGGCTTCGGCTTCGGGATCTTTTTCGGCGGCGGGATCTTTGAAGCGCTTGCGGCGGGCGTGTGCGGGCTCGCGATCGGCGCGGCGTCGAAGTTCATGGGAAAACTCCATGCGAACCTGTTCTTCTCGTCCTTCGTGTGCAGCTTCATCCTCGGATTCCTGGCGAACATGTTCACGGCGATCGGCTTCGGCAAAAACGCAGACATCACGGTCATCGGCGCGATCATGCTGCTTGTGCCGGGATTTCTGTTTACGAACAGTCTGCGCGACGTCATCTACGGCGATACCATGTCGGGACTGAACCGGCTCGTACAGGTGTTTATCATTGCGATCGCGCTGGTGTTCGGCACGAGCTCCGGCGTATCGCTTGCGCGGCACATCTTTCAGAACGTCGTCTTTTCGATGGATCCGATCGATCATCCCCTTTGGATCCAGTGCATTGCCGGGCTGATCGGCACGCTCGGCTTCGGTCTGATGTTCAACATGCACGGCCGGGGCATCCCGTTCGCGCTGCTCGGCAGCATCATCTCCTGGCCGGTCTGCGTGATCTGTATGCGGCTCGGGCTTTCGGAACCGATCGCGTATCTGATCGCTGCGGCAGTATCGTGCTTCTATGCGGAGATCATGGCGCGCATCCGCAAGTTCCCGGCAACCAGCTACCTGATGTGCGCGCTCGTGCCGCTGATCCCCGGCTCCGGCATCTACTATACGATGGATTTCGTCCGCCGCGGCATGCTGCCGGAGGCGTATGACAAGGGGATGCTGACAGCGGCGATCGCCGGATCCATGGCGGTCGGCGTCCTGCTGGTCTCCACCGGCTTCCGCATGTGGGGCGTCTGGAAAAAGAACCGCAAGCCCCGCGGCAGAAAAAAATGACCGAACTGCCCTCACGGAAACTGCCGTGAGGGCTTTTCAAACGGCGCATACCGCGCAATTGACAGGTATGCTGCTTTCCACTATAATGGATGCAGATGGGGATGAGCGATCAGATCGCCGAATCATCAAAGAAAAGAGGATGGGTTTTTGAAAGAATCATACGCATTTTCGGTCATCACGGCGGTTTATAATGCCGCGCCGTTTCTGGGAGAGACCTATGAGAGCCTTCTCCGGCAGAGCATCGGGTTCTCGGAGATCCAGTGGATCCTTTGCGACGACGGATCGCAGGATGAAAGCCCGGCGATGTGCGACGAATACGCAAGGCGGCATCCCGACAACGTCGTCGTCATCCACAAGGAAAACGGCGGCGTTTCCTCCGCGCGCAACGCGGGTCTGGAGCGCGTGTGCGGCAAGTATGTGAGCTTTCTGGACGCGGACGATCTGCTTTCGGAAAAAGCGCTTTCCAAGGTATACCGGTTCTTTGAAAAGCATCCGGAGACGGACGTCGTATCGCTGCCCGTGTTCTTTTTTGACGGCAAGCAGGGCGAGCACATTCTGAACTTCAAGTACCGGCACGGCTCGCGCGTGATCGATCTTCGGGAGGAGCCGAACAATCCGCAGCTTGCGGTCACGTCCGCGTTCGTCCGCGCGGAAGCGCTCAGAGGGAAATCGTTCGATACGCATCTCAGCTATGCGGAGGACGCGAAGCTGCTGCAGTCCATCCTGATCGAGAAGATGACGCTCGGCGTGGTTGCCGATGCAAAACATTATTACCGCCGCCGTTCGACCGGACAGATCAGCGCGATCCAGAATTCCGAAAACTCGCCCGCATGGTATTTCCCGTACCTGACATATTTCAGCAAAGAAACGCTTGAGACCTGCAAGGCGCGCTTCGGAACGATCCCGCAGTTCATTCAGTATACGGTCGCTTACGATCTGCAGTGGCGGATCCGTCAGCGCAAAATCCCCGAGACACTGTTCGACGAAACGCAGAAACAGGCGTACCGCCGGCTGCTCGGCGAAGTCCTTTCGTACATCGACGACGACATCCTTGCCGCACAGAAGCACATCCATCCGTATCAGAGGATCCACGCGCTGCGCCTGAAGCACGGCGCGCTGCCCGTGCCTGCGCCGGAGGCGGGCGAGTTTATGTACCGCTACGGGGACGGCGTGCCGTTCGAGTGGTGCCGCGACCGCATCAGCGTGGAGTTCTTTGCGAGAAAGGACGGGAACGTGATCGTGGAATGCTCCGCGCTGCACGTATTCGGCGTCGACGCCATGCCGCCGGAGATCCTTGCAGAGGCGAACGGCGTGCAGTACCGCGGCGTGCGCACCGACCGCATCAAGGAGGAGCTTTCGCTCGATGAGCCGATCGCGCATCGGTACGGCTATGCGTTTACGATCCCGCTCCCCGAAAAAGGGAAGCCGCTTGAGATCCGTTTCCTTTTACAGTCCGAAAACGGGATCGAGCCGCTGTACAATCCGAGATTTACGAAATTCTTCCCGATCTCCGAAAAATACAGGCATGCGTATGCCCGCATCGGCGACCGTGTGCTGACCTATAAAGACCATACGCTGACCTATCGGAAGCGGCATTTCCTGCTTTTCAGGGAGCTCATGCTGCTGTGCGACATCGGAAAGCGAAAGGACCGGGTCGCGCTGAACGCCATCTTCGGCCGGATCGTGTATCATCTTGTCAAGCCGTTCCTGAAAAAGCCGATCTGGATCCTGTCCGACCGTACGGCGGTCGCGGGGGACAACGGCGAGGCGATGTTCCGCTATCTGAACAGCCTCGGACTGAAGGATAACCGGCTGTACTTTGCGGTCTCCGGAGACAGTCCGGACTTTGCGGAGCTTCAGAAGGTCGGACGCGTCGTGAAATCGAAGTCCTACCGGCATAAGCTGCTGTATCTGCTTTCCGATATGAATATCTCGTCGCACGCGGACAGCGACGTCGTTTCGCAGTTCCCCGGCTACAACGAGCCGTACCGCGACATCGAAAGCCGCATCCGCTTCGTGTTCCTGCAGCACGGCATCACGAAGGACGATCTCTCCGACTGGCTGAACCGCTTTAACTGCAACATCGCGGGTCTTGTGACCGCGGCGCGGCCGGAGGCGGAATCGTTCCGCACGGGGGCGTATTTCTACCCGGACGACGTGATCTGGCTGACCGGGTTCCCGCGTTTCGACCGCCTGTATCACGACGAGAAGCGCTGCATCACGATTATGCCGACGTGGCGTCGCGCGTGGTCGACGCCGGCGGATCCCAAAACCGGCGTCCGGCAGCTCAAAGAGGGCTTCGAGGAAGGCGCATTCTACCGGTTCTACAACACGCTGCTGAACGACCGGCGGCTGATGGACGCGGCGAAGAAAAACGGATTCGAGCTGCGGTTTTTGCCGCATCCGACGATGCAGCCGCATATGGACCGGTTTACGCAGAACAGCGACGTCACCTTCCTGCACGCAAGCACGCCGTACCGGCAGGTGTTTGCGGAGAGCGACCTGATCCTGACGGATTATTCCTCGGTCGCATTCGACTTTGCGTATCTCCGCAAGCCCGTCGTCTATGCGCAGTTCGACCGCGAGGAGTTTTTCTCCGGCGAGCACGTCTATGTGAGAGGGTATTTCGATTACGATCGCGACGGCTTCGGCGAGGTGGAAACGGACTACGACGCGACGGTCGACCGGCTGATCGAATACATGGAAAACGGCTGCCGGCTCAAGGACAAGTACCGCGCGCGCATCGACGGCTTCTTTGCCTTCAACGATCGGGAAAACTGCCGCCGCGTTTACGAAAAGCTTCGTGAACTGGAAGCGGGAATCAAACGGAAATAAAGAGGGGGAAACATCAATGAACAGAAAAATCATGGCGCTTTGCTTGCCGGATGCATGCTGATCACGGTCGGATGCGTTGCGACGAGCCGGAATGATACCGTTTTGACGAGCACAGATGAACCGACCGCCGAACCTGCGGAACAGAAGCGGGCGATCGACGGCATCGCAGACGCATATGAGGAGAAGGTTTCCGAGTGTGAGAAGCTTTTGAAAAGCGTCGCCGAGACCTACCTGAACGGGAAGGAACCGGATCGCGATACGATGAACGCGCTGGAAACGCTGGATCGCGAGATCGACGAAAAGTACGCGGCGTTGCGGCATGATCCGGATTACGGCGGGGATGAACTTGAAGCGCTGCAGAAGCAGTATAAGAAATACGATCAAACCGTTCTGGAAAGTGATCACACGGCGGAATCGTATGAAGTCATGACCGGCTTTGCAGATGTGATGCTGCTGGGCGAATTGTCAAACTATTCGCGTCTGCTGGTTCATGTTTCGCTGCAGCGCACGAAGAAAGACAACTGACACGAACGCAAACAGAGCCGCCCGGTTTTCCGGGCGGCTCTTGCCATGCAATCCGCTTATGCGCGGACGGCGGTTTGCGCTTTTTCGGCGGTCTCCGACGGCTGTTCGGTCATGTAGACGAGCGGCTGCTGGTATTCGCGTTCGTAGATCTCCTTCCAGATCGCGTAGTTTTTGTTCTTCAGATCCTCGACCTGCTTCTTATAGCTGAGGCTCGGATCCGGACAGATCGGCGCAGAAACATGCACCGTGTATTCCTGTACCGGGAATCCGCCCTCGCCGGGGATGTCGGTATCCTTCATCGTGATGAAGCACGGCAGCACCGGCACGCTGTTCTTTGCGGCGAAGGTGAAGGCGCCGTCCTTTAAGGGCTTCGGCTTCCGGTAGTTCCACCACATGCTCTGCTCGGGGTAGATCAGCACGAAATGTCCCTCCTTAAGCAGCGTATTCGTCGCCTCCATGAACTTCTTCATCGTGCGGATGTCGCTCGACAGCGGCAGCGTGTTGCAGTGCCGCATCAGAAAGCCGTAAAAGCCGGGGAAGGAGGTATAATTGCCCTCGCGGATCACGCGGAAGAACGTGCGGTCGGGCTGCTCTGCGGCCTCGTATACGAGCTGGATCGCGAAGCTGTCGAACGCATGGAAGTGGTTGCAGGTGATGACGGCGCCGGAATCGAGCGCCTTAAAGTGCTCGAGTCCGCGCATCTCCTTGATGATGAACTGCTTGTTTGCGATCAGCCGGTCGACAAGCGCGTGCGCGGAGCGGAATGCGAGCTTCGTTTTGAGCCGGTCGATCGGACCGCGGCGCAGATAGTCGATGTCCTCCGGACGCAGGGGCTTCGACGGCGGATCCTCCTCGACGTCCTCGCTGAATCTTCCCGCCCGCTCGTACGCCGCGATCTTTTTGACGATCGCGACGCGATCCGCCGCGCGTTTTTCTCGGTTCTGGCGGTTCAGATAGTTGTCCTCGCTGTTCGCCTCGCGCTTTGCAAGGGACAGCAGCCGCTCGTAGCTCAGCATATCGCGCTTGCGCTCCTCGGCAGAGTACGCGTCGCGCTCCCTGAGAAGCGTTTCATACACCGGCGTTTCGGCGGCATAGCGGAAATAGATCCCGCCGCACGGGCATTCGGGATAGTGCCACGGCTTGTTGAACATGATGTAATGCAGGATATGCGCTTCTTCGACCGGGTAAGGGATCTCGCCGAAGACCTCGGTGTTCCAGCGCTGATCGAGAAACAGCACGCGGTCCTTCGCGATGAGGTTCAGGTAGTCCTCGTCCTGCGTCACGACGAAATCGTACTCGCCGAGCGCGTTGAGAAAGCGGTACAGCAGCAGGTGCGAGCGGAACGCCTCGCAGTTTATGAGCAGCACGCCCGCGTTGAAGTAATTCCAGCGCGAAACGCCGACGCATTTTTCCACATAATCGCCGTATTCCTCGACCTCAATCATCGCCCGCTCGTGGCATGCGCCGAGGTAGTTGTCGAAAAGATCGGTCTCATAGAGCTTGCTGATATCGCCCTGTACGATCGTGTCTGCGTCGATGTAGATCGCCTTCTGGTATTCCGGATGCATATCCGCAATGAACAGGCGGAAATAGGTCGTCTTGGAATAGTAGTCGCGTAGCGGGAGCTTGTGCGCGATCGAGTGCAGGTATTCGGAAACGTCCTCGAAAAGGATCTCGGCATTCGGCCTGCGTTCAGAAAGCACCGCTTCCTGCGCTGCGGCGGAGATATCCGTGTGCAGGATGTACACGCGGTATGTGCGGTCCGGGGAAGCGTTTTCGAGCAGGGAATGCAGCGAAACGAGGTAGTATTTCAGGAAGCGCTCGTCGCAGGCGTAGAAGATGGGGATGATCGGTTCTTGCATGTCAATGTACCTCACATTCGGATTTGATGGTCTGATAGGTTTCGTAAATATCGTCAAACTGCCGGTAGCGGAAGATCCGGTGGACCTTGTCGATCTGCCACTGCTTGATGTTCTCGGTGTGCGGATAGGGAAGGTAAAACAACCGCTTTGAAAAATGCCGCACGACCGTATGCCTGTGCAGAAATTTCTGGTCGTTGAAGCGCTGCGGCAGGACCTTCCGCTTCGACGCGGCGCGGATCAGCGCGCTCTGGTCGGCAAAGACGAGCTTCTTTCGCCCGATCCAGCCGCGCGCTTTTTCAAACAGTCCCGTTTCGCGCGCTTTCTTCATATTGAACAGCAGCACGCCGGCGTTGATGTAGTGCGGATGGATCAGATACTTGCCGTAATGATCCGGTGCGGCGGCGAACTCGTATCCGGAAACGTCGATGTCGTACAGAAGATGCACGTCGCGGTTGAACAGAATGTCTGCGTCGAGATACAGAAGCTTATCCGGGATCTCCGGCACGAGATCGGCAAAGAGCCGGATCAGCGTGTAGGGGGAGCAGTACGCGCCCTCGTTCGGACAGCCGGAAAAGTGTGTCCGGTAAAGATCGCCGACGTCGATCACGGTCACGTCGTTTTCGGGATGGAACGAGCGGATCGCGCTCCGGAACGTTTCCGCCTGCGCGGCGGAAAGCGGAATGTAAGTTTCTTTCAGATCCGACAGGTCCATCGTGAACACGAAAAACCGGAACGGTTCTTTGGAGACGGTACGCATCAGGATCGAAAGCGCTGCCGTCAGCATGCCGTCGAACACGCCCGCGTTGCCGCAAAACAGGACATTAACCATCGTTGACCTCTCTTTTGACGTAGCGGATCACCTCGACGTCGGAGTGACCGGCAAGCTCCGTCATGCGCGAATAGACTGCGTCGCGCAGCGCTTTTTTCTTTGTCTTCGTCTCGCCCTCCTCCGGCGGAAAGAACGGTCCGTCGATGTAGGTGATCATCTTCGGGCGCTTCAGAAACCGGCTCTTGTGATACGTGTTCACAAAACAGAACGACGGAACGCCGCATTCGACCGGGTAGGCAAACGACGTGTCGGGGAAGGGGCGGATCTTCGTGTAATACGGCCAGATGTGCGCTTCCGGGTAGATCACGACCGGATGCCCCTCCGCGATCCGGTTTTTGATCGCCGCGAGAAAATTCCGGTATGCTTTGATCCCGTCCGGCAGCGGCAGACCGCCCAAAGCCGGCGTCCACCTGCCCAGCACCGGCACCTTAAGATTGTTCGGGTGCACGATCACATAGGTGCTTTTCGGCCACGGCAGCCGCGTCTCAAGCAGCGCGTCGCCGAGCGGCTGGGTGTGATTTCCGTAGAGGAAGTACCCCATATGCGAAAACGGCTTCAGCTTTTCCTTTCCGACGATCTTCTGCCGGAAGATCACGCGTCCGTAAAAGACGACGACCGGATACATCACGATGCGGTAGAGGAAGAAGCGCAGGAAGCGCTTGACCGGCGATCTGCGCTCGTAATCATACGAGGCGTCGATCTTCGGCGGCGTCGTCTGAAACGTCGAGAACTCGTCATGCAGCTCGTCGGCGTAGTAAATGACCTTGCGTTTGTCCATGTGCGGGCGTCGTTCCTTTCGGTTCAGAAACACGATCGCGGCGCCGGAAAAACCGTGCGCCGCTCGTCTGAACCGATTATACGCGCAAAAACCGCCCGCGGTCAATCTACACCCGGCGTTCGCATTTCTACAGAAAAAAACAGCCCGGTAGAGTGCCGGATCTGCTTCTCTACCGGGAGTAGAATCCCCCGAAAACAGGGACTTTTTCGGATGCAAAAGCCGTCCGGGTTTTCCGGGCGGCGCTGTTGTTGTCATCCTGAGCATGGCGACGCGCGGGGAGCGCGCGACGGCACCTATGTGACGAAGCGCAGGGAGTGGGCAGCGGCGAAGGATCTCATTCCTCGACCTCGATCTCCTTGATGATGCATTCGTTGCCCTTTAAAAGCCACGTTTCGCCGCTTTTGCAGTAGGGGCAGGTGCGCCCGTACTGCACGGTCGGGTACGTCCGCTTGCACGAATCGCACCACGTCACCGCGGGCAGTGTGACAAGCTCCAGCTCTGCGGTTTCCAGAACCGGATGCTTTCTGCGGAAATAGTTCCAGCACTCGACGAAATAATCCGTAATGATCCCGGACACCTCGCCGACCTCGAGCGTCACGCGCGTGATCTTTTTGATCTTCTCCTGCTCTGCGGTCTCCTCAAGGGTTTTCGCAAGGTGCAGGATGATTCCCATCTCGTGCATATCAGTCCTTCGTGAGCTCCTCGATCGTGACGGAATTGCCGGTGTGCGGATGCGTCTTATGGAACTCCTTCGTCGCCTTGTTGTACGCTCTGCGCTTCTTGCGCATGGCGCGCGCCTCCTTCGAGCCGCTGTGCAGCACGATCTTCACGGCGCGCTTTGCAGCGTAGGAGAGGAGCCCTCCGACCTTGTCCTCCGCGCGGCGCATATCCGAGTTTTTCGGATGATCGCGCAGAAGATGGATCGCGTCGAACTCGCAGCGCGTGGTGCACAGACCGCAGCCGATGCACTTGCCTGTATCGACGATCGTCGCGCCGCAGCCGAGGCAGCGGGAGGTTTCGATCTTCACCTGTTCTTCGGTGAGCGGAAGCGTAGGATCGCGGAAGCCGTTCTTTGCGTCGATCGAAGGATCCGTGGGCGGGACCTGCCGCTGCGCGCGGTCGTATTCGTCGATTGCGATGTCGGTCTTGTCGAGCTCCTTGAAGAAGCGGCGGTCGCGGCCGAGCGTCTGGTTCACGCTGTTCTTCGACACGGCGCGTGCGAGCGATTCCGCCGCCATGTGTCCCTGCCCGATCGCGTCGATCACGAACTTCGGACCGGTGAACACGTCGCCGCCGACAAAGATCATGGGGTCGTCGGTCTGATAGGTGAACGGATCGGCGACGGGGTAGTTGCCGTGGTGGAACTTCACGTTCGTGCCGTCTAAGAGCTTGCCCCATTCGATCGCCTGCCCGATCGCGAACACGATCGTCTTCGCCTCGACCGTGATCGTCTCGTTTTCGTCGTATTTCGGGGAGAATTTGCCGGTCTCCGGATCGATCGTGGAGACGCAGCGCTTCAGAACGAGACCGCTGACCTTGCCTTCTTCATCGACGAGGACCTCCTTCGGACCCCAGGAGGGGTTGATCTGTACGGTTTCCTCCTCGGCCTCTTTGATCTCCTCGGGGGAAGCGGGCATCGTCTCGCGCGATTCGAGGCAGAACATGGACACGCTCTTTGCACCGAAGCGGTGCGCGGTGCGCGCGCAGTCGATCGCCACGTTGCCGCCGCCGACGACGACCACGTCGCCTTCGAGCCGGCGGGAAGGATCGGAAAGCGCCTTGCTTAAAAAGCTTACCGCAATCTCGGTGCCGGGGGCTTTCTCGTTCGGAATGCCCGGCAGCTTGCCGCCCTGACAGCCGATCGCAATGTAGAACGCCTCGTAGCCCTGCTTTTTGAGCTCGTCGATCGTGATATCCCTGCCGACCTCGACGCCGCAGCGGATCTCGACGCCGAGCGCGCGGATCACGTCGATCTCCGCGTCGATGACGTCCTTTTCAAGCTTGAACGACGGGATGCCGTAAGTCATCATGCCGCCGGGCTTTGCGTTCTTTTCAAACACGGTGGGACGGTAGCCCATCTCGCCGAGATAGTACGCGGCGGACAGTCCCGCGGGACCCGCGCCGATGATGGCGATCTTCTGCGGCCATTCGCCGGTCAGGTTGTTGATGATCTTTTTCGGCACATAGCGCGTTTCGGCGTGCAGGTCGCGATCCGCAAGGAACCGCTTGACGTCGTCGATCGCGACGGGCTGGTCGATCGTGCCGCGCGTGCATGCGTCCTCGCAGCGCTTGTTGCAGACTCTGCCGCAGATCGCGGGGAAGGGGTTCTCGCGCTTGATGAGCGCCAGCGCCTCGTCGTAGCGGCCTTCCTTTGCCATTTTAAGGTAGCCCTGGATCGGCACATGCGCGGGGCACGCCGTCTTGCACGGCGCGGTGCCCGTCTTGTGCGTATTGACACGCGCGGAGTCACGGTAGTTTTCATCCCATGCGTACTTGCCCCAGCGAAGCCGGTCGGGGATCGGGGAGGTCGGGTACTGAACCTCGGTGCCGTCCTTTTTGCAGAGCTTTTGTCCGAGCTTCAGGGCGCCCGCCGGGCAGAGCTCGACGCAGCGTCCGCATGCCACGCACTTTTCCTTCTCGACGTGCGCGGTGTATGCGGATTTCGACATGTTCGGGGTATTGTAAAGAAGCGAGGTGCGGAGCGCGTTGCAGATCTTGACGTTGCAGTTGCAGATGTCGAAGATGTGATCCGATCCGTCGATGTTCGTGATCTGATGCACGTAGCCGTTTTCCTCGGCGCGCTTCAGGATCTCGAGCGCTTCTTCCTTTGTGATGTAGTGCGCGCGGCCGGTCTCGACCGTATAGTCCGCCATGTCGCCGACCTGAATGCACCAGTCGTTTTCATCGTCCGTGCAGCCCTCGCCGAGCATCGCGCGGGACGCGCGGCAGGAGCAGATGCCCGCAGAGATGTGCCCGTCGTATTTTTGGAGCCAATGCGAGATCTTTTCGACCTTGACCGCCTCACGGTTTGCCGCGACCTCTTTTTCGACCGGGATGACGTGCATGCCGATGCCGTTGCCGCCGGGACGGACCATCGGGGTGATGTGCTCGAGCGGCAAAAACGTCATGCGCTCGAACATCTTCGCAACCGGCGGATTCGCTTCGATGCGGGAGACCGAGGAATTGAACAGCTCCGCGCTGCCGGGCACGAAATAGCTCGTGCGGTAGCGGATCTCCTTCGGCGCGCCCGGGATCGGACCGTCGTCGTTGTAGTGATCGCCGTAGTCGTACTCGACGAAGCCGTGGACGCACAGAAGCTCCAGGGATTCCCTGAACAGCTGTTCGCCCATCGCCTTGTTCATTTCAAAGAGCTGCTCGTAGGTGTACCACTTGCGCTGCTTCATCGAAAGTGCGATGTCGACCTCGTGCTCGTTCAGGACTTCGCGAAGCCCCCAGTATTCCTCATCCGTCGTCTTGAGCCCGAACAGTTTGTGCGGGACGTTGTCCGTGATCTTTGCGCCGAGCTTCGCGTACTTTTTGTGCAAAACCGGCTCGCCGTCGTACTTGGATTTGGTGCGTGGATTTTTGTCGTAGGTCTCGGGCATGGCTATTACTCCTTAGTCTTGTATTGTGGACGGTTCGTGTTTCCAGTTTTGAACGGCGCAGCGGAGCCAGTCCTCCCAGGCTTCAAAGCCGTCGCCGGTCTTTGCGGAGACCGCAAAGATGCGGATGTTCGGGTTCAGCTTCCGTGCGCGTTCGATGCATTTGTCGAAATCGAAATCAAAGTACGGCGCGACGTCGGTCTTGGTGATGATCAGAACGTCGCTTACCGAGAACATCAGCGGGTACTTTAAGGGCTTGTCGTCGCCTTCAGGCACGGAGAGCAGCATGACGCACTTGCCCGCACCGGTATCGAATTCCGCGGGGCAGATCAGGTTGCCTACGTTTTCGAGTACGACGAGGTCGAATTCCTCGTCGCCGAGCCCCTCCAGCGCGCGGCGCGTCATGCCGGCGTCCATATGGCACATGCCGTCGGTATGCGCCTGCACCGCTTTCGCGCCGATTTTTTCGATCCGGACCGCGTCCACGTCGGAGTCGACGTCCGCTTCCATGACCGCAATGCGCAGCTCGTCCTTCATGTCGCGGATCGTACGCTCCAAAAGCGTCGTCTTGCCCGCGCCGGGCGACGCCATCAGATTGATGAGCAGCGTGCCCTTTTCTTTGAGTTCGCCGCGCAAGACCTCCGCGTCACGGTCGTTCGACGCCGTGATCGTTTCCTTCAATTCGATGATCTTCATGCAAATTCCCCTTTATACAACTTATATTTCATTATATCAAGCGGCATATCCAAACGCAAGAAAAAACATGGCGTTTCGGTCGGGAAAAAACGGAAAATGCTGCGTTCCGATCCGGACGGCAAATGAATTGACCTTCCGTGTGTTTTGTGATAATATACTTTTAATAGGCTATCACAAAAGGGGTACAGAACTTATGAAGAAAATCATCACTCTTGCGCTTGCGCTGCTGATGCTTCTTTCGCTGCCGCTCGCCTGCACGGATGAAGGGCAAAGCCCGATCGCGACGCCGGAACCGGCGGAGACGTCCGAACCGATCACGACGTCGGAACCGACGACCGAGCCCGAGGAGGAGATCGTCCCGGACGTCGACGTGGATCCGTCCGAATGGGAGACCGCCGAAACGCCCGCATTGACGGAGGAAACGCTTGCGATCTTTCAACAGGCGTTCGCGCATCTGCTCGGCGTGCATTATGTGCCGGTCGCATATCTCGGCAAGCAGGTCATTTCGGGAACGGTCCATACGTTCCTGACCAGAGCGACAGTCATTTATCCCGGCGCGCGGGAGACGTACGCGCTTGTGTTCCTGTATGAGGAACGCGACGGCAGCGTCCGGATCATCGACATCTGCCGTTCCGCCGTTATGACCCATATGGACGAGATCGGCGGATATGAGCAGGCGGAGGATCCGACGCTCTCCGCGGAGCTGGAAGATGAGTTCCGCATGGCGGTTGCCGGCGTGCCGAACATGCTGTTTACGCCGGTCGCGCTCTGCGGTACGAAGGTCGAATCGGGGCTTTCGTTTGCGATCGTCGCCGAATCGAAGCCGGTCCTCGGGGACGGCGATACCGGGTATTCGTTCATCTATCTGGAACGGAACAACCAGGGCAAGTTCAGCATCGGCGATATCGTCGAATTTGACGCCGAGCTGGATCCGCCGGGCGAATATGACCCGACGCCGGTCCCGACGGCAACGCCGGTCCCGACCGCGACCCCGGTCCCGACCGCGACCCCGGTCCCGACCGCAACGCCGGTCCCGACTGCAACACCGAAACACACCGCGACGCCGAAGCCGACGGCAAAGCCCACCGAAGCGCCGACGCCGGAGCCCACCGAGGAACCGACGCCCATCCCGACCGAGGAACCGACGCCCGCGCCCACCGAGGAACCGACGCCGGAGCCCACCGAGGAACCGACGCCGGAACCCACCGAGGAGCCGAAACCGGAACCGACGCCCATCCCGACCGAGGAAGCGCCGGGCGCATGGTCAAAACCGAAGTCTCCGGCGGTCAGCAGCAAGCATCGGAAGCTGTTCAAAAAGATCTCGGATTCCGCCATCGGCGTCACGTATACGCCGGTCGCGTTCATCGGAAGCCAGCCGGTGAACGGCACGAACTACGCATTTCTGTGCGAAACGTCGATCGCGGCGCCCGATTCGCAGGATCTGTATGCGATCGTCTGCCTGTATGAGGACCGCGACGGCAGCGTGAGCATCACCGACGTGAACATGTCCGAGATCCGGACGTACACGGATATGCCGATCGGCGGCTGGGTCAAGGCAGACGACCCGACGGTGACGAAGGAGCTGAAGGGGCTGTTCAACAATGCAATCAGCGGCTTGCTCGGCGCGGACTATACGCCGGTCGCGCTGCTTTCCGCGCAGTCCGGTTCCGGAACGAACTACTGCTTCTTCTGCGAAAGCGGCAAGATCACGGGCGAGCCGAACGCGAGCTACTCCTTCGTTTACATCTATCAGAATGAGGACGGCGAGGTCTCTCTCTCCGACATCCTGAACTATCGGGGCAATTAAATCAGGCGTCATAAAAAGGGGATGTTCAGAAAATGGGTTTCATTTCTGAACATCCTCTTTTTGCTGTTCGAGTTTCAAAAGCTTTTGTTTTCGCGCTATCCCTCCGGCGAAGCCGGCAAGCGCGCCGTCCCTGCCGATCACGCGGTGGCAGGGGATGAACAGAAGGAGCGGATTTTTGTGCAGCGCGTTTCCGATCGCGCGGGCGTGGCGCGGAGAGAGCCCCATGCGGACCGCAATGCTGCCGTAGGAGATCGTTTCGCCGTACGGAACGGCGGAGATCGCAGTCCACACCGCCCGCTGAAACGCGGTTCCCTGCGGCGCAAGCGGCGGGACGGGTCCCGGATCGCATCCCGCAAAATACCGGTCGAGCCATGCCCCGGCTTCCATGAGCACGGGGGAGGACGGCGCGCAGCCTTCCGCGCCGTCAACAAACGCCGCCGAAGCGAGCGCGCCGTTTTGTTCGGCGATGCACAGCATTCCGAGCGGCGAGCGATAGCAGAACGAGTTATTCAAAGCGGTTTGCCTTCCACGGGGTCGGATAGTCGGTGATCGCGAAAACGCCGTCGTCCGTGATCGCATAGGCGGTGTCCGGCTCGAGCGCGGGCACGAAGACCTCGTCCGCCTCGACCTTGTTCGGCGTCACGAGAAAGAGCTGTTCACCGGACGCGGACAGGTTGAAGCCGGTGCAGAACGGGTCGTCGTCGGACGCGGAGGTGCCGCCGGTGCAGTACAAAACAAGGTATTCGCCGGGCTTTAAGACCATGCCTTCGGGAAAACGGTAGCGGAACGGGTGCTTGATCTCGGTCGAGAAGCCGTAGCCGGAGAGATCGATGTCCCTGTCGGTGGGATTGCAGATCTCGACCCAGTCGACCGTGCCGTATACCGGATGGTCGTACGCGCCGTGGTTGGAGGTCATGACCTCGGAAAACTTCGGCAGCCCGGTCGGCTTCGGCAGCAGCAGCGCCAGGACCGTGACGCCGGCGATCACAACGACCAGGACGGCGACGAGAATCAGCGCGCGCTTACGCGTAAAACCGATGTGTTCCTTATGAAATTCGTTCTCAAACGAGAGATCTTCGGTATTGTTTTCCATATCTGCATTATACATGAAAAAAACTGTTTTCACAAGGGAAAATCCGTGTTATAATAAATTATTCCGGAAAGGCGGTCCATCGTATGCAAAAGTATTTATTGTCACTGGATCAGGGCACGACGAGCTCGCGCGCGATCCTTTTTGATCTTTCGGGCAAGATCATCACCTCCGCACAGTTTGAATTCACGCAGCATTATCCGATGCCCGGCTATGTCGAGCACGATGCGAACGAGATCCTGAAGACCGAGCTGGACGCGGTCCGCGAGGTCCTGAAAAAGGCGGATGTTCAGAAGGGCGAGGTCGCCGCGATCGGCGTCACGAACCAGCGCGAAACGACGATCGTCTGGGAAAAGGCGACGGGCAAGCCCGTGCATCCGGCGATCGTGTGGCAGTGCCGCCGCACCGCGCCGCTTTGCGAACAGCTGATCCGGGAGGGGCTCAAAGACTACATCGCGCAGTCGACGGGACTTCTCATAGACGCGTATTTCTCCGCGACCAAGCTTCGCTATATCCTCGACGCCGTTCCGAACGGACAGATGCTGGCGGAATCCGGCAACCTCCTGTTCGGCACCGTCGATACATGGCTCATCTGGAACCTCACCGGCGCGCATGTGACCGATTACAGCAACGCGTCGCGCACCATGCTCTATAACATCCATACGCTCGCCTACGATCCGGTCATCATGCACCGGCTCAACATCCCGGCGTGCATGCTGCCCGAGGTGCTACCCTCCGCGCATATCTACGGCTATGTGAAGGACGGCATCGAAGGGCTCGAGGTGCTTGCGGGCGTACCGATCGCGGGCGACGCGGGCGACCAGCAGGCGGCGCTGTTCGGACAGGCGTGCTTCGAGCCGGGGCAGGCGAAATGCACCTACGGCACCGGCGGCTTTCTGATGATGCAGACGGGCGAAACGCCGGTCGCAAGCAAGAACCGGCTTCTGACCACGATCGCGTGGGGCGTTGGCGGCAAGATCCGCTATGCGCTGGAGGGCAGCATCTTCAACGCGGGCAGCTCGATCAAGTGGCTCCGCGACGAGGTCGGTCTGATCTCGTCGGCAAGCGAGATCGACCGGCTTGCCGAGTCCGTTCCGGATGCGGGCGGCGCGTATTTCGTCTCCGCGTTCACAGGCCTCGGCGCGCCGCATTGGGATATGTACGCGCGCGGCGCGCTGGTCGGCGTGACCCGCGCAACGAACCGTGCGCACATTGCGCGCGCGGTCCTCGAGGGCATCGTCTATCAGGTGGGCGATCTTGCCCGCACGATGGAATTTGACAGCGACAGAAAGCTGGAGGAGCTCAAGGTCGACGGCGGCGCCGCGGTGTCGAACGTGATGATGCAGTTCCAGGCGGACATGCTCGACGTGCCGGTCAACCGTCCGAAGTGCGTCGAATCGACGGCGCTCGGCGCGGCGTATCTCGCCGCGATCGGCGTGGGACTTTACAAGGATGAAAACGACGTCATGCGCTACTGGGAGAGCGAGCGGATCTTCAAGCCGCAGATGAGCAACGTCGAACGCGCGAACCGCCAGCGCGGATGGACAAAGGCGGTCGAAAAAGCAAAGAACTGGGAAGATTGATCCGAAGGGAGAAAAAGAATATGACGATCAAAGAAACAAGACCTTATGTAGACTGGGAAACCATCGGAAACTTCATCGTCGACGCGTTCGTCGCATACGGCGTTCCGCGTGAGGACGCGGAGATCTGCGCGGACGTCCTGATGGAGAGCGATCGCCGCGGCATTGAGAGCCACGGCGTCAACCGCTTCAAGCCGATCTATCTGGATCGCATCAAGGCGGGCATCCTGAACCCTGTCACCGAGTACGAAGTGCTCAAGGAGACCCCGACGACCGCGGTCGTCGACGGTCACGACGGCATGGGCATGGTCATCAGCAAGCGCGCCATGCAGACCGCGATCGACAAGGCGAAGAAATACGGCATGGGCATGGTCGCCGTGCGCAATTCCTCGCACTACGGTATTGCGGGCTACTGGACCACGATGGCGACGAAGCAGGGGCTCATCGGCATCACGGGCACGAACGCGCGTCCGTCGATCGCGCCAACCTTCGGCGTGGAGAACATGCTCGGCACGAACCCGCTGACGATCGCGCTGCCGACCGACGAGGACTTCCCGTTCTGCATCGACTGCGCGACGAGCATCACGCAGCGCGGCAAGATCGAGTACTACGCAAGAAACGACAAGCCGACGCCCGCGGGCATGGTCATCGGCAGAGACGGATCGGCGCTGACCGACAGTAAGCAGATCCTCGTTGACCTCACCAGGGGCGAGGCAGCGCTTGCGCCGCTCGGCGGCATCGGCGAAGAACTCGCCGGCTACAAGGGCTACGGCTACGCGACGGTCGTGGAGATCCTCTCCGCTGCGCTGCAGGCGGGCAGCTATATGAAGATGTTGACCGGCATGGACGAGAACGGCAACAAGCGTCCGTATCACCTCGGTCATTTCTTCATTGCGATCGATCCCGAAGCGTTCATGGGGCTCGATACGTTCAAAAAGATCTGCGGCGACATCCTCCGCGCGCTGCGCAATTCCGAGAAGGCGCCGGGCGAGGAGCGCATCTATACCGCAGGCGAAAAGGAATGGCTCGTGTGGCAGGACCGCAAGGACAAGGGCGTTCCCGTCAATGAAGCCGTCCAGAAGGAAATGATCGCCGTACGCGACGAAAAGCATCTCGATTATCACTTCTCTTTTGAGAAATAACCTTCCGAAACGCAAAACCGGACCGCAGCTGCGGTCCGGTTTTTAAATGCGGGCGAACGGATCGCCGCCGCGACAATGCATTTGCATTTTTCGGCAAAATATGATATAAAATAACACATGAAACGAATCGTTGTTTTTCTGTTGTTGATACTGATCCTGCTCGGATGCACGGCGAAGGATTCCGCGCCCGTGAACGCCGGAACGGAATCGCGGCAATCTGAAACCGCGCCGGTCGGAGAAGCGGTCGACGAGGTTTTTGCCGCGGTCGTTACGCTTGCGCCGGCAACGCCGGACCTGCTGCCGACGCTTCCGCCGACGCCCACGCCGACGCCGAGCCCGGAGCCCACGCCGACGCCGGAACCGACGCCCACGCCGGAGCCCACGAAGGATCCGAACCGTCCGATGGTCGCGCTGACGTTTGACGACGGACCGAATCTCACGCTGACGGTCCCGGTGCTGGAAAAGCTGGAGCAGTATCATGTCAAGGCGACCTTCTTTGTGCTTGCCTCCGCGATCAACGACAAGAACGGCTATATGCTGCAGATGATGGTCGACGGCGGGCATGAGATCGGCGTACACGGATGGAACCACGACAAAATGACACAGTTCTCAAGCAGCAAGAACGCGGAACGCCTTGAGAAGACGTGCAAGGAGATCTCCGGCTGGATCGAGGGCGGTTATCAGCCGCGGACCATGCGTCCGCCGGGAGGCAGCACGAACGGTCATGTCAAAAACGGCGCGAAAAAGGCAGGGCTTGCGGTCATCAAGTGGTCTGTGGATACCTATGACTGGAAGACGCAGAACGCAAAGAAGATCATGGAGGTCGTGAAGAAGGAGACGAAGAACGGATCGATCATTCTGTGCCACGATCACCACAAGCCGACGCTCGACGTGCTCGATGAAATGATCCCGTGGCTCCTCGAACAGGGGTACGACCTCGTGACGGTCTCCGAGCTGCTGGAGAGCACGGGTCAGCCGCTGGAGCCCGGCAAGGTCTATTTCAGCAAGGAGATCGATAACTGAATTGCAAAACGGGATCGCGCGATCCCGTTTTTTCGCGCCGAAGCACTTGCAACGCGGGAAAACCTGTGTTATAATATGCATCGCGCCATGTGCCCGTAGCTCAGCTGGATAGAGCGTCAGACTCCGACTCTGAAGGTCTACGGTTCTTGAAAAAATGAATAAAAGTGTGCTTGTGCCTGTAGCTCAGCTGGATAGAGTGTCAGACTCCGACTCTGAAGGCCAGAGGTTCGAATCCTCCCAGGCACGCCAGAAAAGCCCCGAAAACACTGCGTTTTCGGGGCTTTTCTTTTTTTCTTTTGTAGCACATACCGTAGCACATACTTTTTTACGTTTGCATAATCCAATTGAAAATGCATATTAGAACAGCGTTAATTTCAGGCGATTTTGGCCTTCAAACTGCACTTTTAGCACATTTTAGCACATTATTATTAAAATCGATTGGACTGTAGCGCTTTCACACGGACATATTGGACTAACAGCTCATGTTTTCTGAATCGGATAGGAAGCTATCGTACAGTCACACGAAATAATATATTTTCTGAATTCTTTGCAAAAATCTGAATCTCGGCACGGTTATAGGTGAGGGACAAAAATAATGTCCTGACACTTTGACAATCGAATAGCCAGTTTCGGGTAACAGCAGAATGATACTTCCGCCTTGAACGCATCACAGCATTGGGCGGCCCGGCGGGATGCGGGGATTCGAGAGAATATGCGCGAGGACGGCGGCTCGAAACGGCACTCTTACTCATAACAAAACAAGAATAGGAAGAGTAGATAAATGACAAAAGTTATCGCAGTTGTAAATCAGAAGGGTGGCGTTGGCAAAACGACCACAGCAATCAACGTCGGAGCAGGTCTTGCAAAGCACGGTAGGAAAGTTCTCCTCATTGACCTTGATGGTCAGAACAATCTCAGCACTGGGTTGCATTGTGTCCCTGAGACACGGGAGAAGTTCACCGTAAGAGATGCCATGATGCAATCTGCTAACGGTGTCCTCATTGATCCGAAAAAGGGAATCATTACCAATCCCATTGATATGGTGGACGTAATGCCCGCAGACATCAATCTTCTCGGTTTCGAGCATTCCATTAGTGATGATCCCGAAGCAGTCACATTGCTGAAATCCTACATGAACAAGGTGCGCCCACTGTACGACTACATCTTGATTGATTGTTCTCCGAGTCTCGGCATTCTGACGCAGAACGCGCTTGTTGCAGCCGACAGCGTTATGATCCCGGTTGATCCTGAGTTCTTCGGTGTCGAAGGTGTCAAAACCATTATCACAACCATGCGGAAGTTCCGCAGAAAGTTGAATCCGCGTCTGTATCTGGAAGGCATTGTAATTGTTCGGAGAAGCAATGTCTCTAAAGAAAAGAGAAATAAAATGGAGGAGCTTCGCCGTGCGTTTGGTGATAAGGTTTATAAAACCGAATTACCTTCTTCCATAAAAGCATCTGAAGCCGAGGAGCGCGGGATGAGCTTACTCAGATATATGTCCTGGAATCACTTGGCAAAAGCATACGCAAGCTTGGTAGAAGAGGTGCTTGCGCATGAGCAGCAGTGAGAAAAAAGAACTCTTCTCCGGAAAGACATTTGACCAAATGCTTGGTCTGGATGATGCGCTGCCGGAGGGAACGCCGTTGGAACTGGATATTGATTTGCTTCTCCCTTTTCCGAACCAGCCATTTCGCCCATACCAAGAGGAAGAAATGGAGAAAATGGTCGAAAGCATCCGGGAGAATGGCGTCATTTCTCCGATTGTTGTCCGTCCGAAAGAGAATGGAACGTATGAAATCATTTCCGGTCATAACCGTGTAGAAGCATGCAAACGCGCCGGATTCACCTTCATTCCCAGCTTTATCCGTGAAGTAGACGATGCGACCGCCGTAATCCTCATGGTGGACAGCAATCTCCGACAGCGTGAAAAACTGCTACCAAGCGAGAAAGCGAAGGCGTATCAGATGAAAATGGAAGCTCTTAAACGGCAAGCGGGGAGACCTTCGAAAAATTCGTGCCATGATGGCACGAATTTCCGTGCGGATGAAGCTGTTGCTGAAGAAGCAGGTGATAGTGCAAGACAGATTCAACGTTTTGTTCGCCTAAACAACCTCTCTCCGGCTCTAATGAATCTCGTTGACGAAGGCAAACTCGCATTAACTCCTGCTGTTGAAATTTCGTATCTTGATTCTGCCGATCAAGAGATCGTACAAGAGATTTTAGAACGTGATCAAGTATCTCCATCACTATCACAGGCACAGAAACTACGGAAGCTTTCAGATACAAAAAAGATCAACGACAGAGAAATTGATCGGGTTCTAACCGTTGAAAAGCCCATGTATGAAACCATCGTCTTCCGTCGGAATAAGATTGAGCAATTCTTTCCCGCCGGAACAACCGGTCAGCAAATCGAAAAAACCATCTATAAGCTGCTGGAACAATACCGCAGGCAATGGCAAGCAAGAGAGGAAAAAACGCAGGAACAGGAGCGATAACGGATATGAAGCATACTCCAGTAAAACCGATGGATTCGGATGATCGTATGAACTTCAACCAAGCGAATCGGTTTCTCAGCACGAATGGGAATCTGTTCGGTACACAGCCGAATATTACCCGGCTATCGGCAGAAGCGCAGAAGCTGGCTGCAGAAATGGATTGCTCGTTTTCGCCGGATCTTCGGCGGTTGTTTATTGCCTGCGAGGATTCTGGTGAGTACGACGCCTGCTTTACGATCATTCGATTTCTGTATCGACAGTGGCACGTCCGAATGCCGAAAACAATTCGGGCATTTGCAGCAATACCGGAGGTATGGAAGAATTTCCTCCGTATCACCGCGGAGCAGGTAAATATCCTCCTTGCCTCCGATCCGGAAGGAGATTCGTTTCCGTAGGGAAGCGATCAGTACCCCATGTATTTTACAACAGGACAGCACCAATTCTACGAACACCTTATGCAGCAAGTCCCGAACTTCGACAAACGACCGCGAGAAATCAAAGATCAATCGTGCTTTGCTTGTCCGGGATTTAACAAACGAAACGGCAGATGCAGATTCTGCGAATGCCAACACGAGAAACAAGCTTCCGGCTCTACGTCGGAAGTTTTTTATAACCAAAGAAAGGAAGAAATATGAAGCGAACAATTCCCCGACTTTTGGCACTTGCATTGTGCCTCATCACGCTGTTCTCGTTCATTCCTGCGCAGACAGCATCCGCGGATTCCGGTGACGCGAAAGCTACCGTCGAAATCGAATCCCAGACGAACTCCGCTTTTGACTACCTGGAATACTACTCCGGTGGAAAGTGGAAAGATCTGAATACTCCCAAACACTGGATCAAGTCGACCGGTGAAGTCTGTTACTGTATCGAGCACACGGACGGCAATCCGCACAGCGATACCTACTCTCCCGCAGCACCGTCTTCCGTATTCGGTGCAAATACGCTCGCAGGTCTGCAAACGATCCTCATGTACGGCTACCCCTGTAATACGCCGGACGGCTTTACCGAGGACGAAGCACGGCAGGCAACCGCAAATGCGATCCGGTTCTGGCTCAGTGAAAACGGTGAACCCGGTTCGTACAGTTTCACCAACCGCAAGACGCACCCTGATGCCATCCGTGCTAAGAAGGGTTACGAACATGTTCTGACCTGGGCGGACGAATTGCTTCAGATGGCTCGGGACAAGAAGAAACTCAGCCACAGCATTGAGTTCACGCCAGCTTCGCTGACATTGACCAAGAGCGGTGACAACTTCACGGGAAAGACGACTGTGAAGCTTACCAACATCAACTCCGGATATACGCTCGACACCTCCGGTCTTCCCTCCGGTGTTACCGTATCTGGATACACCGGCAAGAAGGATGAACAGCTTACGATCACCGCTCCCGCAAGCGCAGCAGGCAAGACGTTCACGATTTCCGCTGCCGGTAAGGATACGCGATCACTGGATAACATCACAGCATATATCCCGTCCAACGCTTCTCTGCAGAAGATTTTCCTCTGCGCCACCACCGCACAGGTCGTTGCTACCGCAAGCTTTGGTGTCAATACCCCTGCGCTCGGCGCATTGAAGATCAAGAAGGTCGGTGAAGACAGCAAGCCGCTTGCAGGTGTTAAGTTCTGCATCTACAAGGACGCGAACTGTACGCAGAAGGTTACCGAGGTCACGACTGGAAACGACGGCACGGTCACGGTCAGTGAACTGGACGCTGGAACGTACTATGTTAAGGAGCTGTCCACCGTCAAGCCTTATGTTGTAGACGGCCTTACACACTCTGTCATCGTCAAAGTCAGTGAAACGGAAACGCTTGAACTGGAGAATGAAACCGCAAAAGGCGCGATCCGTATCACGAAAACCGCATATGTTCTGACCGGAACCACTGCGACGAAGACCGAATACGGTCAGTTGCATTCTCCGAAGTTTGAGGTCAAAGGCCTCCCGGGCTGCGAGTTTGAGGTAAAGGATTCCTCCGGCAAGGTTATTTCAACGATCGTATCGGATGAAAACGGCATTGCTGAAACCGGCCTGCTGCCGTTCGGATCTTATACCATTCAGGAGACGAAGACTGTAGCAGGTTACGATCTGGACCCGTCGATCTACACGATCACACTGGCATATAAAGATCAGAACACGCCGATCGTTTACGCGGAGCAGTCCATCAACAACAAGCGGATCCCCGGCTCAGTCAAGCTCAAGAAGGTCTGTGAGTTCTTTGACACCAAGACCATGACGTTCAAGACTGGTCCCCTTGAAGGTGCTGTGTTCGGCCTCTATACGGCTGAAACGGTCAAAATGATTCCGAAGAATACGCTCGTCAGCCTGTTGATAACGGATAAGGATGGTATCGCAACCTCTGATACAACGCTTCCCTTCGTTAAGTACTACCTGAAGGAACTCAAGGTTCCGGACGAGACGATCCATTTGATCGAGGAATCCTTCCCCGTAACGGTCAGCGGTGCGAACACGGATTATGTCAAAAAGCCGATCGAAAATGAGCGTTTCAAAGGCAACATCGCCGTCTGGAAGTCCGATGATTACGATCCTGACCGTATGCTTGAGGGCGCACAGTATGAGATTCGTGACAAGGACGGACTCTTGTACGACACCATGACCACGGACAAAGACGGATACGCCATTTCGATCGATCTGCCCGTCGGAACTTACTATGTCCAGGAGGTTGTGCCGCCTGCAGGATTCGTGCTCTCGGACGAAGTGATTGAAGCGGAGATTACGACGGATAACAAGGCGACAATCGTGTTTGAGCGCACCAATGAGCAGACGCACATCGTGCTGAAGAAGACTGACTTCACCACCGGAAAGCCCGTGTACGAGGCATTCTATGAGATCAAGAATTCCAAGGGTGAGATCGTATTCGAAGGTGAAACGGATCTGAACGGCGAAATCATCCTGTATGAGCTGCCTGCCGACACCTATACCTTCACAGAGACTGTTGCCGCGGAAGGTTTTACGCTGAGTCCTGAGACCTTCACCTTTACTGTCGATTACCACGGCAACATCACTGGAACGACCGACATCACGGACGAGCCCACCTGTCTACAGCTCAATAAGCTGAACCTGTACACCGGGAAGCCCTTTGCCGGAGTCGAGTTCCGTCTGGTAGATTCGGATGGGCAAACCGTGCGTACGGTTCCCTATACTCCCGAGCCCGAAATCCTTGTAAAAGCAAGTGCAGAAACAGCATCGGCTTCTATCCCTGAACATAGCTTCCGTGTATGGGCAAAGGACGGCGAGGACACGTTCTTCACCGACGAGAATGGCTTTGTCGAGTTCCGCTATCTCCCCGTAGGAACGTACACGCTCGAAGAAGTCTATCCGACCGGCTACATCGGACCGGAAGTGATCACCTTTACGCTGACCGATAAAGACGGTGTTTCCAATCCGAAGATCGTCAACGTCGAGAACTGTCCCACCGGGCTGAAAATCATCAAGGTGGATTCGAAGTCCGGCAATCCGCTGGCAGGCGCAGGCTTCTGTCTGAAGGTCAAGGGCGAAAGCGACTTCGAAATCCTAAAGCTCCGCAAGGAAGCGAACGGCAACTTCTTCTATGATCCGAACGGGACAATCACCGACATGATTACCGACGGAACCGGTGAGCTCGTCATCTACGGCCTGCCGCTCGGCGAGATCTGGATCGAAGAAACCGTCACCCCGGACGGCTACTTCCCGATTTCCGCACAGAAGGTTGAGCTGACCCGCGAAAACACGAACAGCGAGCCGCTGACGTTCCGGATCGAAAACCACAAGTTCGTCAAGCTCGGTATGGATTCCGACTGGTGGGAATTCCCGGCGCTCTGTTCCGGCGTTCTCCTTCTGCTCGGCGGACTCGTCGCCGCGGCAATCATTGTCGCAAAGAAGCGCCGTAAGTTGAGAGAGGAGGTTTGAGTATGACCCCGAAAGTTATCATCGCTATCGTGCTTGTCGCGATCATTGTCGGCGGCTTCATCTTTCTGCAGCTCAGAAAGAAAAAGAGTGATCGCTGAATCGGTGACCTTCTGTCACCGCTTGAATTGGCAACCCGTGACAACCCGTCACGGGTTGCTTTCTGAAAGGAGGAATCATGAGCTTTTACGCAACTTTTGACGCTATGATTACAGTCCCCAAATCAGTAGGCAAAGACGCCCTCATTCAAAAGATAAAAGACGCCTTTGGTATTCCGGAAGTATGGACAGACGACAAGGCAGAAAGCAGTTTTGACCTCTGGTTCGGCGAATATGCCAAATATGACGAAGACAGCATCTATACCTTCCTTGCAGAGATTGAGCCGTACACCATTTCCGGAGAGATCACCTATACGGGTGAAGATTCCTCGAACTGGCGTCATGTATTCGATTCGGAAACCCATCAATGGGTGGAACAGGAAGGATATGTCACGTACCGAGAAGACGGAAAAACGATCAAAGAAAGCATAGCGTTTCTTGAAGAGCTTTCCAAGCAGATGCGTGATCCGTTTTCTAATGAAACTTCTGAACCGGAAAGGTAGATGGCGACATGAACAGCTTTATCGCAAATCAGTATCCTCCTGTTCTTTCTGTCCGCGAATTCATCTATGCTTTGAATCTGACCAATTACAGTTTGTCCGTTTTGGAAAAAGACGAAACCTTCCCGTTTATCGTAATCGGGAATCAACGGTTTGTCCTCCGCGATAGCTTGCTGGAATGGCTGAAAGCGCATGAACAACCAAGATTAAGGAGGGATGCCAATGGATCTTGAAATATGGGACATTCTCCCAAATGAACAACTCTACACCTATTCCCAATCAACGTCGATTGAATCGAGATGCGGTCTGATCGGTCATCTGCGCGCAGATATGGACACTGACGGCGACGGGTTCTTTACCACATGGGATGATCACAATACGGAACTGAAAACGCAGGCGTTCAAGGACGAGTTCGACGAAGTGATCCGAACCCTGCGATTTGATCCGGAATATGACGGGAGTCTCAAGGATCGCAAGGCGCTTGCGAGATACTGCTACAGCCATCCATCCTGTCAAATGGCAGACGGACGCAGCTTCGGTATCCGCGTGGATACGGATCAGTATTCATATCTTTGCCGACTGAACCCGAACAAAGGCGAGTACAACGCATATATCTACGCATACAAGCGGGAATGGCTTGATCAGCATCTTTCGGAAGCACAGAAAGGCATTCGGTTCATTGATTCCCGTTATCATGAACTGTTCCGCATACCGGATGGTGGTAAGATTCGGATTCGACGCAAGGACGGATCTTCGGCAGAACGTGTCTGCCGGTATATCGACGACTATCACGCGGAGATCGGAGGTAACTTGTACCATATCTGCGAGTTTGCCGAGCAGATGGAATATCAGGGCAACACGGTTGAGCCGGTAGGACAGCCGCTTTCAAAGCCCGGAAGGGAGTCCTACGAATATGAAGATTCTGCGCGTTGAACAGTATAAGCCGCCGTTTGTGAAAGAAATCGATCCCGGTCTGGAATCGCTGCAGAGCGAAGTCGAAGGAACCGTACAGGCGATTTATCCGTATGCTGATCCCGTGGCAATTCTTTGCAACGACGACGGTAAGCTGCTCGGAATGGAACTAAATCGTGCGTTGCGGGACGATGACGGCGAGATATTCGATGCAATCGCCGGACCGTTTCTGATCGTCGGTCTTGGAGACGAGGATTTCGATTCTCTCTCTGACGAGATGATCGAAAAGTATCGGGACATCTTTGCACAGCCGGAGGTATTCATCCGAACCAACAGCGGCTTGCTTGTTTTGCCGTATGTGACGGATGAGTTCACGTTCTCCAGCGGAGATGAAATGGAGAGATGATACATGAACAATATCGAAATCTACAACATCAAGGAGCGCTTCCCCGTTGGGGACAAAGGCGTTGTTTTGCTTGAATATCCGACTATGCAGAAGCGCTTTGCGATCTGTCTGTACGATCAGCGCAATCCAGATGAGCTTTACGGTCGCATTCTCGAAACCTCGGAGCAAGCCGCATACCGTATCTACCTCGAACGCTGCGACACGCTTATGGTGCAATACGAGCAGAAAACCGGACTTCAGTTTCCACTCCCCGCCTCCTGTATGGCAGTTCTTACCTCTACCGGCGATCTGGTCAACATTCGTCGTGGCATGACGGGCTACTATCCGTCCGATTGGAATGTGCCCGGTGATCGGAAGCGGAACGAGGATACCGCAGCGTTCCATAACGCACAGTATGAGCTGACGAAGGCGCAATGCGCCGCTATGGTCTGCGGCAGTATGTTCGGTTGGGACGTACCGGGGGCAAATCCCGCTATGTACGACGAAAACGGACAGTTCAAATCCACATCCCGTTTTCTGGATGCACGGATGGAAGAATTCGATTGCATCGAGCTGTTTGATCATCCTGCCCTGTTTCACAACTGCCGGATTGATCCCGCGACCGTTCCGGAAGGCGTCTACCGGTATGAAGTCCGCGATGACGGTGAGAACGGATACGCCTGTGAGATTGCAAAGCATATTGCGGTCAATCACATGGGAACGATCCTGACCGATCAGCCCGTGCCGCTGAACGAGGACGGATTCTATCTGCTCGGAGAATACGATCTCAACTTCGCTCCGGGTGGGCAGATGACTCTACGGGACTACATGAACCGCAACAAAGAACAAACGAAGGACGACTTTGAAAGATAGGAGGAATGCCATGCATGGCAACGAAACTGGAACGTATTTCACGCCTGGCACTTGACGCCACATTGTCCGTCGCCTCCTCGCCCGATCATTGGAAAGCGTTTCTGGATTCCGCTGCATGGCTCTATAAATACCCGTTTCGGGATCAGGTGCTGATCCATGCACAGAAACCGGAAGCTACCGCCTGTGCGGAGATCGGAATGTGGAACGAGCGCCTGCACCGTTGGGTCAACAAAGGCGCAAAGGGTATCGCGCTGATCGACACGTCAGACGAGAAACCGCATCTGCGGTACGTCTTCGACGTATCGGACACGAACTCCCGGCAGAATGTTCCCTTGAAGCTGTGGCAACCGACTCAGGAGATGCACGCGCGGATCTCGGAAGAACTGGAGAACAGCTTCGGTGATCTCGGAGGCGTGAGCGATCTGACCTCCGCAGTGTTCGGAACAGCGCTGAACGCTGTCACGGATAACCAGAAGGATTATCTCGACGCGCTTCTAAAGGAACTCGACGGCAGCGAGCTATCCGGGACGGACGGTGTGGATGTCACTTTCCAACTGCTTCTCGGCGTTTCCGTCGCGTACACGGTATTGAAGCGTCTCGGCTACGACGCCGGAGAATACCTGACCGACGATGATTTTGAACCGATCACGCAGTTTGATACGATCGAAACCATATCACGGCTTGGAGAAGCGACGAGTGATATTTCCGAGATGATCTTACGCCAGATTGAGCGCAGTGTCCGGCAGATTGAAAAAGAATCCCGCGACATCCTCGCAAATGAAAACACAATCGGCGATAATGCAGGTGAGAAGAACAGCGAAAGGAGCAAAAGCAATGGAACTGACCTACACGCAAGTCGGG
>CAMVGD010000023.1 GCA_947166925.1 uncultured Clostridia bacterium | reverse complement strand
ACTGCAGGAAGTTTTCCCGCGTGAACACGCAGATGTTTCCGTTGAACAGGAACGCGCCGACAACGGGCGACGGCATGTATTTCTGCATGACGTTCGACCAGAGGTCGTCGGTCTCGGAGATCGTGATGAGCCGTACGAGACTGTTTTCCTCGCCCTCCGCGGCGACGGGCAGCGCGATGAAATACGCGGTCTCCGTGCCTGCGGCGAAGTCGACGATCGTGCTGCCGTAAACGCGTACGCGGTCGCGCTCGGCAGAGAAGCCGCCCTCCTCACGGTCGTAGCGGATGATCGACTGCGTGCCGACCATGAACAGACAGCGGTCGGACAGATATACGTTATAGATCGCCTGATTGTAGAATGGGGAGGTATAGTGGATCATCACGCCGCCGCCGCTGCAGTCGTAGATGCGGACGATGGATTCCTCGGTAAACTGCCCGACGTCCATCGTGGAGACCCACAAAAGCTCTGTCGTGCCCATGTTAAGAAAATCAAACGCGACGATCTCGCTGTCCTTGAATGAGATCTGGTTGACCGAGCGCATCGCGCTGTCGATGATCAGAATGAAGCGCTCGTCACGGTCCGCGCCGGGGTTTTTGAACAGCAGCGCGGCGTAGTTCGTGCCCGCGCGCACATCGAGGATCGTTCCGCTGGTGAGCGCCTTCACTCCGTCTGCGCCCTGGATCATGAACTGCGATCCGGCATACACGATCGTCATGGAATCGGAGGAGTCGTAGCCCTCGATATTCGCGATCGGATAGTAGGTCGAAACGTCCTTTGCGGCATCGTAGGTATAGATACGGTCCTCCGTCCGGTAGGAAAGGCGATCGTCCTTCATGCGGTAGGTATAGCCGGCAATGACGTCCGCACGCTCAAAGGTCAGCCCCTTTTCACGCTTGGACATCACAACGACGATCAGCGCAACGATCCCGACGGCGAGGATACCTGCGGCAAGCCCGAAGAACGCGAGCCGCGAAACGGTCATCCGGCCGATCGTCAGCTTGCGGTCCGCGCTGTCGCGTATGTATTCACGAATGCGTTCGCCGAGATTGCTCATGCAGTCAAAAACTCCGTATCAGTCGATTTTCGGCGCGCGTACGGTTAATGCGCCGGGAAGAACGCGGAAGGTCACGGGCGTGCCGTCCATGCGTTCGCCGTCCACCTCGATGCGCGATACCGGATCGCACACCACCGAGACCTCGGTCGCTTTGCGGTAGGTGATGACGGGAAGACCGAGGTGTTTGCCCTTGATGAACTTCGGAAGGAGGCTTAAAAGCTTCAGACGGGTCACATCGTGCGCGATGCACACGTCCAGAAGCCCGTCGGACATGTCCGATTCGGGCAGCACGTTCATGCCGCCGCCGAAATGCGTGCCCACGCCCGCCGCCGCCATCAGCACGTTCCGTTCGATCGTGCCGTCCGGGAACGTCAGCGTCGTTTTGCGGAGCTTCAGCCCGAGCACGGCCTTGAGACAGCCGAGCCGGTACGCGGTCTCGCCGCTTTTGCACTTCGGCTTGAACTCCTCGGTGTAGTCCAGCACGTCCACGTCGAAGCCGAAGCCCGCGATGTTGAAAAAGATCTGGTCGTTCGCCTGCCCCGCGTCGACGACCCGGTTCCGGCCGTTCAGAAGGATGTCGAGCGCGGCTTCCGCATCGGTCGGGACGCCGAGCGCGCGTGCGTAGTCGTTGCCCGTACCGCAGGGAAGCAGCCCCAGGATCCGGTCGGTATGCACCACACTCATCGCGGTCTCGCGGAGCGTGCCGTCGCCCCCGACGGCAACGATCACGTCAAAGCCCTCGTCGACCGCCGCTTTGCTGAGCTCCGTCGCGTGACCGGGATACTGCGTTTCACGGATCTCAAAATCCGCGCCGCGCGCCTGCATCAGCTGATTCACACGGTCGATATACGCGCCGGCGCTCCCGCTGCCGGACGTGCGGTTTGCGATCAGACAATACCGTTCCATAAGTGCCACCGTCCTCGTTCATCTATACTGAATCAATCTATATTACCACAGATCGAAAGACGGGTCAAGCACACAGAGGGACACGCGCGGGCGGCGCATTGCAAACTTTTTGCAACAGAAATGCAAAAAACGTGTTCGGCGCTTGCTTTCGGCGCAGTCTTGTGGTATGATACCATAATCCGGCGAAGAATGCCGATCGATTCGGCTTGCAAGGAAATAGATAAGGAGTAAGGAACATGGCACAATTTGAAAAACTTGAGGGGAACAAAGGAAAACTGACGATCACCGTCGATGCGGAGACCTTCCGCAAGGCGCTGAACGACGCGTATAAGAAGACCGCCGGCCGCTATGCGGTCCAGGGCTTCCGCAAGGGCAAGGCGCCGCGCAAGGTGATCGAGACCTATTACGGCGCAGGCGTATTCTATGAGGATGCGTTTGAGCTTTGCTGGGGCGATCCGTACGACGAGGCGGTCAAGGAGCACGATCTGTTCGTGGTCGACCGTCCCGACGTCGACATCCTTTCGATCAGCGAGGACGAGGGCGTTACCTTCGTTGCGGAGGTTACGCTGAAGCCCGAAGTCAAGCTCGGTCAATACAAAGGTATTGCAGTGCCGAAGGCGGACTATACTGTAACCGATGAGGAAGTCGATCAGGCGCTCGAAGCGGAGCGCGAGCATCAGGCGCGGTTCGTGGACGTCGACCGTCCTGCGGAAAAGGGCGATCGCGTACTGCTCGACTATTCGGGCTCTGTGGACGGCGAGAAGTTCGACGGCGGCACGGCGGAGGATCAGACGCTTCTGCTCGGCAGCGGCACGTTCATCCCGGGCTTTGAGGATCAGCTCATCGGGATCAAGGCGGGCGAATCCCGCGACGTCAACGTGACGTTCCCGACCGAGTATCATGCGGAGCACCTCGCGGGCAAGGCGGCGGTGTTCGCCTGCACGGTCAAGGCGGTCCAGATGAAGGAGCTTCCGGAGATCGACGACGAGTTCATCGGCGACATCTCCGAGTTCGAGACCGTCGATGCATGGAAGGCTGACAAAAAGGCCAAAATGCTCGAGGAAAAGAAGCAGCGTATGGACGCAATGCGCGAGAACGCAGCGATCAAGGGCGCCTGCGACAATGCGACTGTGGACATCCCGGCATGCATGATCGACCGCCAGATCGAGTACATGATGCAGGACATCAAGTACCGTCTCGCGGGCAGCGGGCTCGATTTCAAGACCTATCTCCAGTATGTCGGCATGACCGAGGAGCAGCTGCGTGAGACCTACCGCCCCGAAGCGGAAGCGCGCGTCAAGATGCAGCTCGTGATCGAAGCGGTTTCCAAGGCGGAAAACGTCACGGCGACCGACGAGGAGATCGAAGCGGAGATCGTCAAGTACGCCGAAAACGGCGGCTCGGACGTCGAGACCTTCAAGAAGCAGCTCACCGACGCGGATCGCGAATACTTTGCGGACCGCATCGTGGTCGACAAGACCGTCAAGCTGATCGTCGACGCGGCTGTCGAGACCGAAGAACCGGAGAAGGCTGCCGAATAACAACGAAACAAAAAATCCGTAAAATTCGGCGACATGCGCGGCGAGTTTTACACCTTGCAGTTCCCGCCGCCCGGAAACACACCGTGTTTCAGGCGGGAACTGTAAACCGCTCCGGCAAACCTGTTTGGCGGAGTGATCCTGAAAGGAGATACTATGAACCTGATACCGATGGTGGTCGAACAGTCCGGCCATGGCGAGCGTTCCTATGACATCTGGTCGCGCTTGCTGAAGGATCGCATCATCTTCCTCGGCGGTCCGATCGACGACGATACGGCGAATCTCGTCATCGCGCAGATGCTGTTTCTGGAAGCGGAGGATCCGGACAAGGATATTTTCCTCTATATCAACAGCCCCGGCGGCTCGGTGAGCGCAGGACTCGCGATCTACGATACGATGCAGTACCTGAAGTGCGAATGCAGCACGATCTGCATCGGACTTGCGGCGAGCATGGGCGCGTTCCTGCTTGCGGCGGGCGCAAAGGGCAAGCGCAAGGCGCTGCCGAACAGCGAGATCATGATCCACCAGCCGAGCGGC
Organism: uncultured Clostridia bacterium; assembly: GCA_947166925.1. Lineage (GTDB taxonomy): Bacteria > Bacillota > Clostridia > Christensenellales > CAG-138 > UBA3792. Next base: position 25,760 of record CAMVGD010000023.1, on the reverse strand, counting down.
GGCGCACAGGGACAGGCGACGGATATCCGCATCCATGCGGAGCAGATCATCCGCATCAAGGATCGTCTGAACCGCATTCTCAGCGACCGCACGGGTCAGCCGCTCGAAGTGATCGAGCGCGACACCGAGCGCGACAATTTCCTGACGGCGGAACAGGCGAAGGACTACGGTCTCGTCGACGAGATCATTGCACCGAGGAGATAACGAAATGGCAGGCACAAGAGACAGAGACAATTTCGATCGCGTACGCTGCAGCTTTTGCGGCAAGCAGCGCAGTGAGGTCCGCAAGCTGATTGCGGGCCCGAACGTGTATATCTGCAACGAGTGCGTCGAGCTGTGCCGTGAGATCGTGCAGGAGGATATGCGCTACGAGCAGCCGAACGACCAGAAGTCCGCGTATACGAAGGAAGACATCCCGAAGCCGCAGGAGATCGTTGCGGCGCTGGATCAGTATGTGATCGGGCAGGCGGACGCGAAAAAGGCGCTCGCCGTCGCGGTGTATAACCACTATAAACGCATTCGTCTGATGGGCAGCAAGAACGAGGACGTCGAGCTGCAAAAGAGCAATATCATCATGCTCGGGCCGACAGGCTGCGGCAAAACGCTGCTTGCGCAGACGCTTGCGAAGATCCTCGACGTGCCGTTCGCCATGTCGGATGCGACCGCGCTCACGGAAGCGGGCTACGTCGGCGACGACGTGGAGAATATCCTGTTGAAGCTCATCCAGGCGGCGGATTACGACATCGCCAAGGCGCAGATGGGCATCGTCTACATCGACGAGATCGACAAGATCGCCAGAAAGGGCGAGAACGTTTCCATCACGCGCGATGTCTCCGGCGAAGGCGTGCAGCAGGCGCTTCTGAAGATCCTCGAGGGCACCGTTGCAAACGTTCCCCCGCAGGGCGGCAGAAAGCATCCGCAGCAGGAATGCCTGCAGATCGACACGACGAACATCCTGTTCATCGTCGGCGGCGCGTTCACGGGCATCGACAAGATCATCCAGAAGCGCACGGGCAGTAAACTCATGGGCTTCGGCGCGGAGGTGCGCTCCACGCAGCAGATGGACGTCGGAACGATCCTCAAGGACATCCTGCCCGAGGACCTTCTGAAATTCGGTCTGATCCCGGAGTTTGTCGGTCGTGTACCGATCATCGTCACGCTTGAAAACCTCACCGAGGACGCGCTCGTCCAGATCCTCACCGAGCCGAAGAACGCGCTTGCGCGGCAGTATCGCCGCCTGTTCGAGATGGACGGCGTGGATCTCGTCATCACCGAGGACGCGCTGCGTGAAGTCGCCAGAAAGGCGATCGAGCGCAAGACCGGCGCAAGAGGCTTGCGCGCCATCATGGAGGACGTCATGCTCGGCATCATGTACGACATCCCGTCCCAGGAGGGCGTCAAGACCGTCGAGATCACGGCGGAGACGATTAAAAAACTTTCCCCGCCGCGGCTCATCCGGGACGGCGAACCGCAGCCGAAGCTGCCCTCGGGCCGCAAGACCCGCGCCAAGACGGCGCCGGCGGTGAAGAAGGCGGAATAACGAAACGACAGAAAGAACGCCTCGGGCGTTCTTTTTCCTTCAAAAAAGGCATCTGCTGTAAAATCCGCACTTTCCAAACGCGCAGGTACGGTGTATACTGATATCAGAAAAAGGATCGGAGGAGATCACGATGGGAAGAAAATCGGTCAGGGAAAACAAAAATGTGTATCAGACGAGCCGCGAGAAAATGGAACTGAGCCGCGACGCCGCTTCGGAGCGCCTTGTATTCGTATCGCCGGATCGCATTGAAAAGATCGAAAGCGGCAGGAGCGCGCCGCATCCGGACGAGGTGCTCAAAATGGAGTGCGTCTATCAGAACCCGACGCTTTCCAACTATTACTGCACGCACGAATGCCCGATCGGCAAGAAATACGTCGAGGAGGCAGAGCTCAAGGCGCTGCCGCAGCTGACCGTGGAGCTTCTTTCCGCGCTGCACGCGGTGGAGGAGGAGGAAAAACGGCTGATCGACATCTCCGTCGACGGACGCGTGAGCAACAGCGAGCGCAATCAGTTCGATTTGATCCTTGAAAAGCTCACCAAGCTCGACCGCTCCATCCGCGGCATGCGCATCTGGATCGAGGACGCGCTGAACACGGGCAAGATGGACGAGGCAAAGTAACGCTGCGCATCGGCAGAAATCTGCAGGGAGGCGACGTCCTCGACGACCCGCCGCGTATGTCGCGGACGGATCGGCGCGATGCAGGTTCCTCATAGCATTGCGCCGAACGGCGTCGTCGTTTGCTGCAATGCTGCACGATCTTTCCCCCTGCGCAGGGGAGCCGAGAATTGCGTAAACTTCACGGGACGCCGATTTCGGCGTCCCTTTGTGAATCTGTACGATGCTTCGCAAGCTCCTTCGCCTCCGCTTTGCTGCAGAGGCAGATCGTGCGCTTTTTGCGCGTACCATGCGCAGGATGACGCCCGGATTATTTCCCGGATACCTTTTTTGCAAAGGTGTTGTCGACCAGCTCGTTGAAATCGGGGCGTCCCGTGAGCTCGCCGTTGAAATCGATGACGGTGAGCAGACGTTCATAATCCGCTTCCTGCATGACCGGGTCCTTCTTCCAGGAGTCGGTCTCGCGGTAGGACTTCACGACCGCCATCAGGCTTTCCAAAGACGCGTCGGGGAAGTAGGGCTGCATCGCCTTTGCCGCCTCCTCGTCGCTTGCGGTCTCGATCCATTGCTGCGCTTTATAGATCGCGCGGAGGAAGGCTTCGATGCGTTCCGGGTGGCTTTCGATCATCTTCTGCGAAGCGAAGTAGCAGGTATACGGCACTTCGCCGGACTCCAGGCCGATGTTTGCCACGATATAGCCCTTGCCCGCCTTCTGAAATTCGGTCGCCGTCGGCTCGAACAGCGTCACATAATCGCCTTCGCCGCCTTCAAACGCGCCTGCCATCAGGTTGAACTGGATCGAGTCGATGATCGTGCAGTTCTCGCCGTCGATCAGACCGTTCTGCGCCATGACCCACCGGAGCGTCATGATCGGCATGCCGCCGGCGCGTCCGCCGATGATCGTTTTGCCCAGAAGATCGTCCCAGGAGAAGTGCTCGGCAGGCTCCCGCGCGATCAGAAACGAGCCGTCGCGCTTCGTGAGCTGTCCCACGATCACCGGATGGTCCTCCTTGCCTTCGTTCATGACATACACGCCGGTTTCGGGACCGGCAAGGCACAGATCGGCGTCGCCGGACAAAAGTGCGGTCATCGCCTTTTCGCTGCCGCCGGAGGTCGTGACCTCCACGCGGAGCCCTTCCTCCTCAAAAAAGCCCAGCGACATTGCGATATACTGCGGCGCATAGAAGACCGAGCGCGTTACCTCGTGCAGCTCGAGCGTCACCGTTTCCTTTTCCGCCTGTCTGCATGCAAGCGGCAGCAGCGTCAACAGGGCGGCCAGCACGATCAGGATCGTTCGTTTCATAAGTTCCTCCTCGTTTGTTTTTTGCATGATATGCGGATTGCAAAAAACTTGTGATTTTGCAGGAAACGGGTTTACAAATCCGAAAATAATAGGGTATAATCATAAATGGAGGAATATGCTATGGAAAACAAAGGCGATACCATTCAATTTACCGCGCCGAGAGACGTCAAGACAGCAGAGGACGTGCTGATGACCGCCTATTCCGCCATGCGCGAAAAAGGCTATGATCCGGTCAATCAGATCGTCGGCTATCTGCTTTCGGGCGATCCGACGTACATCACAAGCCACAACAACGCGCGCTACATGATCCTCAGGATGGAGCGGGACGAGCTTATCGAGGAGCTCGTGCGCTTCTACGTCGAAAAGCATTGAAACAGCGCATGGTCGCACTGGACGTCGGCGACAGGCGCATCGGCGTCGCGGTGTCCGATCCTTTATGGATCACCGCGCAGGGCGTCGAGACGTACTGGCGGACGGAGAGCATGAAAAAAGACGTCGCGCATATTGTGGAGATCCTGAACCGTTACGCACCGTGCCGGCTCCTCTTGGGTATGCCCATGAACATGAACGGCACGATCGGCGAACAGGGCGAGAAGGTGCAGCGCTTTGCCGAAGCCATTCAAAAGCAATGGGACGGCGAGCTGCTCTTTTTTGACGAACGCCTCACCACGATGGCGGCGCGCCGTGTACTCGTCGACGCGGACATTTCCCGCGGCAAGCAGAAGAAGGTCATCGACAAGCTTGCTGCGGTGCTGATTTTGCAGGGGTATATGGACAGCCACCCGAACGGATAGAAATTGGAATGCGCCGCAGGCGCAATTCATGACCGCAGGTCAATTCACGGCGCAGCCAATTCATGCCGTCAGGCAATTCATTCGTTATATGAATCGCGCTTCTCGCATGAATTGCAGCACGGCTGCATGAATTGTCCCAAAGGACATGAATTGTACTTCGCACATGAATTGACGCCGTCGGCGTCATGAAAAAAGGAGAATACCATGGAAGAACAAAACACGCTGGTCACTCTGATCGACGAACAGGGCAGAGAGGTCGAATTCGATCTCGTTGCCACGTTCGATTATGAAAAGAAACGCTATGCCGCGCTGATCCCGATCGACGAAGTCGAGAACGTGAATGAGGATGAGATCTTGATCCTTGAGATCGTGAAAACGCCGGAGGGCGAGCGTTACATGCCGATCGAAAACGATATCCTTCTCGACGAGGTGTTCAATGAGTTCCTCGAGATCCTCGACGAGATGGCGGACGGGGACGAGGAGGCGTAATGGACAATCGCAAAGCGATCAGAACGACGCTTATAAGGCTGTTCGGCGGGTTGTTCATCGGCGTGTCTTTCATTGCCGTTTCGCTGATCGCCGGGAGGGAAAAAGTCCACGTTGTGCTTCCGACGTACGTCTGCGCGCTCATGCTTGCGATCGCGCTGTATGAGATCGTCAGCGCGCTGATCAAGCGGAAACGCATCGAAAACAACTACGTCGAACCGGTCGTGTGCGTTTGCGTCGGGCACAAAGAGGTTACGCTCAACGAAAACGGGCGGATCAACCGGCGCACGATCCCCGTTTACCGGTTCACGCTGGACAACGCGGAGTACACCGTCTCGGACGAAGTGCTGGACGCCTATGCGGAGCCGCCGCAGCTCGGTGAAACGAGGACGCTGATGATCGATCGGAACAACCCCGAAAAATATGCCGATCCGGACGAAGACCGGCGCGTTCTCGCTCGGAATTGGCGGACGGCGATCCCCCTGATCGCGATTGCGGTCGTGCTGTTTATTGTCTTCCGCCTTTCCCCGCAGATCGTGTCCTGCTTCACACAGCCCGCCGGCTAACACTGCATGCCGATCGAAAACGATATTCTCCTCGACGAGGTCTTCAACGAGTTCCTCGAGATCCTCGACGAGATGGCCGACGGAGACGAGGAAGAATAAGCGTTTCAGAAAGGAGCGCAGCATGAAAAGAAGACAAAACGGCACAGTCGCTTCATGGATCGCTCTGGTTTGCGGCGTGCTCGCGCTCGGTATTGCGGTATTCGCTGAGCTTGCAGCACGTTTTGCGTATGCGGAGATCACCTATGAGGGCGTTTACGGCTTATTGGCGCTGGTTTTCGCTGCTCCGCCGCTGATGCTTGCGGCGGTTGTGTCCGGCATACTCGGGCTGGTTTTCAGCCAACGCGCAAAGGATGCGGCGACACGCAGAAACACGGTCTTTTCCGTGATCGGGATCGTCTGCGCCGTTCTTACGCTGGCGTTCATGCTGTATCTGGACCTATCCTCCCGCGCATAGGTAAAAACCGTGAAAAAACCCCGAAAAACCCCGCAAAATCTGCATTTTGGGGCTTGCATTCCGACGGTCGTATGTGTATAATAGCATTCGGCATCACGCACTCCCGCGGATGAAGCCGCTCGTCCCCTCTGGGGTAAGGCTTATTTGAAACGGGAGGAGGACAAACAAAAAACGAGGAGGTTTAATTATCATGTCCGTGATCTCAATGAAACAACTTTTGGAAGCAGGCGTCCATTTCGGACACCAGACCCGTCGCTGGAACCCGAAGATGAAGCAGTACATCTTCACCGAGCGCAACGGTATCTACATCATCGACCTGCAGATGACCGTCAAGAAAATCGAAGAAGCGTATTACTTCATTCGTGACCTCGCGGCACAGGACAAGACGATCCTGTTCGTCGGCACCAAGAAGCAGGCGCAGGAGAGCATTGAGCAGGAAGCAAAGCGCTGCGAAATGTTCTATGTCAACCAGCGTTGGCTCGGCGGCATGCTGACCAACTGGAAGACCATCCAGACCCGCATCGCGCGTCTCAAGAAGATCGACCAGATGGAAGCGAACGGCGATTTCGATCTGCTGCCCAAGAAGGAAGTCATCGGTCTTCTGGCCGAACGTGAAAAGCTCGAGAAGAACCTCGGCGGCATCAAGGAAATGAAGAAGCTCCCGGCAGCGCTGTTCGTTGTCGACCCGCGCAAGGAGCACATCGCGATCGCAGAAGCGCGCAGCCTCGGTATTCCGATCGTTGCGATCATCGACACCAACTGCGACCCGGACGAGGTCGATTACCCGATCCCCGGCAACGACGACGCGATCCGTGCGGTCAAGCTGATCGCGGCCAAGATGGCGGACGCCGTGCTCGAAGGCAAGCAGGGCGAGCAGATGACCGACGCGGCTGTGGACGCGGCGGAAGAAGAAACCGAAGAAGAAGCATAATCGGGAGGTACTACCATGAACTTTACCGCAAAAGACGTACAGGGACTGCGTGAGCGCACCGGCGCCGGCATGATGGACTGCAAGAAGGCGCTCGTGGAAACGAACGGCGACGTCGAAAAGGCGATCGACTTCCTGCGTGAGAAGGGCCTTGCGAAGGCCGCGAAGAAGGAAGGCCGCATTGCGGCGGAAGGTCTTGTTGCCGATTACCGCGAGGGCAATGTTGCTGCGCTCGTCGAGGTCAACTGCGAGACCGACTTCGTTGCAAAGACCGACCGTTTCAAGGATTTCGTCAAGATGATCGCAAAGCAGGTCGTAAAAGTCAACCCCGCGGATCTCGACGCGCTGATGGCAAGCGAGATCGACGGCCAGACCGTCCAGGCACTGCAGACCGCAGCGGTCGCGGAGATCGGTGAAAAGATCACGATCCGCCGCTTTGTCCGCATGGAAGGCGCAGTCGACACGTACATCCACCTCGGCGGCAGCCGCGGCGTCCTCGTGCAGTTTGCAGAGGAATGCGATCGCGAAGCCATGCACGACGTGGCGCTGCAGATCGCGGCGGCTTCTCCCGTTTGCGTTTCCCGTGCGGATCTGCCGCAGGAGTTCATCGACCGTGAGCGCGCTGTCCAGCTGGCAGCCGCGAAGGAAGAAAACGCGAACGCCGCAAAGCCGAAGCCCGACGCCATCATCGAGAAGATGGTCGACGGTCGTATGCAGAAGTACTACAAGGAAGTCTGCCTCGAGGAACAGCAGTTCGTCAAGAACCCGGACGTCACCATCAAGGACATGCTGAAGGCAAAGAACGCGTCCAAGGTCGTGGCATTCGTCCGCTACGAGAAGGGCGAGGGCATCGAAAAGCGCAAGGACAACTTCGCCGAAGAAATCGCCAACATGACCAAATAATCAGGAAAAGCAAACGAAAGGAGCCCGATTCCGGGCTCCTTTTTGGGCATGAAGAAAGGACGCAAAAAACGTCCTTTCTTTTATTTGTTTCGCCGCAAATTAGCTGCGTTTTCCCCCTCTCGCAGTACGTCAGTACAGCTTCGGGGGGAAGAACGCAGCTTCTGACGCCATTCCCGACAGCCGGTCCGGCACGAAAAACCTCCGGACTTTCCGGAGGTTTTAGCGTTTTGGTTCGTCGGACAACCCTAACATATAATCCGCGCTGACGGCGTAATATCTGCAAAGTGTGACGATATGGCGGATCGGCATTTCATTTTCGCCGCTTTCATACCGGGAATAGACCTGCTGTGTCGTTTTGAGAACGGCTGCAACTTCCCGCTGCGTTTTATCATGATCCTCTCTTAATTCCCGGATCCTTTGTACATAGTTTTTCATAGCAATAGCATTTCCGTTTTTTCATATTATAGATTACACCTGATATGATGTATTGACATTACACTATATGTAGTGTATAATATACGAAATAAAGAATAGTTTTATCGGAATATTATTCATATAGATTCTATTCGATGCTCAACGGAAAAATCCGCGGAATCCGTTTGACGGAATTGATGACCGTTGCCGCCCGGTCGGAGAAAACCATGAAAAAACTGTTGTCCTTGATCCTCGTTATCATGATGTGCTTTGCATTGCTGCCTGCAACGATGGCGGAGGAAGATTTATCTGAAAGCTATGAAGTAAACATTGATAAAACAGAAGGAAACACGCGCTCGGACGCTGATAATATTTGGCTTAACTCTGCATTCTATAAACAAGAGACAAGTGGAGGATGTGTTCTTGCGTGCTGTGCAATGGCGTTTGAAAACGCTAAAGGCTGCACAATTACATATACAGACAGCGGGACAACATACACAGGGTTCCAAGCTGTTTATCACGCAAATGGATGCGCTGATTCAGCAGATTGGAGTAAACTTTATAAAACATTTGGTATTGAATGCACGACTTTTATTCACCATAGCGAGTTTGGAACACGAACAGCTGCACAGGTAAAGGAACTGTTCATTACCTATTTGCATAGTAATCCAAATGGTATTTTAGCCCATTTCAAACCTTCGTATAGCTCGAGCAAGCAGCATGCTGTCTTAATTGTAGGATATAAAGATGGTGTTTTTTATGTAAATGATCCAGCACGCGATAGAGATGGAAAAGGGATTCCCATTACACAATCATGGGTTGCAGATCATACGTTGTCAACTGCCTCACAAGACACAATTCTTGAGCATATTAACTTTGCCGATGTTTATGTAGACCCCAACAGACCAGCCACTCCCGAGGAACAATATCTCCGTCAATGCACACCTTACCAGACTTACGGAACTATCAAAACAACCGCATCCGCAAAGCTTTGGAATATGCCTTGCAGCGACGCAACGAATTCTGCGGCTACAACAGACGCAACTCTTTCGAACGGAACAACCGTCACAGTGGTCGGTGTATACAAAAACACAGCGAACCATTACTGGTATAAAACGATTTATAACGGAAAAGAACGGTATTTCTACGCGGACTATGCCAAGTATTCAAGCTCAAACAAGTTTACGTGGAAAGGAACGGATATCAGTCTTTCGAACGCATCCAATCCGTCTCAGATTAATCAAGGCAGTTCTTTCAGTATAAAAGGTACTGTTACCAGCACTTACAATCAAATGTGTGCTCTGTACGCATACTGCTATCCGGGTTCAGCAACGAGCGGAACGGCCTCTATTTACAGCTCGCATACTGGATTGGCACTAAAGTCCTACAGTCTGTATAATTCAACGTTAGACAAGAATCTAAAATTCGGACAGCTCAGTACAGGAAATTATACATATGCTTTAAAAGCAAAATGTACATATTACTATGCAATTGACGGAAAAACATTATCGAGTGCTCAGACAAGTTCGGAAACAATGTTCCACCACAATGCATTTACAGTCGGCACATCGTACTATCTTGATCTGAACGGGTATCTTGACGGCGCGTCCGCAAACAATATTTCGGGATACGGCACCGCGGACGTTTATATCAATGGATCACTTGTGCAAAGTGGATGCACGGACTTTTATGCAGCTTATTCCAGTGGCTCCACTTACGAGATCCGCAATATTAAAGCTGCAACAGGAAAGGAATATGTCGGCGTTTATTCGGGCAGTTTGAGTGGAACGCTTAATAGCGCAAAAACGGTCGTTCTGCAGTTCAGGACAGCGTCCAACACATCGAATATTACATTTTCCGTTACCGCACCTGCCGAGGGCGAAGTAATTCCCATGGGGCAGACATATAATGTCGTCGGTACGATTACATCGGAATACTACCAGTTGGACAGCGTACGCGCATATTTAGATGGTGCATCAGAGCCCTATGCAGTGCGTACAGGACTTGCAAGAAACGTTTTTGAACTGAAGACTTCCAACATCAATTACAATCTGGCTTTCAACACATTATCGCAAGGCAGACATACTCTTAGGCTTGTTGCCACAGATACAAACGGCTATTCGGCTGAATACACACGAACCTTTTATATGGGTTCGCAAACCTCTCCGACCTATACGGTCTATTTCGACGCCAACGGCGGCAGTGTATCGCAGAGCAGCAAAACGGTTACCTATGGCAGCACATACGGCACGCTGCCGACACCGACGCGCACCGGCTATACGTTCGACGGATGGTATACGGCATCAAGCGGCGGCAGCAAGGTGACGTCCTCGACGACGGTCACGACCGCGTCGAACCATACGCTGTATGCGCATTGGACGGCGAATACATATACGGTTACATTCAATGCGAACGGCGGCAGCGTATCCCCGTCGAGTATAACGGTTCTCTATGGGTATTCCTACGGACATTACAGCAGTTTACCGACGCCGACGCGCACCGGCTATACTTTTGATGGTTGGTATACGTCTTCAAGCGGCGGTTCTATAGTCACGTCTTCAACGACGGTCACCACAGCGTCTAATCACACGCTGTATGCGCATTGGGCGGAGGACCGCTATCTGGAAATCAACAGCACAAACTTTCCCGATGCAGCGTTCCGGCAATGGATTATCAATAATTTGCCCGTAAATGGCAATGCGTCAAGTGGTTATTATATGACGCGTGCACAGACGGAGAGCGTTACGATAATAAAGTGTCAGGAATGCGGAATTACTTCCTTATCTGGTATTGCGTATTTCCCGAATCTTGTTAGGCTTGAATGCTATGACAATCAGCTGACGACACTGGATGTCAGGAATAATACCACACTGACCTATCTCGCCTGCGGCGGTAATCAACTGACGGCTTTAGACATCAAACAGAACACCGCGCTAACGTACCTCTGGTGCGTGGTCAATCAACTGACATCATTGGACGTCAGTCGCAATACTGCGCTTCAGACACTCGGATGCGGCAATAACCGCTTGACAACTCTGGACGTCAGCAAAAATACGGCGCTTGAGCAGATTTGGTGTTCCGAAAATCTTCTAACGACTATTGATCTCAGCAAAAATACAGCATTAAAAATGTTCGTTGCAGGGGGGAATCAGCTGACGTCGCTGGACCTGAGCAACAATACAATGCTTGAAGGGCTGAATTGTTATGGCAACCATATCAGCTATTTGGATTTGGGGAACCTGCCCTTGATCGCTCAGGATGCACCGACAATGGGAAACCAGACCGTAGAGAATCAAAAAGGAAAGTTAGAGAATGGGAAGTATACCTATGATCTGACGATGATTGTACCGAAGGATCGACTTGCGAAGGTCACGAACATCTACGATCCGATTGAATTAAACAGAAATACCGGGATTGTGACATTTCCGTCCGCTGTAAGCAGTTTCGCATATTGCTACGATACAGAGAAGGGAACAATGGACGTTACGGTGTACTTAACTTTTGAGAGCGTGCAGGAACAAACATTTACTGTCTATTTCAACGCCAACGGCGGAAGCGTTTCGCAGACAAGCAAGGTCGTTACGTGCGGCGAAACATACGGTACGCTGCCCAAACCGGTCCGTTCGGGGTATGCCTTCAAGGGATGGTATACGGCAAAGAGCGGCGGAACAAAGGTGACGGCTTCCACAACGGTTACAGCGACGGAGGATCATACCTTGTACGCGCGATGGTCGAAACTTCCGGAATTCGACGGAACGATCGAATGGAGCAGTGATGATGTGGAATATCGCGGAAGCACGCCGTATGTGATCGCAAACGGCAGCGCGCAGACACCGCGGTTTACCGTACTGGATAAAAACGGCACAATTGTAGATACAAAGAACTATACGTATGAATACCGAGAGAATACAAATGCCGGTACGGGGTATGTAATCATAACCTTTACGGCGAAGTATTCCGGCACGGCGCAGGCGTGGTTCAAAATCTATCTGCCGCCGACAACGGAAACCAAGGTTGAAAATGTCAAGGATGGCATTAAAATCACGTGGAAGCCGGTTGAAGGTGCAGAGGGGTATGTCATTTACCGCAGAGCATGGAGCAAAACAACAAACGGCTGGACCGCTTTTGACCGCTGGTGGAACGTGACTGAAACGACGTGGACCGACGGCTCGGACGCCAATCATAAGGTATACGCGGGGTCGCGGTATCAATACGGCGTCAAGGCGTACTTTGCGCAGCGTGTCGATCCGGTATCCGGTGCGACGATAGGCGGCAACGTCGGTGATAACTATAACCTCGGCATCGTTGGTCCGCTGAAAACAATTGTGCGCATTACGACCGTCACGCTGAATTCTGTAGAGGCGGGAACGAGACAACTGACGGCGAAATGGGCCGCGAATACCAAGTTTACCGGTTATCAGGTGCAGATTGCAACGGACTCAAAGTTCAAGAACAATGTACAAACTGTGAAGATTACGAACGTCAATACCGTTCAGACAACGATTAAAAACCTGAAATCGAATACGACCTATTACGTCCGTGTACGTTCGTATCATGAATTCGAGGGGAAAACCTATTATGGACAGTGGTCGAACGTGAAGAACTGCAAAGCAAAATAACGATCGAATACGAAAAAGCACCGGAAGTCCGGTGCTTTTTCTGCATGTATGCAGTTGTGTACCCGGTGGGGTTTAACCGAAGTGGATGACGCCGTCAAGCTTGTATTTTTTGTAGCGCTGCGCGAACGTCGCGATCGAGCAGACGATCGGCTCGCCCTCCTTGTAGCGCTTGCCGTCGACGGTCTGCGCGTAGCTGTCGGAAAAGTAGACCATACCGTCCTCGATGCCGTGTATGAACATGACGTGTCCGTATTTTTTACCGGCCTTGCTCGTGCCCTTCTGGAAGCCGACGAGGATGTTGCGCGCGTGCGGGTCCTCTCTTGCAACGGCTTCGAGCGCTTCTTTGAGCGTGTATTCCTTTGCCGGATATGCGGTGATGCGGAAGCCGCCGGAGGTCTCCGATTTTTCCCGGTAGATATCGAACGCGCGGTTCCCGTTGCAGCCGACATACTTCGTATTGATGCCGAGGGAAACGAGCTGCAGTCCGACGTAGTAGCCGCACTTGCCCTTAAAGGACTTTTTGCGCGCCTTCTTTTTGACCTTCCTGTAGGTCGATCGGATCTGCTCCTTCAGCTCCTCGTTCTGTTCCGGTTCGCCGCTGCCGTCCGGCATATACAGGATGTGCGCGTCCGCGGCGGCGGGCGGCGCGATCAGCGGGGCGAGCAAACACATCAGGACCGCGACGAGCACGGTCAAACGCTTCAGCGCTTTCATACGATCCACCTCCTGTGAGCGGTATCGTAGCACACTTTTTTTCGCTTGTGCCGGTTTTCGATGTTTCTTTATAATGTGTTTTCAAAATATCCGATTATTCATTTCGAGGTTACAAATTCGTCCAAAATTCACCGATTTTCCTTCACGGATCGGCCAAAAATGAAAACAGGCGATCGACCTGCGCCGAATACTTTTATGCGCAAAAAAAAGAACGGCGCGGAGGGAAATCCGCGCCGTCGGCAGATCGCTTTTACTGGACCGGGATCACGGGAGCTGCCGTAGCGGCGGTCGTTTCCCCGATGTATTCGTACACCTTCCGAAGCCCGTATTTTGCTTCGTCGTGCTTGTGCGTCACGTACTCGCTGAGACAGAAATGCATCGCGTCGCTCGTGGATTTATAATAGTACGCCCAATCGAAACCGGCGCGGAAGAATCCGAATTCATAGAGCAGATAGTTCACACAGGTTTCCGGCACGCCGTTCGGATCGCATTTGTAAGCGCCGTCATAGGTGAAGTCGTAGTACCGGACGCCGTTCTCCTCGCGGATGCCGTTGTAAACGAGGTGATCCCGGACGTCGTCGCCGATGACGGCATGGTTCTTTTCATTGTTCTTGTTCGGTTCCATCGATGCGTTCAGATCGACCGCGGTTCCGAACGTGTGGTGGCTGATCGCCTTGAGACTGGATGTGAACCGCGAGACATAGCAGCCGTTGTATTCTGTGATCAGCGAGATCGCCTTGATCACGCCGGTATCGCCGTTCGTGCCGTGCACGCGCACGGAGGTCGATTCAAGATAACGGAACGCCTTTTCAATATACGGCTTTGCGTCGACGTGGACAAACCAGGTCATCCCTTCTGGGTAGCCCGGCATTTCGGTGATGTAGGTCTTTTCCCATTCGGGGTCGGCGACGATATAGCGCCCGTTGACCCACTGGTAGCGATAGAGAAACCGCTCGGTTGAACCGAAAAACTTCAGCGCCTCGGGATAGGAATCCGGGAAGGTCTTGCGCGTGATCGTTTCCCATTCGTCGCCGAGCACATAAAAGCTGCAGCGGAACAGCTCGACGCTGTGCGTGCCCTTGATTGACGCGGTGAGCTTCAGCGTATGCACGCCGACCAGCAGCTCGGAAAAATCAACGATGGAGGAGAGGGAAACGCCCTCGTCGGTCGCGGCGTCGGTCAGCGTGTACTGCCCGGTGACGTTTTGCCGGAAGCGGACCGTTTTCTTGTACGGATACGGCTTTTTGTTGTTGTGCGCGCAGGTGATCGTGACGTTCACACTGTCCAGAGGATAGTTTGAATAGATCGTGCCGCCGATCGTGTATGTTCCGCCGAGCGGCAGGATCGAACCGTCGGAAGGCATTGGATGCTCGTCGTCGGGGACAAAGCGCATGGAGAGATCCGGCGGCGGGGTCGCTTCCGACAGAAGGGAGACGGTGCCCTCCTCGATCAGCTCGATATCCTCGCCGGGATCGGGCTCGTCAAGCAGCGCCTCCGCAGCGGGACGCGTTGCAACGGCGATCAGAAAAATGACCGCGCACAGCAGAACGCCGGCAAGTACGCCGATCAGGATCGTTTGCTTTTTATTCCATTCCGGGAGCTTCAATAGCGGTTCCTTTCCCAGGACGCCGGACAGCCGGATCCCTATGATTCGATATCCTATTATACCATTTGAATTTCACAAGTTTGTCAACAGAGTGTGAACAATGCGGGACACAAATAAACCCGTCCGGGGTTTCCGGACGGGTGCGGTTCGCGTGATTTATGCTTCGATCTTGACAACGGGCGCTTCGGGCGCGTTCTTCTTGATGCTTTCAATGCCCTTCAGACAGCTTGCCTTTGCCTTGTAGCTTTCGCCGGTCACGATGATCTCGCCGTTCTTTGCCTTGAGACGGAAGCGGAATTCGCCGGCCTTGTCCTTATAGACCTCAAACTTCGGATGCTTTTTGACTTCGAATCCTTCGACGGTCTGATCTTCGATCTCGCCGAGGCAGGACTTTCTGACGCTCTCGATGCCGTTCATGCAAGCGCCTTCGGTGCTGTAGATCTCGCTTACCGCGATGATCTCGCCGTTTCCGGCTTTCAGATTGAACTTGATACCGGACTTCACTTCTTTGACTTCAAACTTTCCCATGATCATGTTCCTTTCTGGTTT
Organism: uncultured Clostridia bacterium; assembly: GCA_947166925.1. GTDB lineage: Bacteria > Bacillota > Clostridia > Christensenellales > CAG-138 > UBA3792. Next base: position 10,268 of record CAMVGD010000023.1, on the reverse strand, counting down.
TTTGAAAATTTGACGGACAAACGGCCCGCCGCGTGCATGTCCATTCCGGGCTTGTGCCCGTTTCTGATTTCAGTATAACCCCACGCGGAACCGATGTCAAGGCAAATGCGCACAAAATATATCATCTTTTCGACACCGTTTTCACCGATCGCCGTTCACACGGCATACGATAGAAGCAGAACGCCGAGGAAAAGGAGGGAGGTCCGATGGGCGAAGCGATCAAGGGATTGCTCGTACCCTTTTTGGGCACGTCGATCGGCGCCGCGGCGGTGCTGATTCTGAAAAACGGCATACCCGGGCGAGCAACCGGCTTTCTTTCGGATGCAGCGGCAGGTGTTATGGCCGCGGCAGCGGTGTTCAGCCTTCTGCTGCCCGCAATGGATCAGTCGTCTGCCTGCGGCGCGGCCGCGTGGCTTCCCGCATGCGCAGGGTTCCTGCTCGGTGCGGCGCTGCTCGCCGTATGGGATCGCATCTCCGCGCATGTCGAACGGGCGGGGACCGTCGCGCATTCCACGCGGATGCTGGTGCTTTCGGTTTCTCTGCACAACATTCCGGAGGGCATGGCGGTCGGAGCGGCGTACGCGGGGCTGCTGTCGGGGCAGGGGACCGTGACCGCGATGAGCGCATTTGCGCTTGCGCTCGGGATCGCGCTGCAGAATCTGCCCGAAGGCGCGATCATTTCCATGCCGCTTGCGGCGTCCGGGGTCGGTCGGCGGAAGGCGTTTCTGTACGGCGTGCTGTCCGGCGCGTCCGAGCCGGTCGCGGGCGCGGCGACGATCCTGCTTGCGCGGTTTGCCGTGCCCGCTCTCCCGTGGCTGTTGAGCTTTGCCGCAGGCGCGATGGCATATGTGACCGGGTTTGAACTGCTGCCGGATACGTTCCGGGAGCGCCCCGTTTTCGGAACGCTCTTTGTACTCGGCGGGTTTGCACTGATGACCGGAATGGACGTTCTGCTCGGTTAAAGCGCCGTTGCATCGAACGGAACGAGCCCTGTTTCCGTGAACTGCAGCACGCGCGTCGCCGTCTCCGCGATCAGTTTGCGGTCGTGCGTGACCATCAGGATCGCGCCGCGAAATTCCCTGAGGAGCGTGCGAACCGCAGGCGCGGAGAGGGGGGAGAGGTTTCGCGTCGGCTCGTCGAGCACGAGCACGTCCGCGCGGTCGAGGATCGCCTTCAGGAGAAGCAGCTTTGCCTGCTGACCGCCCGAGAGCGCCCGGATCGGGTGCGCCATCTCGTCGGTCGTATACTTCATGCTGCCGAGGAAGATCCGCGCCTCGGTCACCGATTCCTTATCCCCGTCCGGCGCAAGGAATTCCTCCGGCAGCCGGTCGAGGGGCAGCAGATCCGCATAGACCTGCGGCATATAAAACACGTTGTACCCGCGCTTTCCGATCTCCGGCACGAGACTTTTGAGAAGCGTCGTCTTGCCGCAGCCGTTGCGCCCGACGATGCAGACGCGCTCCGGCCCCGAAATGCGGATCGCGACGGTTTCGGAGAGCACGCGGTCTCCGACTGTGAGCCGGGCGGGACCGTATTCGAGCACGGTTTTTCCGCTTTTGACTTCGCCGCCCAGCCATTTCGGCAGAATCGCCCATTCCGCCTCCGGCGCTTCGGTGAGGTTTTCCTGCTCCTTTTCGAGCCGCCTGCCGATCGACATGACGGTATGCATCTTCTTTTTGAGCAGCCGTCCGGTCGAAGGATCCTGCCGCGTGAGCGCTGCCTGCGCGTGGTCGACGGCGTTGTAGATCGAAAGGTACCGTTCCTTTTTCTCGCGGAACGCCTTCTGCTCGAACTGCGCGACCTGCGCCTGATGCTGCATCGCCGCGTCGCGCCGTTTCATGTATTCGTCGTACGGGATGTTCGCCGCCGTCGCGCGCGGGATCTTCTTGCGCCGCACCATCTCGAGATGGATGACCGCCTCCGCGGTGCGTGAGAGCAGGACCTCGTCGTGCGAGATATAGAGCACCGTTTTTTTAACGGAACGCAGGAATCGCTCAAGCCATGCGAGCGTGTCGAGATCGAGATCGTTGCTCGGCTCGTCCAAAAGCAGCACGTCGCAGTCGTTCAAAAGCAGTACGCAGAGCGCGAGCTTGACCCGCTCGCCGCCGGACAGCGTGCCCATCTTCTGATCCGAATACGCAAGATCGTACGGCAGATCCACGTCCTTCATCGCGCGGGAGAGCGCTCTCGGAGAAAGCGCTTCCTCGCTGCAGTGCGACGTCAGGTATTCATAAACGGAAAGCGCGCGATCCCGTTCGGGAAGCTCCTGCGGAAGATATCCCTTCGTGCCGGGGATCGACGCGGTTCCCGAAACCGTCGCGTAGCTCTCGACGAGCTCGGGATTGTAAAGCCACCGGAGGAGCGTCGACTTGCCGTTGCCCTCCTCGCCGATCAGCGCGACCTTCGCGCCGTCCGGGACCGTAAAGGAGAGGTCCTCGACGATCGTTTTGACGTCGCGGTCGATCGTGATCGTGATATTTCTTGCCTGTATCATAAAATCACTTCCTTAAAACAAAAATCGCTCCGCTGCCGAAAGCAGGGAACGACCCAATATACCGGCTGATACCGGCTTATGAAAGGAGGGTGATCCGCTTTTCGGCAACGCAAGACGCACCCGATCGCTAGGGTCGTCCGGTACGTTCGAAAAAGACGGATCAGTTGCGCATTCGCTTGTTTGCCTCCTGTTGTTTTTCTGTATTGTATCAAAGAAGCGCTGTCCTGTCAAGCGCCGATCATACCAGAATGAGAAAGAGCGCGTTCGAGACGAGGAGAAGCGCGCCGCCGACGATGCCGACGACGGAGAACGCTCTGGCTGACCCGCTTGATGCTTTCAGCGCCAGAATGCCGAAAACGAGCGACAGGACGGCAGTGACCGATCCGGCGATCAGCAGGATCAGCGTGGTCAGAAGGACGTACACCGCAAGCTTGTAGTATTCGCCGACCGAAGCGTTCGGCAGAATAAAGCATGCCCAGACAGCTGTCATAAGCAGACAGAGCACGCCGAAAATCAGCGCCAGCCATGCAAACACCTTCGTTTTCCGATCCATACGGCACTCCTTTCTGGAATGATCATGATAAAAGCGGCGTCAGTCCGGCGCCGCTTTTTCTGTGCATATCGTTAATCCACATCCGGCTCCAGGAAGCCCTCGCCGTATGCTTCGTCCACGGTGGTGAGCATCACAATGGCGTTCGGATCGATGCGGTTGATGATGCGCCGCGAGGTAAAGACCTCGACCTTGGAGCAGACGCACATCATCATCTGATGCGGCTTGCCGGTATACGCGCCGCGTACGTCGGCAAGCGTTGCGCCGCGCTCGGTCTCCTCCATGATGGAGTTTGCGATCTCCTGCGCCTTGTCGCTGATGACCAGCAGCATGCGGCGCGTGCCCGTGCCGTACATGAGCTTGTCGATGACCGTGGTGCTCACGACCGTCATCAGCACGCCGTATAGCACCGCGTTGATGTTGCCGAACACCGGCCAGCCCAAAAGGATAACGACGCCGTCGACGACGAGCGAGATCGTGCCGATCGACAGATGCGGCTTCAATTTGCGGATGCTCATGATGATGAAGTCCGTACCGCCGGTGGAGGAGCCGGGCATATAGATGATCGCAAGCCCGATGCCGGAGAGCGCGCCCGCAAAGAGCGCGGCTAAAAGCGGATTCGTCGCCGCATCCGGATAGCTGCCCAGAAGCGGTACGATCACGTCCAGGAACAGCGCCGAAATCAGCATGCTCTTGACCGATTTGAAGAAAAAGATCTGTCCCAGAAGGCGATAGCAGATGATCGCGACCGGAATGTTGATGATCAGCGACATGAGACCGATCCCGAGAAACGGCACGTAATGATGGATGATCATTGCGATACCGGTGATGCCGCCCGGAGCGAAGTTGGCGTTTTCGGCAAAGAACGAGATGCCGACCGCGTACAGGAAGCTGCCGACGACGTCGTGCAGCAGATCGCGTCCGATCGCCTTCCAGCCGAATTTTTTATAATACGCTATGACGCTCTGTTTTTTTCTCGGAGCGAGCGCCGTTTTCTTCTGCTTCATGATACCCTCACCTCACAGGCATTCATGATATCTGTTCCGAACGGGAAAGTCAAGGGATTTACGCGGTTTTTCCGCTCCTTTTCAGCACCCGCAGCGCATTCAGCACCGCCAGCAGCATCACGCCGACGTCGCCGAATACCGCGATCCAGAGGTTTGCGACGCCGAACGCGCCGAGCAGCAGGAAGATCGCCTTCATGCCGAGCGCAAACACGATGTTTTCGATCGTGATGCGGTGCGTTTTCCGCGCGATCCGGATCGCGTCAAGGAGCTTACTCGGCGCATCCGCGGGGATGATCGCGTCCGCCGCTTCGATCGCAGCGTCCGAGCCGAGCCCGCCCATCGCGACGCCGACGTCCGCGCGCGCCAGCACCGGCGCGTCGTTGATGCCGTCGCCTAAGAACAGCAGCGTGCCGCCCTTCGGCAGCGTTTCATAGAGCGCTTCGACCGCTTCGAGCTTCTGATCGGGCAAAAGCTCCGACGAGACGCCGTCCAGCCCGAGTTCGTTTGCCACCGCGTCGCCGACCGCCTTCGCGTCGCCGGTCAGCATGATCTGCCGCTTGATCCCGAGCGAACGAAGCGTTTCGATCGTTGCTTTGCTGTCGGGCTTGATCGCATCCGCGATCACGATACAGCCCGCGTACGCTCCGTCGACGGCGACGAACGCGACGGTGCCGACCGTTTCCGGCACGGTCACGGACAGGTCCAGAGATTCCATCAGCCTGATATTGCCGACAGAGACCGTTCGGCCGTCGATAACGGCGGAAACGCCCTTACCCGCGATCTCATGGCAGTCCGATGCGTCCGGCGCGCCGACTGCGCCGGCTGCTTCGCGGATCGACTTTGCGATCGGATGCGTACTGAACGATTCTGCGCCCGCGGCAAGCTGCAGGACGGTCTCCTTTGTGAATCCGCTTGCGGGATGGATCTCACGCACGGAGAAGCTTCCCTCGGTCAGCGTGCCGGTCTTGTCGTAGACGACCGTATGCGCCTTGTTCAGCGCTTCCAGGAAGTTGCCGCCCTTGATGAGAACGCCCGCGCGGGACGCCGCGCCGAGCCCGCCGAACACCGCAAGCGGGATCGAGATCACCAGCGCGCAGGGGCAGGAGATGACCAAAAACGTCAGCGCCCGGTGGACCCACTCCGCCCATTCGCCGGTGATGCGCGACGGCACGACCGCCAGAAGCACCGCGGCGGCGACCACGGCAGGCGTATAGTATCGCGCGAATTTCGTGATAAAGCGCTCTGCGGGCGTCTTGCGGTCGGCGGCGTCCTCCACGAGCCGGATGATCTTCGACGCGGTCGATTCACCGAACGATTTTTCAACGCGCACGGTCAGCACACCGTCCAGCACGATGCAGCCGGACAGGATCGCGTCGCCCTCATGCGCCGTGCGCGGGACCGATTCGCCGGTCAAAGCGCGCGTGTCGAGCGACGAACTTCCCGAAAGGATCACACCGTCCAGCGGAACGCGCTCGCCGGGACGGATCACGATCGTTTCGCCGATCGAAACGTTCGCGGGGGAAACGGAGAGGATCTCGCCGTTCCGCTGTACGTTCGCCGTGTCGGGGCGGATGTCCAGGATCGCACGGATCGAATCCTGCGAACGGTCAAGCGCGAGATCGGTAAGCCACTCGCCGAGCTGATAGAGGAGCATAACCGCCGCACCCTCCGGAAATTCGCCCAGCGCAAACGCGCCGATCGAAGCGATCGTCATCAGGAACGCTTCGCCGAACACGTTGCCGCGCAGGATCCCGCGGATGGCGTTCCAAATGACGTCGTATGCGACGACCGCATAGCATGCGAGGAACAGCGGAAGTTCGATATAGAGGGGCGCATGAAGAAAATGCGCGGTCAGTCCGCCGGCAAACAGAACGCCGCCGACGATCAGCCGGATCAGCATCGTACGGTTTTCGCCTTCCGCATGTCCGCCGTGCTCGTGTCCGCAGCCGCAGGCGTCCCCGTGACTGTGTCCGTGATGATGTCCGCAGCCGCAGGCATCCTCGTGTTCGTGTTCATAACGGCGGCATTCCCCGTGTTCGCAGCAGCGTTCGTGCTCGTGTTCATGCTCGTGATGACAGCACTCGCCGTGCTTGTGCTCATGCTCGTGATGACAGCACTCGCCGTGCTTATGTACATGCTCGTGGTCGTGGCGACAGCACTCGCCGTGCTCGTGTTCATGCCCGTGCTCGTGATGACAGCACTCGCCGTGCTTGTGCTCATGCTCGTGATGATGCTCGCTCATAAAAACCTCCGAAATACAATGGTTGCTCAAATGCTCAACTATACGGTCAAAAGAAAATGCGCGGTTATTCGCGCAAATGATCCAGACCGAGGTCCAGGATCTGTTCGACGTGTTCGTCGGCAAGGGAATAGAATACGTTCTGCCCGTCGCGGCGGAACTTGACGAGGTTACTTAGACGCAGCGCCTTCAGCTGATGCGAGATCGCGGATTTCGTCATGCCGAGCAGACAGGCGAGATCGCATACGCAGAGCTCGTGCACGCGAAGCGCCTGCAGAATGCGGACGCGCGTTCCGTCCCCAAACAGCTTATAAAGCGCGGCAAGGCCGATCGCCTCGTCTCCGTTCAGAAGCTGCGGGCGTACGGCGCACACGATGTCCTGATGGACGGATTCACATTCGCATACCGGTAAACGATCCATTCTTTCCTCCAATTCGGAACAGTTGAGCAACTGTTCAATTAACTGTATTATATCACACGGCTCCCGTTTGTCAAGCGCCGCAGGACGTTTTTTTTCAAAAAAAGATGACAGATGGAAAACGATGTGATACAATAAGCCGGAACGAATGAAGCAGGAGCGGATATGTTTCACTATACCAGAAAAGCACAGTATCACGAAACCGACCAGATGGGTGTGATCCATCACGCAAACTACATCAAGTGGATGGAGGAGGCGCGGGTCGCCTTTCTGGACGCGCTTGGGTTCGGATACGTCGACATCGAGCGCGAAGGCGTCGTTTCGCCCGTGGTCGGGATCTCGATCGACTATCGCCGTCCCACGATGTTCTCCGACGAGGTGGAGATCGGCGTGCGGATATTGAAGTACAGCACCCGCATGCTGGAGATCGGTTATGAGATCCGAAATCTGACGCGCGGCACGCTTGCCGCAGAAGGCATTTCAAAGCACTGTTATCTCAGGGACGGCGCGGTCGTCTCGCTGAGAACGGCGCTGCCGAAGCTGGACGCGCTGCTGTCCGCCTATATGGAAAGCGACGAGAACCGAAGCGAATGAACGGAGGAGACTATGCGTACGTTTGAATGCGACTATACGGAAGGCGCGCATCCGAAGATCCTGGAAGCGCTTTCCGAAACGAACATGGTGCAGATGAGCGGTTACGGCTTCGATCCGTATACCGAAAGCGCGGCGGAGAAGATCAAAGCGGCGTGCCATGCGCCGGACGCGGCGGTGACGTTCCTTGTCGGCGGCACGCAGACGAACATGATCGTGCTCGATCTGCTGCTTGCGCCGTACGAAGGTGTGATCGCGCCGAAAACGGGGCACATCAACGTGCATGAGGCGGGCGCGATCGAATGCACGGGGCACAAGGTGCTCGCGCTTCCGGAAAACGACGGCGTGCTGGACGTCGACGCGCTGGAAGCATCCCTCAAGACCTTCTATGCCGACGCGACGCACGAGCATATGGTGCGTCCGGGCGCGGTCTATCTGACGCATCCGACCGAATACGGCACGCTGTACACAAAGGCGCAGATGGAGCGTGTGCGCGCGCTGTGCGACCGGTATGAAATGAAACTCTACGTGGACGGCGCAAGGCTCGGCTATGCGCTGGGCTGTCCGGAGAACGATCTGGCGCTTTCCGATCTTGCAGCGCTGTGCGACGCGTTCAGTATCGGCGGCACGAAGCTCGGACTCTTGTGCGGCGAAGCGGTCGTCTTTCCGAAGGAAGCGCCGAAGATGCTTCTCTCGCAGGTGAAGCGTCACGGCGGACTTCTGGCGAAGGGGCGCGTGCTGGGCGTGCAGTTCGACGCGATGTTCACCGACGGACTGTATGAGCAGATCGGCAGGGAAGCGATCCGTCACGCAAAGCGCATCCGGAGGATCCTGCTTCAAAAGGGCTACCCGCTTGCATGGGACTCGCCGACCAATCAGCAGTTCGTCATCCTCGGCGATGCGGAGACGGAACGGCTGAAGACCTTTGTCGGCTTCGATCTCTGGGGCAGAACGGACGACGCGCATTGGATCGTACGGTTCACGTCAAGCTGGTCGACGACCGACGCGGACGTGGACGAACTGGAAAAAACGCTGCCGGACAGGGCGGCGCTGCATGAATAGAATCAAAAAGGAGAATCCATATGAAACGGTTATTCACACTGCTGCTTGCGGCGCTTCTGCTGCTCTCTGCCGTCGGATGCGTCAGCTTATCCTGCACGATGCCGGTCCGCTACACAAATGCGGAGAAGTATACTGCGGGCAATTTTACCTATGATGAGGCGAAGGTGAAAAAAGTCGAGGTCGAATGGCTCGGCGGCAGCATCACGCTGAAGAACGGCAAGGGAACGCTGTCCGTTTCCGAAGCCGATTCGGAATCGCTTGCGGAAGAAGACCGGATGCATTGGTGGATCGACGGCACGACGCTGAAGATCAAGTACTGCAAGTCCGGGAAAAAGCTTTCGCTCAGCAAGATGGAAAAGAAGGATCTGACACTCGAGCTGCCGGCGTTTGTCGATCTCGATCTCGAAGTCGCTTCCGGCAAGATCGTCAGCGAGAGCATGCTCGATCTCGGCAGGTTCCGCCTGGAAAAGGCGTCCGGCGGTACGGATATCCGGTTCCTGTCCGCAAAGGAAGTGGAGATCGAAACGGCGTCCGGCGGAGTTGACCTTGGCAAGGTCTCCGTTTCCGGCGAATTTGAAGTCGATACGGCGTCCGGCGGGCTTACGGTCGACGAGATCGCGGCAGACAAGATCGACGTGGACAGCGCATCCGGCGGCGTGGCGTTCGGCAGGGTGACTGCGGATCGTCTGGACATCGACAGCGCGTCCGGCAGCGTTTCGCTCGGCATGCTGAAAGCGTCGACGGTCAGGATCAAGAGCACCTCCGGCGGCGTGAAGATCGTGCTTGCGGATCGGACCGCAGGCGCAAAGATCCGGTTCGATGCCGTCTCCGGCAGCTTCAACACTGCGCTCCCCGCAGAGAGCAGCGGCAGCGTCTACACGATCGGAAACGGTCTGATGGATGTGGAGATCAGCGTCGTGTCCGGTTCGGTCAACGTCGAGTAAACAATCGTGATGCATCGCCCCGCGATCGGCGGGGCTTTTTTGCTGCGTGCATATCAAACGACATGCGGCATTGACGGATAATCTGCGATTTGCTTGCAGCAAAGCCGTCCGATTGTTATACTTTAGAAAGAATAACGACAGGGGGACGGCATGACGAAGACCGGCGGAAACGGCAGAGGAAGACGCACGGCGACGCTGCTTACAGCGGGCGGCGTGCTGCTCGTGCTGTTTCTCGTTTCGCTGACATTCGGCAGATATTCCGTCCCGCTTTCCGATGTGATCCGTATTCTGCGGCATCGCTTTTGGGCGATCTTCGGTCTTTCAACGCCGGTTGTATGGACGGACGCAATGGAAAACGCTGTGATCAACATCCGCCTTCCGCGCATCGTCATGGCGATCCTCGTCGGCTGTTCGCTTTCGGCCGCGGGGACGGTGTTTCAGGGCGTGTTCAAAAATCCCATGGCGTCGCCGGACGTCCTCGGCGCTTCGAGCGGGGCGGCGTTCGGCGCGGCGCTTGCGATCCTGCTCGGCTGTTCCGCGCGGTTCATCACCGTCTTCGCGTTTCTCGGCGCGATCCTCACGGTCGTGCTCGTATTTCTGATCGCGCAGCGCGCGCCGGGGCTCAGGGTCGTCAATCTGATCCTTGCGGGCATCATGGTGGGCTCGCTGTTTTCGGCGGGGACTTCGTACCTGAAACTCGTCGCGGATCCGAGCAATCAGCTTCCCGCGATCACCTACTGGCTTCTGGGCTCGCTGTCCGGCACGCGCATGAATGCGATCCTGCCCGCCGCGATCCCGATGGCGCTGGGGCTCGTTCCGATGCTGCTTTTGCGGTGGCGCCTGAACCTTCTGAGCCTCGGGGACAGCGAGGCGCGTGCGCTCGGCGTGCATACCGACGTTCTGCGTGCGGTGCTGATCCTCTGCGCCACGCTCGTGACCGCCGCGGCGATCTCCGTTTCGGGT
>CAMVGD010000022.1 GCA_947166925.1 uncultured Clostridia bacterium | reverse complement strand
TTCGTTGCTGTACAGCGTCGCTTTCGCCGTTCCGCCTTTCAGTTCGTGCAAATCAAGCTGGAAGAGGACCCGGTATTCGCCGTTTGTCGGGAAGTCGTCTTCCCAGTGTACCGCGGCCCATTCCACAATCTCCGGTTTGTCATGCGGAACAACCGTAGGCGTCGGTGTAGGCGTGGGCGTCGGCGTCGGTGTCGGCGTGGGCGTCGGGGTTGGCGTCGGCGTCGGCGTCGGCGTGGGCGTCGGCGTGGGCGTCGGCGTGGGAGCCGCAGTGGGAGCCGCGGTCGGTCTCGCTGTCGGTGCGGCCGTGGGCGCCGCGGTCGGAGCAGTCGTCGGCGCGGCAGTCGGAGCCGCGGTCGGTCCTTCTGTCGGTGCTGTCGTGGGAGCTGCGGTCGGTCCCTCGGTGGGCGCGGCTGTCAGCGTCGGCGTCACAGCCGGCGTGGGCGTCAGAGTGGAAGCCGGCGTGGGTGTCAAAGTGGAAGCGGGCGTCGGAGTGGCCGTCTGCGCAGCCGTTGGGTCCGGCGACGGCGTGTCGACGGTTTCGACGACGGCGGGCGGGCTTGCGGGAGGATCGGTGGGCTTCACGGGTCCCGGTTTCAGCAGGAAGGAAAACAAAAAACTGCCCGCTGCGGCCGCCGCGATAAACGGCGCCGCAGTGCCGAACAGTCCCTTTTTATGTTTTACGCCCCGAACGGGCTCGCGTATCGGTGCGAATTCCGGCGCGCGATTGTCAATCTCTTGCATATGCCCCCGCAGAGATGCCCATAATTATTGCATATAAAATATATCATCCGGAAGGCCCGGCTGTCAATCCCCCGGCAGGGGTCGGACGGATCAAAAAAACCGCCGTACAGCGCATACTGACCGAAACGCACGGAAAATGCGCGTTTCGACATCCGGGTCATACTATTTCAGCCCGAAGAACGCGCAGATCTTTGCGATCGCGAAGTCCGTCTTCTCCGGCGACTGGAAGCGGTGGTCGGCGTTTTCGACCGGCTCGAACTCGATCACGTTGTCCTCCGCGAACGCCTTGACCGCGTCGAACGGAACGATCTCGTCCTTCGTGCCGTGCAGAATGAACAGCTCGTCCGCGTACGGAATAAAATCCCGCTGCCGTAGGTCCGCCTCCCTGACGCTGTCCAGAAACGGTTTGTCGATCCCGACCTTGCGGTCGAAGCCGACCGGCACGGGCTTGCCCTTTTTGACGCGTTCGAGATCGGCTTCCGTCATAATCGCGTTTACGAACACGTCGTACAGCACGACGGCGGGACAGCGCAGCGCGACCTTGCCGAACGGATCGCCGTGCTCGGAAAGGTATTTCAAAAACAGATACCCGCCGAAGCTCGTCGCATAGCCGAACAGCGCGGCGGACGGATACCGCGTCTTCGTCCACGAAAGCACTGCCGAAAGATACGCGTCGCAGTCGGCAAGGCGCAGCGTCTTTCGGACGTCGTCGCCGTGGCACGGCCAGTTGAAGGTCAGAACGGCGGCGCCGTGATTCTTTTCGAGCACGTGCTTTGCGATCCGCGCAGCCGATTTGTTGTCCTTGTCGCTGGCGAAGCCGTGCCCGCAGACGACGATCGTTCTTACGTCGTTCGGATCCCTTGCATAGAGCTTGCAGCGGATGCTGAAGCCCGCGTCGTTGACGTTGAAATACTTTTCCATAGTCGTATCCTTTATGCGTCGGAGAGGCGATTCATGTACGAAGTACAATTCATGCACCGACGCTGCAATTCATGTGCCTTTGGCACAATTCATCGAAAAAAATGAATTGCCTTACGGCGTGAATTGACCTTTCGGTCATGAATTGGCTGCGCCGTGAATTGCGGCAAAGCCGCATGAAAAAGAGGGCTTGCGCCCTCTTTTTATCCAACCACGAGGTTGATGATGTTTTTGACGACGATCGTTTTGCGGATCGTCTTGCCTTCGACGAACGGCTTGATCTCGTCGAGCGCGAGCGCGGCTTCAACGATGTCCTTCTGGTCCATGCCGACGGGGAGCTTGACCCGCGTGCGGATCTTGCCGTTGACCTGTACGCCGTAGTCGATCGTGTTGAGCGCGAGCGCGTCGGGATCGTACTCGGGCCACGCGGCGTGGTGCAGCGGCGTAAAGCCGAGCTTTTCGTTGAGCTCCTCACTGATGTGCGGCGCGACGGGGTACAGCAGCAAAAGCAGCGTGCGGAACTCGTCCTTTGTGAGCGAGCCCTTTGCGTAGAAGTCGTTGACGAGCGACATCATCGCCGCGATCGCGGTGTTGAACTTCATGCGCTCGTAATCCTCGCCCACCTTTTTGATGCAGGCGTTGACCTTGGTGCGCAGCTCGTCGTCGGTATAGCCTTCGCCCTTTACCATGTCCTGCATACGCCAGACACGGTCGAGGAAGCGCTTGCAGCCGTTGGCGGACTCCTCGCTCCACGGCGTCGCCGCCATGTAATCGCCCATGAACATCACATAGACGCGCAGCGTGTCCGCGCCGAGACGGTCCATGACGCTGACGGGATCGACGACGTTGCCCTTCGACTTGCTCATCTTGTCGCCGTCAGGTCCTAAGATCAGACCCTGATAGGTGCGCTTTGCGTACGGCTCGGGCGTGTTGACCTCGCCGATGTCGTACAGGAAGTGATGCCAGAAGCGCGAATACAGCAGATGCCGCGTGACGTGCTCCATGCCGCCGTTGTACCAGTCGACCGGCATCCAGTATTGCATCTCCTCCGGATCGCAGAAGACCTTGTCGTTGTGCGGATCGATGAAGCGCAGATAGTACCAGGAAGATCCCGCCCACTGGGGCATGGTGTCCGTTTCGCGTCTGGCGGGTCCGCCGCATTTTGGGCAGGTGCAGTTCACGAACGATTCGATCCCGGCAAGCGGGCTCTGTCCGTCGGTGCCCGGCGCGAAGTTTTCGACGTCGGGAAGCCGTAACGGCAGCTCCTCATACGGAACGCCGACTGTGCCGCACGTTTCGCAGTGGATCAGCGGGATCGGCTCGCCCCAGTAGCGCTGGCGGTTGAACGCCCAGTCCTTCATCTTGTACTGGATGCCCTTTCTGCCGAGCTTGTGTTCGGAGAGGTAGTCGAGCATCGCCGCGATCGAATCCTTTTTGTTGTCGTAGACGTTCAAAAAGTCCGAATTGATCATGCGGCCGTCGCCGGTGTAGGCTTCCTTTTCGATGTCGCCGCCCTCGATGACCGGGATGATCTCCGCGCCGAACTTTCTTGCAAACTCCCAGTCGCGCTGATCGTGCGCCGGCACCGCCATGATCGCGCCGGTGCCGTAGCCCATCATGACGTAATCCGCGATAAACACCGGGATCTCGCGGCCGCTCACCGGATTGATCGCCGTAAAGCCCTTGAGCTTCACGCCGGTCTTTTCTTTAGAAAGCTGCGTGCGCTCGAATTCGGTCTTCTTGGCGCATGCCGCGCGGTAGGATTCGACCTCGTCCCAGTTTTCGATGCGGTCTTTGTACTTGTCGAGCATCGGATGCTCGGGCGCAACGACCATGAACGTCACACCGAACAGCGTGTCGCAGCGGGTCGTGTAGATCTCGAGCGCTTCGGGGACGTCTTTGATTTGGAAATTTACGAACGCGCCGACGGATTTGCCGATCCAGTCGATCTCCTGCTGCTTGATCGAGTCGGGATAATCGACGTCGTTCAGACCTTCCAGAAGCTTGTCGGCGTACGCGGTGATCTTCAGATACCACACGTCCTTCGGAAGCTGCACGACGTCGCTGTGGCACACGTCGCACTTGCCGCCCTGCGAATCCTCGTTCGATAGGACGACCTTGCAGTGCGGGCAGTAGTTGACCAGCGTCTTTGCGCGGAACACGAGCCCGTGATCGAACAGCTTCCGGAAGATCCACTGCGTCCACTTGTAGTATTCGGGGACGGACGTGGCGATCTCGCGCGTCCAGTCGAACGAATAGCCGACGCGCCTCATCTGATCCTTGAAATGCGCGATGTTCGCGGTCGTGATGTCGTGCGGATGCGTGTTGGTCTTGATCGCGTAGTTCTCGGCGGGCAGACCGAACGAGTCGAAGCCCATCGGGAACAGCACGTTGTAGCCCTGCATGCGGCGCTTGCGGGACAGCACCTCCAGACTCGTATACGCCTTGATGTGCCCGACGTGCATGCCTGCGCCGGACGGGTACGGAAACTCCACGAGCGCGTAGAATTTCGGTTTTGTATGATCCTTTTCCGCCTCGAAGCAGTGCTGCGCGTCCCAGTACGCCTGCCACTTCTTTTCAACGGCGTTGAAATCGTAGGTTTGAGCCATAAAATACTCCTTTCACCGGTTGCCCGATAGATACAATAGGATAGTACTTTTTTCCGTGGTTTGTCAACTGTTTTATGCGAAAACGATCGGTCGGCGCGTCCGGATCCGCACCGGGGCGGGCGTTTTTGCGCCGGTACTTGAAAATAGACTGAAATAATGATACAATAAAAGTCTGATTATGCAATCAACGGGCTCTGATCCGCTGCCCGGAAAAACCGGGCGGCGGACATCGGCGGGAGGCAGGTATGGAAAAGCTTACGGATTACATTCGCTGGGTCGGCGACCTCGATTTTCACGCGTATCCGTTCCGGGAAGCGGATGCGCTGATCCTGTGCAACATCGTGTATTTTGACCTCACGTCCGTCTTCTCCGACGGACAGGCGTCGCATCCGGTTTCCGACTGCATTCCCATGATCGAGGCGGGCGATACCAGGCTCATGATCACGGGCGGCGATCTCGGCAACAGGGCGATCTTCGAGGCGGCGGCGCGGTCGAAGCGCTTCGGAAGCCTTCTGATGCACGATTACGAGGACGAGTTCCGGATCGATCCGCCGCTGCAGTTCACGGCGGTGACCTTCCGCGCGCCGGATTTTTCGTTCATCGCCTACCGCGGCACGGACGCGTCCGTCGCGGGCTGGCGCGAAAGCTGCATGATCTCGTTCACCAGAACCGAGGCGCAGCAGCGCGCGCTTGCCTATGCCGAGCGGGTGATCGACGGCGGCGCATGGTATATTGCGGGGCATTCGAAGGGCGCGAACTCCGCGCAGTACGCGGCGTGCCTTCTGTCCGAAGACAAGTGGGAAAAGGTCCGGCACATCTGGCTGTTCGACGGTCCCGGCTTCTGCCCCGAGGTGCTCGATCCCGCGCTTGAACAGCGGATCGATCCGAAGGCGACGCGCGTCATTCCGGAGTTCGACGTCATCGGCATGCTGTTCGAGCCGAAGATCACGGACACGCGCATCGTGCGGTCCTCCGCGCGGGGGATCATGCAGCATGCGCTTGCGTCGTGGCTGATCGATCACGGCGACCTTGCGGCGGCGGAGCGGAACGATCCGCTGGGCGAGCAGATCAATCATCTGCTGAACGACTGGATCGAAAGCATTCCGCAGAAGGACCGTCCGGTGTTCATCGGCGAGCTGTTCGACGCCGTATCCGCGGACGGGGTGCAGTCGCTGGAGGAGCTCGACCCGGACCGGCTGCAGGCGATCCTCTTTGAGCTCACGGGCGTCAGCAGAACGACCAAAAAGGCGCTGCAGATCCTGCCCAACAAGCTGCTGCTCGGCGACGAGATCCCGCCGATAAAGGAGGAAAAGAGCGAAAAGATCCAAAGGATCCTGGCCGATCAGCGCATCAAGGGCGCGGCGCTCCTGCTTGGCGGCGTACTGCTGATCCTGCTGTCGCGGTTCGCGCTGGAGCTGACGACGATCGCCGTCGTGGCGGGGCTTGCCGTTGTGCAGCTCGGACTGTCGATCGTGCGCGTGGTCCGGCAGCACGGACGGTTCGGCAAGATGCGCGGACGCGTCTATATCCTTGCCGCGATCCTCACGATCGCGGCGGCGCTGTGCTTCAAGGAGCAGGCGCTGTACGTGGTCGGCAGCGGACTGTACGGCATTCTCTGCCTGGCGCTGTCGTATTACGCCATCGGGACGGGGCTCCGGCAAAGGAAAAATACGGTACTGCGCGTTCTGAAGCTCATCGAGGGCGTCCTGATCGGGCTGTACGGGATCGGATTTCTGCTGATCCCGCAGAGCATCGTGCGCTCGCTTACGATCTCGCTCGGCATCTGCGCCTGCGTCGACGCGCTCGTGCGGTTCGGATACTGGATCGCGCACCGTCTGAAGGAACGCAAAAAGCGCGGCGCCGTACGCTCCCGCGCAAAAAAGTCATGAGAGGCAATTTCGTTTATGTCTAAATCATTCCGGCATTCAACCGTATATATCACCAAGGCGGCGTTCATCGCGGCGCTCTATGTGGTGCTGACCGAGCTGTCGGCGCTGTTCGGGCTGTCCGGGACCAACGTGATCCAGTTCCGCATATCCGAGGCGCTGACCGTTCTGCCGTTCTTTACGAGCGCCGCCATCCCCGGGCTTGCGATCGGCTGTCTCCTTTCCAACCTGCTGACCGGCGCCGCCGTCTGGGACGTCGTGTTCGGCACGGCCGCCACGCTGATCGGCGCGGTCCTCACCTATGCGCTGCGCCGGTACAAATGGCTTGCGCCCGTTCCGCCGATCCTGGCGAACACCGTCATCGTGCCGTTCGTGCTGCGCTACGCGTACGGCTTTGCGGAATCCTGGTGGTTCCTTGCGCTGACCGTGTTTGTCGGCGAGTTCGTCTGCTGCGGGATCCTCGGCATGCTGCTGCTGTTTGCGGTGAACAGACGTCCGGACTTTATCCTGGACAGGCAGGAGCCGGCGGGGACGGTCCCGCGGCGCTCCTTCCGGGAGATCTTCCCGCCGTATGTCTGGATCACCTTCGCCTATCTTGTGGCGATCGACCTGTTCGTATTCTACGCGACGCGGCCGATCCTGCCGTATCTGCCGACGCACAGCCTTTCCACGCCGCTGGACGAGGCGATCCCGCTGGCGCCCGCGTGGGTCATGATCTATTTCCTGTCGTTCCTGTCATGGGTGATCACGATCGTCTGGATGCTGTGCGAAAGCAAGCAGCAGGCGTACCGCATGTGCGGCGTGTATACGATCATCATGATCGTTTCGCTGATCTGCTTCCTTGCCTATCCGGTCACGATCGAGCGCCCCGAGATCACGGGGACCGGGCTGTTCAACGATTGGATGCGCTTTCTGTACAAGGTCGATTCGCCGACCAATCTCTGTCCTTCCCTGCACGTGGTGATCAGCTATCTTTGCTGGCGCGGTCCGATGCGCTGCAAGAAGATCCCGAAATGGTATACCTGGTTCAACCTGCTCTTTCTGATCCTCGTCTGCTTCAGCATCCTGCTGGTAAAACAGCATTTCGCGGCGGACATCGCGGTTGCGGTCGTCGTGACCGAGGGCGCGCTGCAGATCGGACGCCTCACGCGCATCGAACGGATCCCGGCGGCGATCGAGGCGCGTTTTCGGCGTCGCCGCGGAAAGCAGCCGGAACAGTCCGAAGAAACGGAGCAAACGGCTTTTGACAAGTCGGACCGGATATGATACACTTAACAATCGCCGAAAGCGGCATTGAATACCGAAAGGAGTTATCAAAGTGATCGGTGCATATCTGTTTAAGATCGGCAGCTTCGGCGTGCCGGCGATGGGCGTCTGCGTGCTCGTCGGCGCGATTCTTGCCGTGCTTTTAAGCTGGCTTCTGCGGAAAAAGTCCGCGCTTGACTGGAACGACGCCGTTGTCGACGCGATCATCTGGGCGGTGCTTCTGGGCTTCGCCGGCATGAAGATCCTCTACTGGATCGTTACGCCGGACGTCTTCAAAAACGCGTTTGCGGACGGCTTTTTCAAGGGCGTCCTGAGCCTGCTCATGGAGGGCATGGTCTTCTACGGGGGGCTGATCGGCGGCATCCTCGGCATTCTGATCGTTTCGAGAAAGAAAAAGCAGAATTTCTTTGAGTTTACGGACCTCATGGCGCCGTGCTTCTGCGTGGCGCACGCGTTCGGACGGATCGGATGCCTGCTCGTGGGCTGCTGCTACGGGCTCAAAGTCGGCGAAATGACGCAGTTCGGGATCACGACGTACGACGGACGCTGCGCGGTGAAGTACGCGGACGGCGCGATGCGCCTGCCCGTGCCGCTGATGGAAACGATCTTCCTGCTCGCGCTGTGCGTTCTGCTGGTCCTGATCTATCGGAAGGAAAAACGCCTCGGCACGACGACCGGCTGGTATCTCGTGCTCTACGCGCTCTGGCGGTTCGGCGTCGAGATGCTGCGCGGCGACGCGGAACGCGGCAAGTTCGGTCCGCTCTATACCTCGCAGTGGATCAGCATCGTGATCCTTGCGGCAGGCGTTGCGATCCTCGTTCTTTCGCGCAGGTTCAAGTGGAAGAAGGGCGAGCCGTTCCGTGTGTTCCATGAGGACGACATGACCGTCCCGACGCCCGAGGAAGCGGCGGAAGAAGCGGCGGAAGAAGCAGCGGAAGCGGTCGAAGCGACGGAAGAAGCGGTCGAAGAAACCGCGGAAACGGTCGGGGAAGCGGCGGACGCAATCGCGGAGAACGCCGAAGAAGTCGCGGAACAGGCGGAAGAAACCGCCGAAGAAGCCGCGGAACAGGCGGAAGAACCCGCCGAAGAAGCCGCGGAACAGGCGGAAGAAACCGCCGAAGAAGCTGTGGAACAGGCGGAAGAAACCGCTGAAGAAGCCGCAGAACAGACCGCGGAGGATGCGGACGACGCGATCGCGAACTGGGTCCGCGAGACGCTCGGCGACAAGGAATAATCAGCAGACAGAAAACGGCGGGTCGTACGGCCCGCCGTTTTTCATGCATTCGGGGAGAGTCAGCCCAGCCGGACGTATTTGGCGGGGTCCTTCGGCGCGCCGTCGACCGTGATCGCGAAGTGCAGATGCGGCGGCAGCGCGCATTCGGAGATCGCGCTCGTGCCGACCGTGCCGATCGTGTCGCCCGCGTTGACCCGGTCGCCGACCTTGACGCGCACGTCCTCGCCGAGATTCGCATAGAGCGTAGCGCGGCCGTTCGCGTGGGTCACGGAAACGGTCCAGCCCAGAGCGTCGTCCTTTGAGACGCGTTCGACCGTGCCTGCGAAGACGCACTTGACCGGCGTTCCCGCATCCGCCTTGATGTCAACGGCGGTGTGCGTCGTCCATTGGTCGAGCGTCACCGAGTACAGGAGCTTGTCGGCGGCATAGCCGAACACGATCTCGCCGCTGACGGGCGGCGCCGCCTTGCTCGGCGCGCTCGAGGGCTTTTTTGTGGGCTCCGGCACGGCGGTCGCAAGCGGGACCGGCGTCGGGACGGGGGTCGGGACGGACGTCTTTGCGGGAGAGAACGGATGCACCGTCGGCGCGTGCAGAAGCGCCTGCAGGCGTTCATCGTCCGATTGTCCGACGACCACGATGGGCGCGTCCGTCGGCGCCGCGGCGGACTGCTCCTCCTCCGGCTTCTGGATCGCGAGCAGCAGGATCGCGCCGCCGATCACGACGAGACAGACGACCAGCGCGATGTAGAATCCGTTGTTCCGCAAGAATAAGCGGAAGCGTTCCATACGGTCATTGGTTTCTTTCTTCGGTTCTTCCATTTTTATCACCTCGGCTGTAGTATGGACGCGTGTGAAAAAATGTATACCGATCCGATTGCCAAAATTTTTCGGGTATGATAGGATTATCCCATGAAGCTTCGGACGTTTCGATTTTCATTGATGCAGAGCGTTTACTGGTTCGGCGCGTGTCTCGTCTATTCCTATGCCGAGCGCATCCTGCTGTCATACGGGTTTCAGACCGGCGTGATCGGCGTGATCCTGGCGGCGTCGTATCTGTCCGCCATGGTCCTGCAGCCGGCGATAGCGTCCGCCGCGGACCGCGGGCGGCGCGTGACGCTGCGCCTCGGGATCGCCGCCGGTGCGCTGCTTTCCGCCGCGCTTGCCGTTTCGGCGCGGATCGGCGGGAATGCGCCGGTCGTTTTTGCGGTGCTGCTGGGCGCGCTGTCGAGCGTGACGCTTGCGGTCCAGCCGCTTGTCAACGCCGTCGGATTCCATTACATCAACCGCGGGCTCGATCTCGACTATTCCTTCGCGCGAGGCGTTGCGAGCATCGTATACGCGCTCGCTTCGCTGCTGTTCGGCGCGCTTGCCGCGCGGCGGATCGGCGCCATGCTCTGGGTCTACGCCGCCGTCCAGCTCGGACTGTTTTTGTCGGCGCTGTTCTTTGCGCCGCACCGCGAAGGGATCGCGGCGCGTGAAACGGGCGGAAGCCTTGCGGACGTCTTCCGGCGCTATCCCGCGTTCGTGCTGTTCTGCGCCGGGAACCTGGTGCTGGTCGTGCCGCATATGGTGATCAACAGCTATCTTGCCAGCATCACGAAGGTCACGGGCGGCGACATGAGCGTGATGATCGCGATCGCCGCGCTTGTGGAGTTCCCGGCGATGATGGCGTATTCACGTCTCCGCAAACGGATCCCGGACCGCGTGCTGCTCGTCGCGAGCGCCGCGATGTATCTTCTCAAAACGGGGCTTCTGCTCGCCGCGGCGTATCTGCCGATCGGCGCGTGGGCGGCGTACGTTTCGTCCGCGCTGCAGATGCTGTGCTACGCGATCTTCGTGCCGGCGGCGTCGTATTACGCGAACGATACCGTATCCGAAAGCGACCGCGTCAAGGGGCAGATGCTTTTGACCGAAGCGGGACTTGCCGCCGGCGTCGTCAGCATGCTGTTCGGGGGACTTTCGATCGGGCGATTCGGCGTCGGGATCACGCTCGCGCTGTGCGAGGGACTGGTCGCGATCGGCGTTCTCATCGTATGGCTGGGGCTTTGGAAGGGAAAACAAAAAGCGGATTGACCGCAAAAAAAGCTGCCGTCCGGCAGCTTTTTCGGTCTGAAATCAGTTTTGTTCGGGCAGATAGAACAGCGGATTGTACGGGATGCCGTCGATCAGAAGCTCGTAGTGCAGGATGGATTCCTTGGCGCCTTCGGTCTCCGGAAGCAGCGCGATCGTTTCGCCCTTGTTCACGTGCTTTTCCAACACGAGCCCGGAAACGGCCGTATCGGCGCCGATCGCGATGCGGGAGACGAAGCCCTCGTCATGGCGGATGTCGATCACGAAGCCGAGCCCCGCGCGTTCGCCCATAAAGACGATCGTTCCGGATTCCGGCGCACAGATGCGCGTCTGCGGCGCGGCGGAGTAGTCTGTGCCGTAGCGCATTTCACCGGTGGACAGTCCGTAGTATCCGACGAGCTGTCCGCGGATCGGGTGCATCAGCTGCAGCGAAACGGGCGTCAGCCCTCTCTGCCCTTCCGGCGCATCCGGCGCTTCCGGATCGGAAACGGTCCCGGCGGGCAGGCGGTAGGTCCCGGTAAGCTCGGTGCGCGCGCTTCCGGTCTGCACCGGCGTGCTGAGCGTTTCGGATTCGGAAACCGGAAGCCCGTTCTGATAGAGCGTTTCGATATAGACCAGTGTGCGCGCGGGCGTGCCGAGCCTGCGGAACATGCGCGAGCCCTCCGGCAGCAGCGGCGTGCGTTCGGTCTGCGGGTCGATCGGTTCGGTGCGGATCTCGACGCGCTCCGCGGTGCGGCGCACCGGGATCAGCGTGCGATCCTTGCGGAGCAGGTTCAGCGCGACGTCGAATTCGAGATATTCCGCGGTCCCGTCCGCGGGGACGGTCGCAAGTTCCGCATCGATCGACGCCGTCAGAAGGATCGCGTTCCCGCTGAGGTTTTCGTGTGCGCATTCGTCGAGGAAGATGCGGACGAGCTGTTCCGCGACCTCGCGGCTTGCGACGGCGAACAGCGGCTTGCCGTCGACCAGCAGATTGACCGCCTTTTCGGGATAGACGGGCCGCGGCGTGGTCCTTACGGGCTCGGGCGTCGGCTCGGGCGTGCGGACGACGACCGCGTCCTCGCCGGTCTTCGGCTCGGGCGTGATGACGGTGACGGGTTCGGACGAGATCGTCCTCGGTTTACCGGACGAAACGAGAAGCGGGAGGATTACGGCGAGCGCCGCCAGAACGAGCGTAAAGCCGCCGATCATGATCCACCGTCTGACCGAATCCTTCATGCGCGCCGCTCCTTTCCCTTGTTTTGGTGCAGTATACCACAATCCGCCGGAAAAAGAAAATGATTCCGCGCAAAAAAATCACGGTTTTACAATAAATTCACGGGAGGAAACACTTTCCATCGGCGGAAAGATATGATATGATATAGACGTATAAATATAGGGCGCGGGATCCGATCCCAAACGCCCGGGGATGAGGTGCAAGGATGTCACACTTAACAGACGAAGAATTGTACTATTTTAATGAAGGCACAACGAAAACGGCGTACCGTTCGCTCGGCTGCCACAGGGTGGAGAACAACGGCGAGTGGGTCTGGCGGTTTTCGGTTTGGGCGCCGAACGCGAGAAGCGTTGCGGTCGCAGGCGATTGGAACGGCTGGAATCCGAACGCGGATCCGATGTATCCCGTCGGGTCGACCGGCGTGTGGGAGGTCCTCATCGGCATTGCATACGAGGGGCAGCTCTATAAGTACGCGATCCAGGGACCGGACGGCAACGTCTCGATGAAGGCGGACCCGTACGCGCAGCGCTGCGAACCTGCGGGCACGGCGTCGATGGTCTGGGAAGTGGGCGAATTCCCGTGGACGGACGAGGCGTATCTTGCGCGCTGCACCAAGCGGCACACCGAGCCGATGAACATTTACGAGGTGCATCTGGGCTCATGGCGCAAGGGGCTCGGCTATCGCGAGCTCGCGACCGAGCTGGTCGATTACGTCGCGGACATGGGCTATACGCACATCGAATGCATGCCGCTGATGGCGTATCCGTTCAACCCGAGCTGGGGCTATCAGGTCACCGGCTATTACGCCCCGACGACGCGCTACGGCACGCCGGACGATTTACGGTATTTCGTGGACCGCGCCCATGCGAAGGGTCTCGGCGTGATCATGGACTGGGTCCCCGCCCACTTCACGCGCGACGCATACGGTCTTGCGTACTTTGACGGCACGCCGACCTACGAGCATCCCGACTGGCGGCGTTCCGAGATGAAGCAGTGGGGCACGCTGCTGTTCGACTATGGCCGGACGCAGGTGCAGAGCTTCCTCGTATCCAACGCGTGCTACTGGCTCAAGGAGTTCCACATCGACGGATTGCGCGTCGACGCGGTCAGCTGCATGCTGTACCTCGATTACGGCCGCAACGACGGCGAGTGGTATCCGAACCAGTACGGCGGCAAGGAGAACCTTGACGCGATCAACCTGTTCCACAAGATCGCCGCGGCGGTCAAGGAGATCCCCGGCAGCAAGATCCTGATCGCCGAGGAGAGCACGGCGTTCCCGCGCGTCACGAACAAGCATGAGGACAGCCTGGGCTTCGACTACAAGTGGAACATGGGCTGGATGAACGACATGCTGCGCTATATGCAGATGGATTCGCTCTACCGCAAATGGCATCACGACAAGCTGACGTTCTCGCTGATGTACGCGTTCTCCGAAAACTACATCCTTGCGTTCTCGCACGACGAGGTCGTGCACGGCAAGCTGTCCATGCTCAACAAGATGCCGGGCGACTACTGGCAGAAGTTCGCGCAGCTCAGACTGCTGTACGCGTATCAGATGTCGCATCCGGGCAAGAAGCTGACGTTCATGGGCATGGAGATCGGGCAGTTCATCGAGTGGCGCTTCGACGAATCGCTCGACTGGATGCTTCTGGACTATCCGAAGCACGCCGAGATGCAGTGCTTTGTACGCGAAATGAACAAGTTCTACCGCCGCACGCCGGCGCTCTATCAGCGCGACGACGACTGGAACGGCTTCGACTGGATCGCGGTGGACGACGCCGTGCATTCGATCGCGGCGTTCGTCCGCAAAGACGCCGACGGCAATCCGATCCTGTGCGTATTCAACTTTACGCCGGTCCCGTGGGACGATTACTGCCTCGGCAGCGAGGAGGCGGGCACGTATTCCGAGATATTCTCGACCGACGCGCCGTACTTCGGCGGCGGCGGGCTGTCGTTCAACGAGCCCGTGAAGACCGTCGAGGAACCGTTCGGCAAGTTCCGGCATCGCCTCAACGTGAAGCTGCCCGCCTACGGCGCGGTGTTCTTCCGCTTCATGCCCGATAAAAAAGCGACCCCGAAAGGAGAAAACGAATGAAAAAGAAAATCGTCTGCATGCTGCTTGCGGGCGGACAGGGCAGCCGTCTCGGCGTCCTGACCTCCAGCATGGCGAAGCCTGCGGTCCCGTTCGGCGGAAAGTACCGCATCATCGACTTTCCGCTGTCCAACTGCGTCAACTCCGACATCGACACCGTCGGCGTTCTGACGCAGTACCGTCCGCTGGCGCTGAACGCGTACCTCGGCACCGGTCAGCACTGGGATCTGGACCGCACGAACGGCGGCGTGTTCGTGCTTCCGCCGTATATGACGGAGCATGACGGACGCTGGTATTCCGGCACGGCGAACGCGATCTGGCAGAACCGCTCCTTCGTCGATCAGTACGATCCCGATTACGTGCTGATCCTCTCGGGCGATCATATCTATAAGATGGATTATACCAAGATGCTGAAATTCCATGCGGCGAACGAAGCCGCGGCGACGATCGCGGTCCTGAAGGTCCCGATGGAGGAAGCGCACCGCTTCGGCATCATGAATACGGACGAAAAGGGCATCATCGTTTCGTTTGAGGAAAAACCGAAGGTCCCGAAAAGCAACAACGCTTCGATGGGCATCTATATCTTCAACTGGAAGCTTCTGCGCGACTATATGGAGCGCGACGACGCCGATCCCGAAAGCGAAAACGACTTCGGCAAGAACATCATTCCTGCCATGCTGAACGCAGGCGAGAAGATGGTCGCGTATCCGTTCGAGGGCTACTGGAAGGACGTCGGAACGATCCAGAGCCTCTGGGAGGCGAACATGGACCTTCTGGGCGAGCGCCCGGTGCTCGATCTCAACGATCCCGCATGGCGCATCTACACGCGCAACCCGGTCATGCCGCCGCACTATACCGACGCAAAGGCGGACGTTAGGAACAGCCTCGTGACCGAGGGCTGCGTGGTGCGCGGCAAGGTCACGCACACCGTGCTGTTCTGCGGCGCAAAGGTCGATGCGGATACGGAGGTCGAGGATTCCGTCGTGTTCCCGAACGCGGAGGTCGGTGAAAACTGCTCCGTGAAAAAGGCGATCATCGGCGAGAACGCGGTCATCGGAAACGGCGCGCGGATCGGCGTGCCGCCGCGGGAGGGCGAAGCAGTCGACAACCGCCTGACCGGCGATATCGTGCTGATCGGAAACGACGTAACGATCCCCGCGGGAGTGGTGATCCCGCGCGGCGCGATCGTGACCGCTGAAACGCTCGGACAGTTTATGAACGGAGGAACGGAAGCATGAATCAGGAAGCATTCGGACTGATCTTTACCGGTGAATCGAACCCCTATATGCGCGACCTCGTGCTTTCGCGTGCGGTCGGTGCGGTCCCGTTCGGCGGACGCTACCGCTGCATCGACTTCCCGCTGTCCAACCTCGTCAATACGGGCATCCGCAACGTCGGACTGATCGTGCAGAGAAACTATCATTCGCTGATGGACCATCTCGGGACAGGCAAGGAATGGGACCTGAACCGCAAGCGCGACGGTCTGTTCCTCCTTCCCCCGTTCTCCACCAAGGACAACACGGGCGTGTACCGCGGCGACATCGACGCGTTCCACTCCATCATGCAGTACGTGCGACGCTCGAATCAGAAATACATGATCCTGAGCGGCAGCCACATCGTGTTCAATACGACGTTCGACGCGATCCTCAAACAGCATCGCGAGACCGGCGCGGACATGACCATCATGTACAACGAGGATCCGCGCTTCTTCCCGGAGGAGCAGAACCGCGATCTGCGGCTTTTGCTCGACGAAGACGGCCTGACCGTCAAAGGACTGGAATGGAACCCGCGCAATCCGAGCTCCAACTATCGCGGCTGCGAGATCACGATCATCGCCAAGGATCTGTTTGAGGATCTCGTCGAGGAAGCCTATTCGCGCGGCAGCGTCGATTTCGTACGGGAGGTCATGCTTCCGCGGGTCAAGGAGCTCAGGATCATGGGATGGCGCTACGACGGCTACGTCGCGCGGATCGATTCGATCAACACATATTTCATGCACAGCATGGAGCTTCTGAACGCCGCGTCCGCAAAGGACCTGTACAACATGCGGCATCCGATCTATACCAAGGTCAAGGACGAGATCGCAACCAAGTACGGCGAGAATGCAGGCGTGCATAACGTCGTGATGGCGGACGGCTGCGTGATCGACGGCGCCGTCGAAAACTCGATCCTGTTCCGCGGCGTCACGGTGGAGCGCGGCGCGATCGTGAAGAACTCGATCCTCATGCAGGGCGTGACGGTCCGCAAGGGCGCGGTGCTCGATCATGTCATTCTCGATAAAAACGTCACCGTCAACGCGGGACGGCAGCTGACCGGATACGAAGGGATCCCGCTTGTCTTCCGCAAGAACCTGACCATCTGACAAGCGAACGAAAGGAGAATCATCATGAAGATACTGTTTGCCGCAAGCGAATGCTTCCCGTTCATCAAGACCGGCGGACTTGCCGACGTCGTGGGCTCGCTTCCGAAGGAGCTTGCGCATCAGGGCGCCGAGGTCGCGGTCATGATCCCGAAATATACGCAGATCGGCGACTATTACATCCTGAAGATGCAGCACGTCTGCCATTTCAATCTGCAGCTCGGAAGCTATTCCGTGTTCTGCGGCATCGACATGCTCGAACAGGACGGCGTGAAGTTCTATTTTGTCGACAACCTTGCGATGTTCGGCGGTGAAAAGATCTACACCGGCGACGAGCAGGAGGGGTTCCGCTTCGCGTTCTTCTGCCGCGCGGTGCTGGAATCGTTCAAGCATATGAACTATTACCCGGACGTGATCCACTGCAACGACTGGCAGACGGGTCTCATCCCGGTGCTTCTGAACGATCAGTACCGCACGCTCGACGGCTACCGCGACATGCACACCGTGTTCACGATCCACAACCTGAAATTCCAGGGCATCTTCGACTGGCACCGCATCAACAGCGTGCTCGGCCTGAACGAGGGGTATTTCTCCCCGAACAACCTTGAGTTCTACGGGCTGCTGTCGTTCATGAAGGCGGGTCTCGTATTCGCCAACCGAATCACGACCGTCAGTCCGACCTACGCGGAGGAGATCCGCACCGGCTATTATGGCGAACGCCTCGACGGTCTGCTTCGCGCAAGACAGAACGTTCTGCACGGCATCCTGAACGGAATAGACGGAATATCGTTCGATCCGAGTACAGATATGCATATTCCCGTTCATTATAATGCAGCGGATCCTTCCGGCAAGAAGCTCGACAAGGCGGCGCTGCAGGAAGAACTGGGCTTGCAGAAGCGTGACGTCCCGCTCATTGCGATGGTCACGCGCTTGACCGCACAGAAAGGTCTGGATCTCGTCACCTGTGTTCTGAACGATATTATGCGCATGGATGTGCAGATGGTCGTTGTCGGGACGGGAGATCAGTACTTTGAGAATGCCTTCCGGGACGCACAGTACCGCTTCCCCGGCAGGTTCGTCTGCTGCCTCCGCCATGACGAGCAGATCGCGCGCCGCGTATACGCCGCAAGCGACATCTATCTGATGCCGTCGCAGTTCGAGCCGTGCGGGCTCAGCCAGATGATCGCCATGCGCTACGGTTCGATCCCGCTTGTCCGCGAAACCGGCGGTCTCCGCGACAGCGTCCTGCCGTATAACTGGTATACGGACGACGGCAACGGCTTCAGCTTCCACGATTACAACGCGCACGACATGCTGCACGTGCTCGAGCATGCGGTCGGCTACTGGTACGACGACCGCGCCATGTGGTCGCGGCTGATGAAGCGCGCCATGAAGACGGACTTCTCCTGGGCGGTGTCCGCGCGCAAATACATGGAGCTGTACCGGAACCTGCTCGGGCTTCCGGATGAACCCTTGAAGCCCGCACGGAAACGTACGGTTCGTACTGTAAAACCGGACGCAGAGAAGCCTGCAGCCGTGAAGAAGCCGGTCGAAAGGAAGACTGCAGAGAAGAAGACTGCGGAAAAGAAACCGGCTGCGCATAGGACCAGGAAGTCCGAATAATCGATACGTATCGAAGAAGAACCGCAAATACTGCGGTTCTTCTTTTGTTTCACGTGAAACACGGAAAGGACGTGACGAAAAATGTTTCCCGTGAAACAATGAAATAGTGAAGAACGGTCTTGCATATTAGGGAGGTTTGGGCTATAATGGCTTCGTAAAGGAGCGGTTATGGGCAAGATTATATCGATTACAAATCAAAAAGGCGGCGTCGGAAAGACGACGACCGCGATCAACCTTAGCGCATGTGTTGCGCAAACGGGCAAACATGTGCTGCTGGTCGACCTGGACCCGCAGGGAAACAGCACGAGCGGTCTGGGCGTCGCACGCAAGAAAGATATGTCGACAAGCTATGATATGCTGATTGAGGACGTACCGGCAGAGGAAGCGATTCGTAAGACTATGATCGAAACGCTGGACATTCTGCCGTCACGTATTGAACTTGCAGGCGCGGAGGTAGAGCTGGTATCGATGATGGCACGTGAGCAGCGACTGAAGCAGGCGCTGACAGAGGTTCGGGGTAAATACGATTATATCTTTATTGATTGTCCCCCGTCGCTAGGATTGCTGACGCTGAATGCGCTGACGGCGTCCGATTCGCTGCTTGTCCCGATTCAGTGCGAATATTACGCCCTCGAAGGGCTGTCGCAACTGATGAACAC
The DNA here is from genome assembly GCA_947166925.1 of uncultured Clostridia bacterium. Taxonomy (GTDB): domain Bacteria; phylum Bacillota; class Clostridia; order Christensenellales; family CAG-138; genus UBA3792. Next base: position 11,797 of record CAMVGD010000022.1, on the reverse strand, counting down.
GGTCAAGCTAGTACGCCGCAATCTGAACAACAGTCTGGACATTCAGGGCGTCGTGCTGACTATGTTCTCGTCGCGTATGAACCTTTGCGTACAGGTCGTGGAAGAAGTCAAGAAGTATTTCCGCGACAAGGTATACAACACGATCATTCCGCGTTCGGTACGTATGAGCGAAGCGCCGAGCCACGGAATGCCGATCACGCTGTATGATCCGCGCAACATCGGCGCAAAGGCGTATACGAATTTAGCGGACGAATTTATCAAACGGGAGGAAGCAAATGGCAAAGAATAAAGGACTCGGGCGTGGATTGGACGCCCTTCTGGACGAGATCGAAACCTCCGATGAGCCGCAAAACGGCAAGTTTGAGGTAGATCTCTACGATCTCGACACCAACCCGGATCAGCCGAGAAAGACCTTTGATCCCGAAAAGCTTGCGGAGCTGGCGACGTCGATCAAACGGCACGGCGTCGTGCAGCCGATCCTGGTCAAGAAAAACGGCGCACGGTACACGATCGTAGCCGGCGAGCGCCGCTATCGCGCGGCACGTATGGCGGGATTGATGACGGTGCCGGTCGTTCTGACGGACATCGACGAGGACGCGGTCATGGAGATCTCGCTCATCGAGAATATTCAGCGCGAGGACCTGAACCCGATCGAGGAAGCGGCGGCGATCCGTCTGCTGATGCAGCAGCACGATCTCACGCAAGAGGAAGTCTCCGAACGTGTCGGCAAGAGCCGTCCGGCGATCGCGAACGCGCTGCGCCTTCTCACGCTGGCAAAATCCGTACAGAAGCTGATCAAAGACGGAAGGCTTTCCGCGGGACACGGCAAGATGCTCGCGGGCGTCGGCGATCCGCGCGTGCAGATGGAACTGGCGGAAAAGTGCGTGGAGGGCGATTGGTCGGTACGCCGTCTCGAGGACGAGCTGCGATTTGCCGAAATGCCGAAGCGCAAGCATAAGGAGAAGCCGGAACCGACGCCGGAGTTCCGCAACGCCATGCACCGTATGCGCGCCGAGCTCGGCACCAAGGTGTCCGTGCAGGGCAGCGAGGACAAGGGCAAGCTGATTATCCATTATTATTCGCGCGAGGATCTCGACCGGATCTACCGTGTCATCGTCGGAAACGAATAACAGAGCAATCCAGCAAAAAAGGAACGGAAATCCGTTCCTAATTTTTATCGATACGACACATTTTAAACAGAAAGGCAGTTTCATAACAACCCTTCCGTCTTTTGCTTCGCAAAATCCACCAATCCCGAAACATGGTCGTTGTGCGTCGCTGCGCTTCTTCTCTCCACTTCGCTTCCACTTCGTTACAGAGGTAGTTCGCGCGTCAGGTCGCGCGTACCATGCTTCGTTACATAGGAGTCGTCGCGTGCTTCCCGCGCGTCGCCATCACTCCCTGTTTCGGTCGCACCTCACCTCGCTCCTCCTCGCACAGCGAGCGCTCGGATCGGCACCCCTTTGCACAGGGAGGGCAAGAACCTTTGGCTCCCCTGTGTAAGGGGAGCCGTCACCAAAGGTGACTGAGGGGTTGTTTCTTCACGAAAGCGCGGGTCGAGAATATGTGAACGGGACGCAGGAGACGACGTCCCCTGCATTGCAGCATGCATACAGATGCACAAAGCAAGACCCTTGTCGCCCCTGTGCAAGGGGCTGTCACCAAAGGTGAGAGGTCGTTTATGCATGCAAGTGCGATCACGGATCCGCAAACGGAGCGTCGGGATCGGCGTTCCCCCATCGTTTTATGCGTACAGACAAATAACCGCATCCTGATTTCTAACGGGGATGGAAGAACCCTTGTCATTCTGAGCCGAAGGCAAAGAGAATTGTCAGAATACAGGTCCCCCGGTGCTGTATCGATCAGCTTCCTTCGTCGCAAAGCTTCTCGGGATGACAACATACAGAGCTTTATTTATGCCGCATATCGCATTATATATATAAGAAACAACCGGGCGATAATTTCAGATCCGCCAGATGCTCATCTGATGGAATGAAAGCAGCATAATCTATACATAGCAGAATCTTAAGAAGCACATTTGTATAGACATATAAAGGATCAACGAAAGCAAATTTGTATATACATAAGTGCATATGCATCCGGACCGGATGCAAGCGGCGCAGCTCTGATTTTTTTCGGTTATTTTGTGAACAAAAACGGTAAAAAACGTACAAACGAAAATATAAATTTTAATATATGATCGTACACCACAATATGTTGTGGTTTGTTTGTTTCTATCCCCATATTTGTCCAAAATACAAAAAAAATACATACATTTTTTACTTGCAAAACATGCAGCTTTCTTCTATAATAGCATAGGATTATAGTATGCCATGATATGGGCATAGCTATGCCGTTTCCGGAAAAACCGGAAAAAAATACACGAGTATTTCCTATAATAATGCGATAACAACGGAGGATGAAGAACATGTCAAAGCTGAACAGGATCCTTTTCGGCAGACGCACCTGGGCGATCATCGTATCGCTCATCATGGTGCTGCAGCTGTTGCCGCTGGCAACCATCGCCGATAACGCAGAGGGCGACGCATCCGCGGTAGACGTGGTTGCGGTCGACCCCAGTGCTACCGAAGTCGGCGTGGATGAAGTCGGTTTCCAGCCCAGCAGAGGAGACGGGAACGATGAGCCCGGTTCCGGCAAGGACGACGGGGACTTTAACCCCGGCGGTCTGATCGGCGACCTTCCGGAGAACCCGGCAGAGCCCGCAGAGCCGGAACAGCCGGAAAACCCGGAGAACCCGGAACAGCCGGAAAACCCGGAGCAGCCGGAACAGCCGGAGCAGCCGGAACAGCCGGAGCAGCCGGAAAACCCGGAGCAGCCGGAGAATCCTGAAAATCCGGAAAAGCCGGAGCAGCCTGTGATCAGCATCAGCTTCCCGGTCGTATTCGTGGACAAGGACGGAAAGGTTCTTGTCCGTAAGTCGGTTTTGGCAAACACCGCGATCGGCGAGCTGCCCGAAGCGCCCGCGGTCGAAGGACGCGCGTTCATCGGCTGGTTCAACGAGGACGGCACGCGCGTGTATGCGACCACGATCGTTACGGGCATGATGCATATCAGCCCGAAATACGACGGCGACGAGATCCCGCAGGTTGAGATGCCCGCGCAGAGCTTCCAGGTCACGACGTCCAGAGGCGTCATCGTCAAGGCTACCGCGAAGGAAGGCGCCTTCCCCGCCGGCACGACGATGCGCGTTTCCGACCTGACGCCGGACGAAGCGATGAAGCTTGCAAGACTGGCTTCGAACGGCAAAGCCGTCGATGCAGTCGCGGTCGACATCACGTTCTATGACGCCAACGGCAACAAGATCGAGCCGAAGGATCAGAGCAAGGTCCATGTTGACATCAATACGGGCAGAAAGCTCGAAGGTGATACCTTCCGGATCTATCACGAAGTCACCGACGGCATCTTCCAGCTGATGGGCAATGCGACGCCTTACGGCGGCATGTTCGACTCCGCATCCTTCTCCGTGTACATCGTCATCGGTACCGGCGGCGACGCGGAATACGCGCGCATCAAGGTCCTGTTCCACCGCATGAAGGCGGACGGAAACAATGAAACCGACGCAGAGGCGGTCGAAATTCTCGTCAAGCCCAAGGATCTGGCATCCGACGCGCTGTTCCAGAAGGTCGTCTTCGACCCCGGCCCCGGCACGATGCCGGAAGGCTATCTGTTCCACGGCTGGTCAAAGACCGCGTCCTGGAATGCGACGACCACCAAGCTGTCCTTTGACGCGGTTCGCGCAGACATCCGCGCGGAGCTCGAAAAGAATACCGACGACGATACGACCAACGACTTTGTCGACCTCGGCGTGACACTCGATTACTACGCGACCGCATTCGAATCCTGCACGGTCACCTATTACGATCAGGACAAGGCAGCGCTGAAAGCGGACGTAGTCCTTTTAGACAGCAACCATCAGGCGACCTATACGATCAGCCAGGCGTATACGCCGAAGCTGACCACGCAGGCGTTCATGGGATGGACCACCTCCGTGCCTTCCACGGCGGACGGCGTCACCTATACCTACTCCCCGGCGGTCACCTCCTCCAACCTCTGGGACGTCGGTACCGATATCACCGTCACGGAAAACAAGGTCTTCTATCCGTATATCCAGACCGGCTACTGGCTGATCTTCGACAACAACATCGATCAGGACGACGACCCGACAAAGGGCGCGTATATCAGCCCGGTCTTCTATCCGAACGGTACGAATACCGCTTCACCGACCAATCCGACGCCTTCTCGTTCCGGTTATACGCTTGAGGGATGGTATCTTGACGCGGCGATGACGCAGTCCTTCTCCTTCGGCGGTCAGCTTTCCGCGGACACCACGATCTACGCAAAGTGGACGCCGGACGAAACAAGCTACCGAGTCGTCTTTATGGTACAGAATGCAAGCGACGCGGCGGACAACGACGCAACCAACAACACTTATTCCTATTACGACAGTATTGTAAGAACGAAGAGATTCAACTACAATACAAGCGACCGCACGACAAGTTGGGCGAATCTTCCCACGGTTAAGACCGGTGAAGAGGTCACGATTATGTATCCGAGTTCCTGGTACGGCGACGACGGCTTGACGTATGATGGAACCGCTTACGGTATTGACGGCATTACAAAGCTTGGTTACTATTATCAGTTCAGCAGTAATAACGATAAGACCGCTACAACGAAGGTTAAGGGCGATGGCACGACAATCCTGTATGTGTATTATGATCGCAAAGAGGTCACGCTGACCTTCCACTGGAGCGATCCCAAGAACGCCAACAACTATACATATAATTCAGGCTATACTTATCAGGCGTTAGTAAACGGCAATTATGTTAATTTGGAATACGAAGGTAGATACTATTCCAGTGATTACGATGCATATTATAATGTATATAATTTGAATGGCTCAGTCTATGCGCGTTACTGGGAGGATGACGAACTGTGGTATCCGACATCTACCACAGTCTATTTCACCCCGTCTTCCACCACGGAGTCGTATGATCATACATATACGATTTCCGGTCTGTATCAGGGAGATATCGCGGACGGCGACTGGATGTATCCGACCATTGAGGGCTATCGTTGGGCATACTACAACGGCAGCTCTTACCTGACATATAAGGAAGCATGGTCATCGTATTCCAATTCCTCTGTATACGACGGAACGACGACCGAAGGACACCTGTATCAGCGTACATGGGTTGCGAATCCTGTCAAAATGTTCAACTACATTTCACAGGATTTTGAAGGAAATTGGGGAACCGTTATTGATACGGGATCTATTACGGGTTCTTCGATCAACATGAGCGACTGGAGCGGCTATACGATCGTCGGTTACAGCTACACATCGACGGATTACAGCAACGCGATCAGCGCATCCGCACCTCTTACATTGGAGTATGATTCGATCGTTGACGGTACGACGAGCGTCTTTATGCGGCGCGAACAGTTTACGCTGCAGTACAACTCCAACAACCAGATCGTTCGTACCGAATCGGTCTATTATCGGAAGCCGTTGGAAACCTACGAGTACGCAGCCGGTTCCACCACGAACAAATATATTCCGACCAACGGTCCGGCGGGCTATTACTTCGACGGTTGGTATTACGATACGGAATATCTGCTTCCTGTCGATTTCTCCACAGCGCGCATGCCTGCGGCAACGACGGTCATATACGCCAAGTGGACACCGATGCGCTTCCGCGTTGTCGTCGATATCACCGGCGGTATCGGTCTGACCCGTCAGGATGTTCTCTTCCCGCAGGACGAAGTGGATGGCAACGGCAATCTGGTAACCGCGAACCAGGCGCTGACCTTCCGTCTGGACTACGAGGAGTTCGTCGGAAGCTCGCTGAACGCGGCGACGACGGCGAACTACACGCTTGCGGGCTGGTACCTCGACGCGGCGCATACGATCCCGTTCAACTTCAACCAGGGCATTACGAATACGACGCAGGGCGTCGATATGACCTATGGCGACAAGACGGACAAGAGCGGTACGGTCCCGGGCAACAGCAGCGAATCCTGGAACGACGACAACGGCAACTCCGATCCGAGAAAGGGCAAGAACGTCCGCGGCATCATCACCATCTATGCCGCATGGACCTCCAAGACGGACGGCGCGGCGGGCATCACGATCGTCTATCAGTCCGGCGATGGCACGTTCACCGGCGGCACGACGAGCTATACCGACCCGAATCCGTACGCGGCAAATTCCGACGTATTCTGCGTGGCGGGTCCGACGCCGAACGACAATACAAAGCAGTTCGCGTACTGGGTCGTGCAGCGCTGGGACGAGACCGCGGGCGCGTTTGTCGATACCAACGACTTCGTGTACTACGGCGCGTCCTTCAAGGCGGACCCGGATATCACGCACGCGACCGGTACGCAGGGCAACATGACCTACACGATGCAGCTTCGTGCGGAGTACAAGAACGCCGATGAAGAAGCGGTTCCGACGTTCATCTACTGGTTCGGCAACGGCAACGGTCAGGAATACGTCCGCAAAGATGAAAACCTGGTGATCAACCAGGCTGTCACCATTCCCGCCGCGCCGTCCCGTACGGGCTACGTCTTCAAGGGCTGGTACAAGGTCGGCTATACGGAAGAGCAGATGCAGCAGATGGGCGGCACAGTCCCGACCACGCACGCCTGCACGGAGCCGAACTTCATCTGGTACAATGGCACCGCTTACTATGCGGATGCATCGTACTCGAGCGGCTGCGCGCAGGTCGCAGCGGACGAAGCGCTTCCTTATGAATATCTGTACGCTGTGTGGCAGCCGATCCACTACGAGGTCCGCTTCAACAGCAATGCGCCGGCAGGCACGACGGCATCCGGCACAATGGCAAACGAGGGCTTTGCTTACGACGAGCAGAAAGCCCTGACCGACAACGCGTTCTCCGTCCAGAACTACGTGTTCAAGGGCTGGGCAACCTCCGCTACCGGCAGCAAAGTCTATGATAACCTTGAAGAAGTCAAGAACCTCGCTACAACGGACGGCGCGGTTGTTGACCTGTACGGCGTTTGGGAGCTCGACGTAGCGCCCGTCACCGTGCACCACTACCTCAAGGGCACCACGACGCAGGTCGCGGAAGACGTGGTCGTGAGCAGAACGATCGGTTCGTCCTACACCGCAAACGCGGCGACGACGTTCCTTGCGGGCTTTTCCGGCTACACGCTCACCGCAAACAGCTACGACCCGTCTCAGACGATCACGGTCGCTGCGGGCGAGAACGTCATTATCGTATACTACACCCTGCCGCTGACCATCACCGCGTCGTCGGCTTCGAAGACGTACGACGGCAGCACGCTTTCCGGTTCCTACACCGTGAGCGGCGCGCTGCAGAGCGACGAAGCGACGATCAACTCGGCGATCGGCGATCCGCTGACCATCGGTCCGGGCGTCGGCAGCCAGACCTATACGGCTCCCACGGCGGGAATTCCTTCCTATTATACTGTCACCGCCACGACCGGCACTTTGACGATCACCGCAAAGCAGGTCACCGTCAAGGCGAACGACAAGAGCAAGACCTACGGTGCAGCCGATCCGACCCTTGACGCAACGGTCACCGGTCTTGTCGGCAATGACACGATCACCTATACGGTCGCGCGTGAAGCGGGCGAGAACGTCGGTCACTACGTGATCACGCCGAGCGGCGAGACCACGCAGGGCAACTACACGATCGTCTATCAGACCGGCGACTTCGAGATCACCAAGAAGGCGATCACGATCACCGCGGACGACAAGACCAAGGTCTACGGCGATCAGGATCCGGCGCTGACGGCAACGGTCTCCGGCGCTGAAGACGGCGACACGATCAACTACACCCTCTCCCGTGCGGCGGGCGAGGACGTCGGCGATTATACCATCACCGTCACCCCGGGCGACAACCCGAACTATGACGTGACGGTCGTTCCCGGCACGTTCACGATCACGCCGAAGGCGGTCACCGTTACCATCACCGGTAATAACGACACCAAGACGTATGACGGCACCGAATACACGGCAAGCGGCTTCACCGCAACGGCGAGCGACGCGGGCTACAACACCGCAAACGTCGCGCTGAAGTCCGGCAAGACCGCGGAAGCGAAGCGCACCGACGCGGGCACCACGAACATGGGCCTCACCGCGGACGACTTTGTGAACAACGACCCGAACTACAACGTCACGTTCACGATCGGCGCGGACGGCTATATGACGATCAGCAAGCGCGCGGTCACCGTCACGATCACCGGTCACAACACCACGCATACCTACACCGGCGGCGAGTTTACCGCTAACGGCTACGACGTTGCGATCAGCGATCCGCTGTATCTGGAATCGTACTTCACGTTCTCCGGTACGGCAACTGCGGCGCGTACCAACATCGGCACGACGCAGATGGGTCTTGCGTCGAGCCAGTTTGCGAACAACAATGATAACTTCGAAGTGACCTTCAGCGTCACCGACGGCTTTGTGACGATCACCGACGTCGGTACCGTTACGGTCACGATCACCGGTCACACGGATTCGGTCGACTATGACGGCAATTCGCATACGGTCACCGGCTACGACGTCTCCATCAGCGATCCGAACTATCACGAGAGCGATTTCAGCTTCAGCGGCACGTCGACGCTCACCAAGACGGATGCGGGCACGTACTACATGAACCTGACGTCCGCGAACTTCACGAACAACAACGCGAACTTCGGCAACGTCGTGTTCGTGATCGCGAAGGACGGCAGCCTCGAGATCAAGCCGATCGACATCACTGTCACCATCGTCGGCGCGAACAGCTCCGATATGTACAACGGCAGTGAACAATCGGTCAGCGGCTACACCGCGACCGCAAGCTCCGCGCTGTATGACGTGGACAATGACTTCACGTTCTCCGGCACGGCGAGCGCAGCGCGTACGCACGTGGTCGAGAACGGCGACGCGACCGGCAAGACCATGATGGGCCTTGCGGCGGGTCAGTTTGCGAACAACAACAATAACTTCAACGTGACCTTCACCGTCACCGACGGTTATCAGGAGATCACGAAGCGCTCCGTCACCCTGACGAGCGCAACCGACAGCAAGGAATACGACGGCACCGCGCTGACGAACAGCAACGTCGCGGTCTCGGGCGACGGCTTCGTCTCCGGCGAAGGCGCGACCTATGACGTCACCGGTACCCGCACGGTCGTCGGCAGCAGCGAGAACACGTTCACCTACACGCTGAACGATGGCACCGACGCGAACGACTACACGATCAGCACCGTGCCCGGCACCCTGACCATCACCGACCGCACCACGAAGTTCGAGATCACGCTGACCCCGAACAGCTTCACCACGGTCTACGACGGTGAGGAGCACACGGCGGCGGGCTTCAAGCTCACCGGCGCGGACGCGGAAGTTGAGAACGGCGGCACCGGCACGGCGGTCACGTTCGCCGTGAACGGCATCACCTACACTATGACCGGCGTCACGACGACGAACCCGGTCGAGGTCAACGTCGGCGCATACTTCAATAAGCTTTCGGGTACGCCCGTCATCAAGGACGCGAACGGCAACGACGTCACCGCGCAGTTCACCGTGAACGGCATGACGACCGTCGGCATCCTGATGATCAGCCAGAGAACGCTGACCATCACGGTCAAAGAGCGCACGCTCCCGTACAACGGCAGCGAGCAGTACGGCTACGACATCGAAGGCTTCGTCTCCGGCTCGGCGACCGAATACGAGATCGACGGTCTTGTTTCCGGTCAGACCCTTTCGATCGATTACACCCCCGCCGCCGGCACGAACGCGGGCACATACAACAACGGCGAATTCGACGTCAGTACGCTGGTCATCAAGAGCGGTGACACGACGATCCAGACCGGCTCGTCCAACACCACCAACTACGTTGTTTATACCAACGTCGGCAAGCTGATCATCGAAAAGATCAACCTCGAGATCACGATCACCGGTCATACGGATACCAAGACGTACAACGGCTCGAACTACACGGTCGAGGGCTACGAAGCGCAGGGCAACAGCAACCTGTTCGACGCGAGCAAGATCGTCTACAACGGTTCGACGACGATCACCGAGAAGGACGTCGGCAATTACCCGATGGGTCTCGACAAGGATAACTTCAGCTACAACGATCCGAACTTCGAGACGGTCACATTCACCGTCACCGACGGCTGGCTCTTGATCAACAAGGCGCAGCTGACCATCACGGTCATCGACCAGAGCTATACCTACAACGGCACGCCGCAGGGCGAGAGCAACGCAACCTACACCACGACGCCGGTCACCTTCGGCGAAGAAGGTCAGACCGTCACGATCGCGGACAAGGTCACGGTCGAAGGTCTTGTGGGCGGCGATACGCTCGACAGCATCACGCTGAACGGCAATGAGACGGACGTCGGAGTTTATACCGACAAGATCGTCGCGACCAACCCGATCGTCAGCGGCGGCGTCGATAACTACGACGTCACCATCGTCAACGGCAAGCTGACGATCACCAAGGCGCCGCTGATCATCACCATCCGCGGCAACAAGGCGGAATATGATTACGACGGCCAGAACAAGACCGTCTCCGGCTACGTCGTCGAATACGACGGCTGGTGGACTGAGGACGGCGACGAGCTCGTCGGCGAAATCGAATACGATGCGAACGGCACTTCGGACAACAGCGAGCCGGACGGCTTCGCGCTGAGTCTTGCAAGCGGCGTCACCGCAGAGGTCACGAAGAAGAATCCGGGCACGTATCCGATGGGTCTTGCCCAGAGCAGCTTCGAGTACGATGCGTTCATGGCGGCGTACGGCAACAACTACACGATCCAGTTCAACGTCATCGACGGCGAACTGAAGATCAACCCGACGGACCTGCCGATCAAGATCACGTCCGCAACGAAGGAATGGCCGTACGACGGACAGACCCATAAGGAGGACGTCTACACGGTCACCTATGACGTGCTTGACGACAACGGCGACGTCACGGAAACGAAGACGATCACGGCGGACGAAGGCTCGAACGGTCTCATCTTCACGCTCCCGACGGGCGACAAGCTCACGATCACGTCGACCGCGGGCGGCGTCAGAGACGTCAGCGATAATCAGCAGGACAACAACACGTTCAGCTACGTTATCGACAATCAGGACTTCTACACCAACGTCACGACGGAATACGGCGAGCTGTCCATCACACCGATTACGGTGACCGTCACGATCGTCGGCAACAACAGCACAGATCCGTACGATGGCAATGTGCACACCGTCAGCGACTACACCGCAACGGCGAGCACGAATCTCTACAATGTAAACAGCGACTTTGAGTTCAACGGTACTGCGACAGCATCCCGTACCAATGTCGTTGAGGGTGAAGACACAGACGGTCAGACCGACATGGGTCTCACTGCCGATATGTTCGTGAACACGAACCCGAACTTCACGAATGTTGTCTTCGAAGTCACGGACGGCTACCAGAAGATCACGCCGCACGCGATCACGGTGAAGATCAAGGGTACGCAGAACACAACGACGTACGACGGACAGAACCACGAAGTCAACGGATTCACGGCGACGACGGAAGATACGCTGTACGATGTGAGCAACGTAGCGCTTGCGGAAGGCAAGACAGCGCATGCAGAGCGCACAGAGAAGGGTCAGACGGATATGGATCTGACGCCGGAGCACTTTGTAAACAACGACAGCAACTTCACGGTCACGTTTGTGATTGAAGAAGACGGCTACCAGAAGATCGATCCGCGCGAGATCACGGTGAAGATCAAGGGTACGCAGAACACAACGACGTACGACGGACAGAAC
>CAMVGD010000021.1 GCA_947166925.1 uncultured Clostridia bacterium | reverse complement strand
GCGGAACAGGATCCGGCTGAACGTCCTTCCGGCGCTCGAAACGGTCAATCCGGCCGCGAAGAAAGCGCTTTCCGATGCGGCTTCACACATTGCGGAGGATGCGGATTTTCTGAACGCGCTGGCTGCGGAAGCGAAAAAGACCTGCGGCTCGGACCGGCAAAAGCTCCTTGCGCTGCCGCGTCCCGTTCGGCTCCGGGTCCTGCGCGACCTGCTTCCGTATCGGGATTTCACGGCCGCGGACCTCGACCGCCTCGACGCGCTTCTGCGCGGATCGACCGGGGACGAAGCGACGCTGAAAAACGGCGTCGTCGCATGGCTGGACGCGGAGCGTCTGCGCATCGGAAAACCCGATCGCGCGCCGTTTTCGGTTCCTGTACCGCGTACCGGCAGCGTCAGACTGCCGGGCGGCACGCTTTCCGCGGAACGCGTCCAAACGGCAAAGCTTCCGTGCGGCGCCTTTGACGCGTATGTCGACGAGGACATGCTCAAGGGAGACGTCGTTGCCAGAAACCCGCAGCCGGGTGATCGGTTCACGCCGTTCGGCATGCAGGGATCAAAGCTTCTGAGCGACTATCTGACGGACAGAAAGGTCCCGCGGTTCGAGCGGACGACGCCGATCCTGTGCGACGAAGCAGGGATCGTCTGGGCGGCGGGACATACGGTGGATGACAGAATGCGCGTCCGCGCGGATTCAAAGCATATTCTGCATTATCATTATGAGGAGGACTGACTATGTGGGGCAAGGCATTCATGGCGCAGGACATCGAGGAAGTTCTGCTGTCGGAAGAACAGATCAAAAAACGCGTACAGGAGCTCGGCGATCAGATCTCGAAGGACTATGACGGACAGGAGATCATCGTCGTGTGCGTGCTGAAGGGCGCAAGCATCTTCTTCGCGGACCTCATCCGCGCGATCACGGTGCACGCAAAGATGGACTTCATGGCGATTTCGAGCTACGGCGACGCGCAGAAGACCAGCGGCATTGTCCGGATCACGAAGGACATGGATTCGAGCATCACCGGCAAGCATGTTCTCATTGCGGAGGACATCATGGACAGCGGTCTTACGCTTTCATATTTGACCCGTCTGCTCTGGGAACGGCAGCCCGCTTCGATCCGCACCTGCTGCTTCCTGGATAAGCCGGAGCGCCGCGAATGCGAGATCACGCCGGATTACTGCGGCTTCGTGATCCCGAACAAGTTTGTCGTCGGCTACGGCCTCGATTATAAGCAAAAATACCGCAACCTGCCCTATGTGGGCGTCTTAAAGCCCGAGATCTACAGCTGATCCCGGATAGATGGGGCATACGCCCCTGAACGGAGGACATTTTGGAATTCAATCCGAACAATCAAAACAACAACCAGACCGGCAAATCCGGCTTCACGGGGCGCCGCATCATTACGATGCTCGTGTGGGCCGGGATTCTGATGCTGCTCGTATTCATGGTCACCAACGGCTGCTCCTCGAAGGGACCTAAGGAGATCAAGTTCGCGGAGTTCGCGGAATATTACAAGAACGATCAGATCAAGGCGGTCTACGAGGTCATCGACGGCGGCACGTATTACGGACTGCTGCAGACCAGCGAATACGACGCGACGAAGCTGCCGGGCAGGGCCGATTTCGTCATGTATCTCGACAACAGTCTGTTCTCGAAATACATGGGCACGCTCGTTTCCGAAAAGAAAGGGATCGACGCGGAGAAGGTCACCACGACCGACTACGACTTTGTCATGCAGAGCGCGCTGCCCGAAGGCACGCCCTGGTGGTACATCGCGATCCAGCTTTTGCCGCTTCTGCTGCTCGGCGGGCTCGTCGTTCTGTTCCTGTACCGTCAGCGCGGCGACAGGCAGGTCATGAACTTCTCGAAATCCCGCGCAAGGCTCAACGATCCGAGCAAGGATAAGGTCACGTTCAATGACGTGGCGGGTCTCGACGAGGAAAAAGAGGAGCTCAAGGAAGTCGTCGACTTCATGCGCGACCACAAGCGCTTTACCGAAAACGGCGCGCGCATCCCGAAGGGCGTCCTGCTCGTCGGCCCTCCGGGCACGGGCAAAACGCTGATGGCGAAAGCCGTCGCAGGCGAAGCGGGCGTTCCCTTCTTCAGCATCTCCGGTTCCGACTTTGTCGAAATGTTCGTCGGCGTCGGCGCTTCCCGCGTGCGCGATCTGTTTGAGACCGCCAAACGCAGCGCGCCCGCGATCGTGTTTATCGACGAGATCGACGCTGTCGGACGTCAGCGCGGCGCGGGCTTAGGCGGCGGACACGACGAGCGTGAACAGACGCTGAACCAGCTGCTTGTCGAAATGGACGGCTTCTCCGCCAACGAAGGCATTATTGTCATGGCGGCGACCAACCGCGCGGACATCCTCGACCCGGCGCTGCTGCGTCCGGGACGGTTCGACCGCCGTATTACGGTCAGCTATCCCGACGTCAAGGGCAGGGAGGAGATCCTGAAGATCCATGCGCGCAACAAGCGCTTTGCAAAGGACGTCAGCCTCAAGACGCTCGCGCGCCGCACGCCGTACTTTACCGGCGCGGATCTTGAAAACATTCTGAACGAGGCGGCGATCCTCTGCACGCGCGATCATCGCAGAGAGATCACGCAGGCGGATCTTGAGGAAGCGGTCAACCGCGTCGAGATGGGTCCCGAAAAGAAGAGCCGCGTCGTGACGGAGAAGGATAAAAAGATCACCGCATACCACGAATGCGGACACGCGATCCTCGCGCACGAGCTCGAAAACTGTGACGATCTGCACGAGGTCTCCATCATTTCGCGCGGATGGGCGGCGGGCTATACGATGACGCTGCCGAAAGAGGACATCCACCACATGCTCAAATCGCACATGCTCGACGATATCTGCATGCGCATGGGCGGACGCGTTGCGGAGCAGATCGTGTTCACGGACGTTTCCACCGGCGCGGTGCAGGACCTTAAACAGGCGTCGCAGACCGCCCGAAAGATGGTCGAAGAATACGGCATGTCCGACGCGGTCGGTCCGGTCTTTGTCGGCGGAGACACCGAAGTCTTCATCGCGAAGGACTGGGGACACTCGAAGAACTATTCCGAAGCGCTCTCCGCAAAGATCGACGCCGAAATCCGCTCGATCCTTGAGGGACAGTACGAACGCGCGGAAAAGATCCTGACCGAGCATCGCGATGCGCTCGACGCCTGCGCGCAAATGCTGCTGAAGTATGAGCGCGTGACCGGCGAGCAGTTCGTCCGAGTGCTGGAAGGCGAGGATGCGGACGCGGTCATGGCACAGCCGGAGACCGAAGCGCCGCTAACCGCGGAGGAACCGAAAGAACAGGAAACGGAAGCATAACGCCCGATGGAAGAAAACCGCTTTGATCTGCATACGCACAGCTGCGTCTCCGACGGTACGGCAACGCCGACGGAGATCGTTCGCGCCGCCGCGCGCGGCAAGATCAGGCTGCTTGCGCTGACGGACCATGACAATATCATGGGCGTTTCGGAAGCGCTCGAAGCGGGGAAGGAATACGGCGTTCCCGTGCTGCCCGCCGTGGAAATGGACAACGAGTGGCGGCATGAGCTGCATATCATCGGGCTCGACGTCGACCCGAACAATCCGACGCTTCTGCGCGCGCTCGAAATCGCGCGCGACCGCCGCGAGCGCCGCAACAAGATCATCTACGGAAAGCTCAAAGAGGCGGGCTACGACGTTCAGCCGCTGGTCGGACGTCCCGAATCTGTGACGACCAAGCTGCATATCGCGCACGCGCTGATCAAGGGCGGCTACGCGAACGACGTACGCGACGCGTTTGCGAAATACCTGCGTCCCGGCACGGTCGGCTACTATACCGAGCCGCGATTCACGCCGCAGCAGGTCATCGACATCATCCATCTCGCCGACGGGCTGCCGATCCTGGCGCATCCGTGTCACATCCGCGACAACCCGCACGGACTGATCCGCGAATTGTACGACCTCGGACTGATGGGGCTCGAAGCCTATTATCCGACGTCCACGCCGCGGCAGACGGAGATGTACGTTTCGATCGCGCGGCAGTATCACCTGATGGTGACCTGCGGCAGCGACTTCCACGGCGACAACCGCCCCGGCGTGCCGATCGGCTGCGCCTGGCGTCCCGTTCCCGTGCTCGAGCAGACGTTTGAGACGCTGACAAGGCGGATGAACACCTGATCCGTGAAATCAAATCAAACTGCTTTCTTCCGGGGAAGCAGTTTTTTTCGTTCGGGGGTTGCAAACGGAACGGGAATCGGCTATAATACCTATGTTATAGTCAAAGATGGAGGATGTTATGAACGATCGTATCATTCGGCTTCGCGCCGAAATGGAACGTGCGGAACTGGACGCGGTTCTTTTGAAATCCGTGACCGCGATCCGCTATTTTTCCGGCTTCACCAGTGAGGACGCAAGCGTTCTGATCACGAAAAACCGCGCGGCGCTTCTGACCGACTTCCGCTACACGATTCAGGCAAAGGCGCAGTCCGGCGACTGCTGCGAGATCTTCGAGGTCGCAGGCGCGGCGCACAACGAAAAGCTCAAGGAGATCATCGCTTCCGAAAACGTCAAGCGCATGGGCTTTGAGGAAGATTACGTCAGCTACGCGGGCTATGAAGCGTTCTCTAAACTCGGCGCAGAGCTCGTCCCGTTTGCCAAGGAGCTTTCGCTGCTTCGCATCGTCAAGAGCGAGGACGAGATCGCGTGTCTTAAAAAGGCGCAGTCCATGGCGGACGAGGCTTTTTATGAGCTTCTGAAAGTCGTCAAGCCCGGCATGACCGAACGCCGCGTTGCCGCAGAGCTCGAGTACATCTGCGCAAAGCTCGGCAGCGAAGGTCCCTCGTTTGAAACGATCGTCGGTTCCGGTCCGAACGGCGCGATGTGCCATGCAGTCCCGGGCGAAAGAAAGCTCACTGAGGGCGATCTTGTCGTTCTCGATTACGGCTGTATGTACAACGGATACCATTCCGACATGACGCGCACCTTTGCGGTCGGCAAGGTCGATCCGTTCGCGGAGGAGATCTACAACAGCGTTCTTGAGGCGCAGACCCGCGCGCTCGACGCTTTGAAACCGGGCATCACCGGCAAGGAGCTCGATGCGATCGCGCGCGACTATATCAAGGAAAAGGGCTACGGCGACTGCTTCGGTCATTCGCTCGGTCACGGCTTCGGACTTTTGATCCATGAGGAGCCGCGCGCATCGGTCACCGGCGATACGGTCTTTACCGAAGGCATGACGATCACGGTCGAGCCCGGCATCTACATCGAAGATAAGTTCGGCGTCCGCATCGAGGACTGCTGTGTGGTCACGAAGGACGGTAAGCTGAACTTTGCGCATGCAACCAAAGAGCTGCAGCATATTTAACAAAACAAGGAATCAAATTGGGAGGACATACTTATGATTATGGCAGGCGATTTCCGCAAGGGCGTGACGGTTGAGATCGACGGCGTCGTTTGGTCGATTTCCGACTTTCAGCACGTAAAACCGGGCAAGGGCGCGGCGTTCGTTCGCACCAGGCTCAAGAACGTTATGACCGGCGCAGTGCTGGAGCGTACCTTCAGCCCGACGGACAAGTACCCGCTGGCACACATTGAAACCAAGGACATGGAATACCTGTATTCCGACGGCGAGCTCTACTACTTCATGGACATCGAGACCTATGAGCAGATCCCGCTGAACTTCGAGCAGGTCGAAGACGCGATCGACTTCATCAAAGAGAACGATCAGGTCAAGATGCGCTTCTACAAGGGCAGCGCGTTCTCCGTCGAAGCGCCGAACTTCGTCGAGCTCAAGGTCACCGAGACCGAGCCCGGCTTCAAGGGCGACACCGCGACCGGCACGACCAAGCCCGCGGTCGTTGAGACCGGCTATCACATTGCGGTCCCGCTGTTCGTCAACGAAGGCGATATCATCCGCATCGATACCAGAACCGGCGAATACATGTCCCGCGTGTAATCACATACTACTATTATTCGGAGGTGCAGCATGAGCAGAATTTCTGAAAAAGTCGCATACCTGGACGGCCTGATGGAAGGTCTGAACATCCACGAGGACAAATACGCGAAGCTCTTTACGGCGATCGTCGATACGCTCGACGTCATTGCGGAGGAGATGGCGGATCACGAGGATGCGCTTGCGGACATCGATGACAGCATCGACGAGATCTTTGAGAATCTTGACGAGTACGACGATTTCCTGTACGGCGACGAGGAAGAAGACGAGGAAGAAGACTCGTTCGACGACGACGATTTCTTCGAGATCGTTTGCCCGAACTGCGGCGAGACCATCTATTTCGATCAGGACATGCTCGATTCTCCGAACGGACTGATCTGCCCGAATTGCAACGAGCCGATCGAGCTGCACATTCCGGACAAGGACTCGGAGGAATAAGCGTTCCGAAAGATCCGAAGGAAGCCGAAACCGGCTTCCTTTTTGCGTTTCGACACAATTCGTGAATAAATTTACATTCTATTCATATTCAATTGACGCAGAGACCGCGGTAAAATCTTTACAAACCGGAAAAATCGCGGTAAAATAACAGTAATCTGATATTGTATATACGCGTATACGCGCGCAAGGTGTACCTTTTATGACGGAAACAGCGAGAAAAATCTGCAAACGACTGCATGCCTACCTTCGTATGGGAAACTACGACGGGACGGTATACGCCGTCTATCCGGACGCGATCTATTTGAGCACGTCGATCGGCATGATCTCGATCCTGTCCAACGCGCACTGTCTCGCGCCGTTTTCAACCATTGTTTCGTCCGTCAAGCCGTTCACACGCTGCGAGATCGAGGAAGGCATGCAGGTGCTGATGGGCAGCGAGCGCATCGAGATCCCAGAATGCGAGCTTGTGCTCGACCTGTCGCAATCGACCGACTACGACCTTTCGCTCGATACGATCCGCGCCGTGTTTCTGCCGAACGATTACGACATCCGTCTCCGGCATATTTTGCACGTGATCGAAACGAACGCGAAAACGGACGATCTGAGCCCCCTTGTCGCCGATACCAAGCCCAATGAATTCTCCGCCGTGATCAAACCGCTGCTGCCGCGTCTGCACGCGGCGTTCCGGGAACAGGATCCCGTCGAATGCAGCGAAGCGGCATCCGCGATCGCCGGGATCGGCGTCGGGCTCATTCCTTCGGCAGACCGGCTTCTGTGCGGCTATATCGCAGGCTATGCAGCGCTCTCCGCAGCGCTCGGCAGAAGCTTCAGCCGCGTCCTCGAAATGACGCGCGCGCTTGCAGGCGCGGCCGCGTCGCGTACGACCGAGTTGTCCGGCGCGTTTCTGCTGCAAAGCGGGGAAGGGCTCGTTTCCGAGGACCTGTTCGTGCTCGTTCGCAACGTCCTGTCCGACGCGCCGTATTCCGTGCTTGTCTCTGCGGCGAACCGCATTGCGGCGCTGCCCTTGGGCGGCGGAACGGATATGCTTGCGGGCGTGTATCTGTCGCTTTCGATGCTCTATTCGGAAAGCGCCATCAACTGATCAGACCGATCGGAGAACAGCTTTTTTGCTGTTCTTTTTCTTTTGCTTGCAATCCGGACGGAAACCCGTTACAATGGGATCAAACAAGCAAAGGAGAAGCTTTATGGAACCGATCGGCATCCGTGATTTTCTGCATTACAAATACCTTTCCAACGTCAAATATGCGCCGGACGGCAAGCGTGCCGCCTTTGTCGTGTCGAACTGCAACGAAGACGAGAATTGCTATGAAAGCCGCCTCTGGCTCTATGACGGCGAGCTGAGACAACTGACCGATCTCGGCAAGGAGGCGCGGTATTTCTGGGAGGACGAGGATACGATCCTGTTCCCGGCGGTGCGTTCCGCATCCGAAAAGAAGCGCGCGGAAAAGAAGGAGCAGTTTACTGCCTTTTACCGCTTGCGTTTGTCCGGCGGCGAGGCGTTGCATGCCTTCACTCTGCCGCTTTCCGCCGACTGGATCAAAAAACTGCCGAACGGCGCGTATGCCGTACTCGGCACGATCGACGCGAACGCGCCGGATTATTACTGTATGAGCAAAGAGGACCGCGAAAAGGTCGAAAAAGGCTATGCGGATGACGCGGACTATGAGGTGTTCGACGAGCTGCCGTACTGGTTCAACGGCGGGGGGATCATCAACAAGAGCCGGACGGCGTTGTTCCTTGTTTCGGCGGACGCGAAGGAGATCAGACGCGTGACCGAGCCGTTCTTCTCGGTCGACGCGATCGAGACGATCGGCGATTCGGTTTATTTCCTCGGCGACAGCTATACCGCAAGGCGGGACCTCACGCACCCGAAACTGTACGTGATGGACGGATGCACCGGCGAGGTGCGTTTGCTGCGGGAGTATGCAGGCTATTACGTGGATCGCATTAAGGCCGTCGGCAAAACCCTTGTGATGACGGCGACCGAGGGCAAGGATATCGGCTTAAACGAGAACGTCGACTTCTATACCGTCGACCGTGAAACCGGTGCGCTTTCCCTGCTGTACGAAAACACCGAGAGCCTTTGGAACTCGGTCGGATCCGACGTGCGGCACGGCGGCGGGGAGAGCATGATCGGAACGGACGATCGCTTGTATTACATCACCACGCGCTTTGAGAGCTCGCATTTGTACGCTTTGGACCTTCGTGGGAACAATGTTCCGATCGCGACGGAAATCGGCTCCATCGATGCCGTAGCGATCCATCCGGAAAAAGAAGAAGCGCTGTTCATCGCGCTGTACGAGGGCAGCTTACAGGAGCTTTATACAAAGAACCTGAAAACGGGCGAACTTAAAAAACTGTCGCATTTCAACGACGACGCGTTCAAAGACAAGTACGTTGCAAAATGCGAACCGGTCTCGGTGGAAAGCGAAGGCTGGAAGATCGACGGCTGGGTGCTGAAGCCGAAGGATTACGATCCGGGCAAGAAATATCCCGCGGTGTTCGATATCCACGGCGGTCCGAAAACCGTCTACGGCACGGTGTTCTATCATGAGATGCAGGTATGGGCGGGGCTCGGCTATTTCGTGTTCTTCTGCAATCCGAAGGGCTCGGACGGCAGGGGAGACGCGTTTGCGGACATCATGGGTCATTACGGCGAGACGGATTATCAAAACCTCATGGACTTCTGCGACGAGGTACTGCGCCGGTATCCCGCGATCGACCCCATGCGCGTGTGCGAAACGGGCGGCAGTTACGGCGGCTTTATGACGAACTGGATCATCGGGCACACAGACCGCTTCTGCGCGTGCGCGTCGCAGCGGTCGATCTCGAACTGGCTGAGCTTCAACGGCATTTCCGACATCGGCTACTACTTCGTCGGCGATCAGAACCACGCGGATTTCTATACCGACCACGACAAGCTTTGGGAGCACAGCCCGCTGAAATACGCGAAGAACGTGAAAACGCCGACGCTGTTCATCCATTCCGACGAGGACTATCGCTGTCCGCTCGATCAGGGGCTGCAGATGTACGCCGCGCTGGTAGACCGCGGCATTCCCGCGCGCATCTGCGTGTTCCACGGCGAGAATCACGAGCTGTCCCGCTCCGGCAAGCCGAAGCACCGCATCCGCCGTCTTACCGAGATCACGAACTGGTTTGAGAAATACGCGAAGGAATAAATCGTGATATATCAATTACTTTTCAAAAAATATACATTGAAGGTTCCTGTCGCAAAGGATCGGTTGGCAGAATCGCTGAAAATGCGGGTCAGGACGTTTCCCCCTGCGAAATGGGGCTTTTCCTGCCCGTGTACGCCGAATATGCTTTTCGGAACTTCCGATGACGAAACAATTCATCTGTTCGCAAAAAGATCGATGTTCTATTCCGGTCCGGCTGCGGTACTGCATGGGAAACTGATTGCAGCGGATGATAGCAATACATGGATTGAGTATCGTGTTTTACCGGATACGCTTACTCTAATCCTGAACGTACTGTATATCGCTATCACGTTGTGCTACTGTATCATATAAAAAAGCCGACTCATCTTTGGATTGTTCCATTGATTCCGATTGTAAGCTGCGTCATTTCCTGGCTATCGGCGTCAGCCATATTTGAAATGGTTTTCGAACTCGGCAACCCAAAGGAAGAATCATAACGCAAAAGATTGACAAAAGGCACCGTTTCCGGTGCCTTTACAGATGGTTGTCGGTTAGGAATCCAGCAGGCTGCCGGAATCGAAGGAATCGAGCTTTTCAACATCCTTGAGCTTGCGGTTGATCGCGCGGGTGCGCGTGCCGATCAGCGTGTCGAGATCGTCGTTGACCTGGCGAAGCTTCCGCTGCGAGCTCTCAAGGATCTCGCCGAACTTCCCGAACTCGGTTTTGACCGCGCCCAAGACCTGCCAGACCTCGCTCGAACGCTTCTGGATCGCAAGCGTGCGGAAGCCCATCTGCAGGGAATTCAGAAACGCCGCCATCGTACTCGGACCGGTCACATTGATGCGGTACGTCCGCTGCAGCTCCTCGATGAATCCGCGGTTGACCGCCTCGGCGTAAAGCCCCTCAAACGGCAGGAACAGGATGCCGAAGTCGGTCGTGTGCGGCGGGTCAATGTACTTTTCGCGGATGTCCTTTGCCTCGGATTTCAGACGGATCTCGAGCATCTTTGCCGCCTGCGCAACCGCGTCCGGATCGCCGCTTTCATACGCGTCCTGCAATTGCGCGAAGGTCTCGCCCGGGAACTTTGCGTCGATCGGAAGAAGGACCGGCGTTTCGCCGTCGCCCGGAAGACGGATCGCAAACTCGACGCGTTCGCCGGAGCCCGGCTTGGTCGCGACGTTGCATTCATACTGCTCGGGGGACAGGATCTCGGAAAGGATTGCGTTTAGCTGCGTTTCGCCTAAGATGCCGCGCGTCTTGACATTCGAGAGGACCTTCTTGAGATCGGTCACACCCGCCGCGACCGTCTGCATCTCGCCAAGCCCCTTATAGACCTGTTCGAGCTGCGAAGACACGAGCTTAAAGGATTCCGTAATACGGGTTTCAAGCGACTTTTCGAGCTTTTCGTCGACGATCTTCTGCATGTCCGCAAGCTTTTCCGCGTTCTCGTCCTGGATCGCGGAAAGACGCCGCTCCATCGTCTGACGGATCGCTTCGAGCTTTTGTTCGTTGGTCTGTTCGAGCGAACGGATGCGGTCTTCCTGCGATTTGCGCAGGCGCTCGAAATCGAGCGCGTTGTTCCGTTCCATGCTCGAAAGGCGCTTTTCCTGCGCGTCGGATGCGGTCCGCTGATTCTCCGAGATCGTTCTGCCGAACGTTTCGAGGCTGCTGTTCAGCTCCATGCGAAGCTCGGAAGAACCGTCCTTTCGATTGTTGAGCAAAAGAACGATCAGGATGACGAGCATGACGACGAGCGTCACGCCGGAAACGATCAATGCGGCAAGCTCCATTTACATTCCTCCCGTCAGCGCGAGACCGAGCACGATCAGCCCCTGCGCAAGAATATAGGTCAGCATCACATAAAAGTTGCCGTGCTTCAGTTCCTTGCGATACTGCTGACCGGTTAAAATCGTATCGCTGAGCATAAAGAACAGACCGCCGATAAATGCGATCAGATACGGAAGCTGCTGCGTCACAAGCAGGACGTACAGCGCGGAAAGTCCGGTCCACGAAAGCAGCAGCGCGTAGAGAAAGCCGGGCTTTCGGAGGGACTTCGGCGCATAGGGAATGAGCTTTTTATACACGAACGTCAGCCAGACCGCGCAGAACGCGATCGGGATCAGCATCAGCACATGCGGTGCTGGATGACGGGACAGGATGGCGCCGATATAGAAAATATGTCCGATCGCAAAGGAACAGATGCCGATCAGCATAAAGATCCGTCCGTTTTTGAACAGAAGGAAGATATCGCCGATCCAGCCGAACAACAGCGCGGCAACGACAAGCAGCTTCCATTCCGGCGCGGCAACAAGGTACAGAGCGCACAAAAGCGGCATCAGCAGCACCTTGGTGACGGTGCGGATCTTCGGAAGCCGGAAGTAGCACGCAACGAGATGCAGCACGGATGCGCAGAAAAACAAAACAGACGTCAGAATAATCGGGATCAGATGCGTAAGAAACCACCTCCGAAATCATTATAACACAGAAATCCCGTCTTGCGAAGATGAAATAAATATGATATAGTATCCGCATAATCCGGGAAAGCGTGTAATTCGCGCCCGAAGAAAAAGGAGGACTATCATCCATGCAGTATTCCCGTGACGTGGAAGAAATGGTATGCGTCAAAAAAGGCGCGAAGCATGAACCGGCTCCGATCCCCGAGGAGGGTAAGTGGGTCAAAGCAAAGGAGATCAAGGACATCAGCGGATTAACGCACGGTATCGGCTGGTGCGCGCCGCAGCAGGGCGCCTGCAAACTCACGCTGAACATCAAGGAAGGCGTGATTGAGGAAGCGCTCGTCGAAACGCTCGGCTGCTCCGGCATGACGCATTCCGCGGCGATGGCGGCGGAGATCCTGCCCGGCAAGACGATCCTCGAAGCGCTGAACTCCGACCTCGTGTGCGACGCGATCAACACCGCGATGCGCGAGCTGTTCCTGCAGATCGTCTACGGCAGAAGCCAGAGTGCGTTCTCGGACGACGGTCTGACCATCGGCGCAGGACTTGAGGACCTCGGCAAGGGACTCCGTTCGCAGATCGGCACGATGTACGGCACGAAGGCAAAAGGACCGAGATACCTCGAAATGGCGGAGGGCTATGTTCTGAAGATCGGTCTCGATGAGGAAGGCGAGATCATCGGCTACCAGTTCGTAAGCCTCGGCAAGATGATGGACGCGATCAAGAAGGGCATGGATCCCAAGGAAGCGTTCGAGAAGAACATCGGGACCTACGGACGGTTCGCGACCGCCGCCAAGGTCATCGACCCGCGCAAGGAATAACGGAGGTGCCCCATGATTACGTTTGAAGGTTATGAAAGAAGAATCGACAAGATCACGAAGGTGCTGAACGAATACGGCATCAAGGATCTCGAAGAAGCGAAGGCGATCTGCGACGCGCACGGCGTGGATCCGTACGGCATCGTCAAGGGCATTCAGCCGATCGCGTTTGAGAACGCGGGCTGGGCATATACCGTCGGCGCGGCAATCGCGTACAAGAAGGGCGTCACGAATGCGGCGGAGGCGGCGGAAGCGATCGGCATCGGTCTGCAGTCGTTCTGCATCCCGGGCTCCGTTGCGGATCAGCGCAAGGTCGGTCTGGGTCACGGCAACCTCGGCGCAATGCTGCTTCGTGAAGAAACGAGCTGCTTCGCGTTCCTCGCGGGTCACGAATCCTTCGCGGCTGCAGAAGGCGCGATCGGCATTGCACGGACCGCAAACAAGGTCCGTACCAAGCCGCTGCAGGTCATTCTGAACGGTCTCGGCAAGGATGCTGCGTACATCATCTCCCGCATCAACGGCTTTACCTACGTCGAGACGGAGTATGATTATTACACCGGCGATCTCAAGATCGTCTATACGAAGCCGTTCAGCGACGGCGAACGCGCAAAGGTCCGCTGCTACGGAGCGGACGACGTCAACGAGGGCGTTGCGATCATGCGGCACGAGAACGTCGACGTTTCCATCACGGGCAACTCCACGAACCCGACGCGCTTCCAGCATCCGGTCGCGGGCACCTACAAGAAATGGTGCGTCGAAAACGGCAAGAAGTATTTCTCCGTTGCGTCCGGCGGCGGCACGGGCAGAACGCTGCATCCAGACAACATGGCGGCGGGTCCCGCGTCCTATGGCATGACCGATACGATGGGCAGAATGCACAGCGACGCGCAGTTTGCGGGGTCCAGCTCCGTTCCGGCGCACGTCGAGATGATGGGTCTCATCGGCATGGGCAACAACCCGATGGTCGGCGCGACGGTCGCAGTTGCAGTCGCGATCGCGCAGAGCCTGTAAGAGAAACACGGAGGGCGGCAACGCCCTTCTTTTTTGATGGAGGCAACGATGGATCAGCATCGATTCGGACCCGGTCCGCTGTTGAACGGACAGGGGAATCTCGTTGAGCCCGGCTATGCAACGGGGCTTTTGAAAACGTATGACAGAAAGGCGATCAAAGCGCCGAAGTGGCGGATCAAGGAATGGGATTACTATCTCATCACCAACGACCGGTTCGGCGTCGCGCTGACGATCGACGACAACGGGTATATGGGACTTTTGTCCGCATCCGTGCTTGATTTCGAAGCCTGCACGGAAACGACCGTGTCGCCGATGTTCTGGCTGCCGATGGGCAAGACCGGATTCCCGTCTTCGTCTGCATCGGGCGACGTCAAAAAGACGCTGAAAAACGCGGAAGGATCCTTTGAACATACGGAAGGAGGCAGGAGACTGCACTTTCGGATCGATCCGTTCCGGGACGGCAAGCCGTTTACCTGCGACATCCTTCTCACGAACGAACCGAAGGATTCCATGACGATCGCAACGCCGTTTCAAAAACGCGGTCATTTCTATTACAACCAGAAGATCATCGGCATGCGCGCAGAGGGCTTCTTTGCGATCGGCGACGAACGGACGGAGCTCGATCCGAAGCATACGTTCGGACTGCTCGACTGGGGCAGAGGCGTATGGACCTACAAAAACACGTGGTACTGGAGCGCCGCGCAGGGCGAAATCGACGGACACGTGTTCAGCTTTAACCTCGGTTACGGCTTCGGCGATACGTCGGCGGCGAGCGAGAATATGCTCTTTTACGACGGGATCGCGCACAAGCTCGGACGCGTCGATTTCGGTATCCCGAAGAAGTCGGACGGCACGGACGATCTGCTTTCGCCCTGGCATTTCACCGACGATGCAGGCAGGTTGGATCTGATCTTTACACCCCTGTTTGATCGCGCGTCTGATACAAATGTGCTTGTGATCCGATCCGACCAGCATCAGGTGTTCGGACGCTTCTCCGGTACAGTCAGGCTCGACGACGGACGCGAGATACGCATAACCGATCTGCTCGGCTTTGCCGAAAAGGTGTTCAATAAGTGGTGATCCGTTTCACGCACCCCGATACCTCCTCTTATCATAGGATAAAGAGGAGGTTTTGTTATGAAGGCATCGGATTTTACGGAATATCTCAAAGAACAGGTGCGAAATCACAGCATCTACGTATGGGGCGCGCAGGGCCAGAAGAAGCCGACGATCACGGAGGAATGGATCCGGAAACGGGAAAAGACGAAGCGAAACGCGGACCGCGCGATCGCGCATTGGAAGAAGGAAGTGCGCGAGGGATACGGCGACGTACTGCGCGCGTTTGATTGTTCGGGGCTCGGAACCTACTTTTTTCTGAAAAAGGATCTGATCGATCACGACCTGAATGCAGACGGTTTGAGAAAATTGTGCCGTACGATCGGACGAAGCGAGGTGCGGGAAGGGGACATGGCATTTCGGATGAGCGGCGGACGCGCGGTGCATGTCGGCTACGCGATCGACGAGGATCGAGTGATCGAAGCAAAGGGCAGAGACGTCGGCGTCGTCGAAAGCCGGATCTCCGGATGGGACCGGTTCGGGCGCCCGCCGTTTTTCCGCTCGCGCGAGCTGCGCCTGCAATCGCCTTACATGCGCGGAGAAGACGTGAAAGAGCTGCAGAAAGCGCTGCGGGACAGGGGATTCGATCCGGGACAGACCGACGGCGTTTTCGGTAAAAAAACGGAACGCGCCGTAAAGCGGTTCCAGAAAAGCTGCGGACTGAAAGTCGACGGGATTGCGGGCAAGCGAACGTTTTTTGCGCTCGGACTGCCGTTTTTCGATTAGCTGTCGGGACTGCAGCGGAACAGCTGCCAAAACCACGATCTGGTTTGTGCCGGCGGTTCCGTTGCGATCGGGCGCCACTCGGGCGTAGGGCCGGTCGTCGACGCGGGAAGCGTCGCTGCAGGCGTTTCATCCGTCACGACATAGATCGGCGCTTCTGTGGGTTCCGGCGTAGGCGGATAGGTATACTCGTCCGCGATCAGCACGCCGTGCAAAACGACCTGTTCGTTCATGACGACGGAAACGGTTCCGGCAGCGGATCCGACGGGCGCAAAGTACGAATCGATCGTGTAGCGGATATGCTCCTCGGGGAAGGGATCCAGCGCAAACGCGTCCGCCTGCCACCGCGGGAGCGTCAGCGAATCGGTCCCACTCCATTCGATGCGGTACAGGATCTCAGAGGCCAATGACCGGGAAGGATCGGGGGAAACGGCGTATGTTTCCGGCAGACAGCGGCGGATCAGCTCGTCCGCGTCCAGCGTGACCACATCGTGCTCGAACGCATACTCGAACAGTTCAATGGCGTCATAGAACCGTTGCGCGGCATAGGCGTCCTTTTCGCGACCCTTCAGGTTGTCCGGCGCGTTTTTGCCGTGCAGCAGGACCAGAAGATATACGGTCTCGCCCTTCTGCGCAGCCGCGACAAGACATTTGCCCGCAAGATGCGTGTCGCCGGTCTTGACGCCGATCGCGTTGGAATAGAGACAGGAATACGGGGTATAGGTGTTTGCGGTGACGTCGCGCAGGAGACGGTTCGCGGAGCGCAGAATCAGCTCGCGTCCGTCGGAGGAGACCGCCTTATATTCGTCCGTCGCAACGATCCTGCGGAATTCGTCGTTGTCGAATGCATAGGCGGTCAGTAGCGCCAGATCACGCGCCGTCGTATAGTGATCGGCATGATGCAGTCCGTGCGGATTCTTGTAATGCGTGCCGGTCATGTTCAGCGATTTTGCTTTTGCGTTCATCAGGTCGGCAAACTTTTCGACGCTGCCGCCGATATGCTCGGCGATCGCGATCGCCGCGTCGTTGCCGGACGGCAGCATCAGTCCGTACAAAAGATCGATCATCGGGTAGGTCTCGCCGGGTTTGACGCCCATTTTGGAGTTGCGTTCCGAAAGATTGCAGGCGCGCTTGCTGATCTTGACGGGTTCGTCCGGATCGCTCAGCTCAAGCGCAAGGATGCAGGTCATGATCTTTGTCGTGCTTGCGGGATAGCGTCTGACGTCGGCGTTGCGCTCCAGACCGAGGATCGCGTGGGTGGGATCGTTGAGATCGACCAAAAAAACAGTGTCCTCTGCAAGCTTTTCAAGGTCGAATCCTGTCGATTCGTCTGTTTCGGCTGTCCCCCGGAAGGGAAGCAGCAGAATGCTCAAAAGCAGGCAGAGGACGATTTTTTTCATATGGGCTCCTTAGCGTCGGTCGGTATACTGACCGGATTCGCGTGCGCGCTGACGCGCTCTGCGGCGGGCGGCGGCGCGTCTGCGCTTCGCTTCGGCGCGGAGGTAGAGGATAAACAATACCACGCAGACGATCAGCAGGACAAAGACGATCGCAAGAACGATGGGGACCCAGCGCATATTCTCGGGCAGACCGCAGCCGCCGGATTCGGCGATGGGCTTCACATCGTCTGGGTTCAGGCTCGGCGCGTTGGCGTCTCCGATCAGATTGCCGGTGATCGGGGAAGAATTGTTCCCGGACGAATCGTTTCCGACCGGCGTAATGTCGGTCTGCGCCGTACCTTCCTTGACGCTGCGCTCGGCAATCAGATTGCCGCTTGCAAGCGTCTTGCCGTTGTATACGTATGCGACGCTGCCGACGACGGAGCCTTCGCCGATCGGCGCGTATTGCACGGTGAACAGATAATTCGCATCGATCTTGAGATCGGTGACCTTTGCTTTCGGATCCGGCTGCATGACCGAGATCATCTGATCCATGGAGATATCCGTATATGCTTTCAGAACGCCGCCCTGCGAATCCTCCGCGGATGCGTTCGGGATGGTGATCTCGAATGTGTTCTCTAATCCTTTCTCCACAAGATCGCCGAAACGAACGGTGTGCACCATATCGGCGTACGCATAGTCGAACAGCGCCGCGGCGTCGTTGAACCGCTTGACGTTGTACCGGTCCTTCTGCGCATCGTTCCAGCCGTCGTTATACTCGGGATCGCCGATCGTTCCGCCGTACAGCACGGCGATCAGCGTCACGCCGTCGCGTTCCGCTGCTGCGATCAGGCATTTGCCCGCCTTCGTGGTGTCGCCGGTCTTGATGCCGATCGCGTCGGCATAGAGGCAGGAGATCGGGTTCGGCAGCGTTTCGGTCGCAGGCGTATCGACGATCATGCGGTTGGAATTGACGAGCCGGATCTCACGCGGACCGGATGTCGTTGTATAGATCCCGGTCTTTACGATCTTGCGGAACTCCTCGCTTTTCGGGCTCTTGTTCAAAGCATACGCGGTCAGAAGCGCCATGTCGCGCACGGTCGTGTAATGGTTGTCGTTCTGCTTGCCGTGGACCGTCACAAAATGGGAATGCGTCATGCCGATCTGCGCCGCCTTTTCATTCATTTTCTCGGCGTACGCTTCGGTGCTTCCCGCAATGTGCTCTGCGATCGCGATCGCCGCGTCGTTGCCGGAAGGCAGCATCATGCCGTAAAGAAGATCACGCAGAGAAAACTGATCGCCTTCCTCGAGTCCCATCAGCGAATTGCCGCGGCCGAAATTGACGGCGTTCGCGGATACGGTGACCATATCGTCCGGATTGCCGTTCTCAAGCGCGACGATACAGGTCAGGATCTTGGTCGTGCTTGCAGGGTAGACCTGCTTGTCCGCCTCGCGTTCGAGCCCGCGGTATGAGACCGTCGGCGTCTCCGCGTTCGACAGGATATAATACGGCTCGTAAACGGAATTCGGGTCAAAGGTCTCTGCGCCTGTATGCGCGGCGGGGAAGAAACAGAATGCCGAAACTGCAAACAGCACGGCAATCATCAGGGAGACGATTCTTTTCATGTCTATAAAAACCTTTCGGATCAATTCAATGATAACAGTTTATCGGCATTGACCCGGCTTGTCAATGCATAAAACTGTTGAAAAATTGTGAATAATACAGAACTAACGTCGCGCGGCAAATAAAAGCTCGGCAGTAAGCGAGTCGTCCGTGAGCGTCATCAGCGCGACGCTCGGACCGGCGGAACTGCGTGGGCGGGAGAGGGAACCCGGATTCAGCATCAGTACACCTTCAACCGTTTCGATCGAAGGAACATGCGAATGCCCGAACAGAACGGCGTCCGCACGCGCTTCCTTCGCGGCGTAAAGCAGCGCAAGCCTGCCGGATGCGGTATGCCCGTGCAGGAGAAGGATCCGCTTTCCGTGCCATTGCACGACATAGGAAAGAGGCGCGTCGGAAAAGGGATCGCAGTTGCCGCGGACCGCAACATACCCGCAGTTCAGACGCATGGCAAGCGCGTCAGCGTCCTCGGCGTGATCGCCGAGATGGTACAGCGCATCGACGCCTTTCAGACGGTCCATAAAACAGAAAATGTTTTCGATGCCGCCGTGAGAATCAGATATGATCGCGATCTTCGACATCGAGCGCCTCCCGAAGCAGCATCAGCGCGCGTTTCCTGTGACTGACCGCATTCTTTTCTTCGGCGGACAGCTCGGCAAAGCTTTTGCCGAGCGGCGCGTAATAGAAATACGGATCGTAGCCGAAGCCGTTTTCGCCGCGGGACGCATGCAGGATCGTGCCCTCGACCTCGCCCTGTACCACGATCGGTTCCATGCCGCGCCTTGCGAGCGCAACGCAGCAGCAGAATTTTGCCGTGCGGCGTTCGTCCGGAACGGATGCGAGAAGCCGGATCAGCTTCGCGTTGTTTGCGGCGTCGTTGTGCCCTTCGCCGGAAAACCTTGCGGAAAACACGCCCGGGGCGCCGTCCAGCGCGTCGACGCAAAGCCCGCTGTCGTCGGCAAGCACGGCGTCAAAGCGATCGCCGGCGTATGCGAGCGTTTCGACCGCTTTCTTCAGCGCGTTCTCACGGAAGGTCGTTCCGGTTTCTTCGACCTCAAGCTCGATGCCCGCTTCACGCATCGTTGCGATTTCGGAAAAGCTGTCCTTCAGGATCTCGCGGATCTCCTGCGCCTTATGCGCGTTGTTGGTTGCAAGTAAAAGCTTCATTTGTCCTCCCCGACACGGTACGGCGCGATCTCGCTGAGCGAGGGCGTGACATACAGCGTGTGCTGATGAAAATAATTGACGAAGCCCGGACGTGCGCCTGCGGGCTTTTTGACGTATCGGACCTGCGTATAGTCGATCGGGACGTTCTCGGATGCGGACGCGCCGCTGTGATACGCAGCGATCATGGCGGCGAGATACAGCGTTTCGCGGGACGGTTCTGCTGCGTCGAGGATCACATGCGATGCGGGCACGCCCTTTGCGTGCAGCCAGATCGCATTCGGATCGGAAGTCCGTACAAGCTTCTCGTTCTGCAGATTGTTTTTGCCGACGAAAACGTCCGTCCCGTCCGGCATACGGTAATGCAGCGGACGGCTGCGCACGGCGGCGTCCGTTCTGCGCTGCTCCTGCTGTTCGCGGATATAGCGCTCCCGGATCAGCTCCTCACGGATCTCGGCAAGCTCCTCGCGCGTGCTGCATGCAGCGACGTTCAGCAGCTGTCCTTTGAGATAGTCCAGCTCGGTGTTCAGCGCGTCGGTCTGTTCAAGCGCGTAGGCGCGCGCGGCTTTGTTCTTGCGATAGCGCTTGAAGTATCGCTGCGCGTTCTCGGATACGGAAAACTTCGGGTCCAGCGGGATCTCCACGGTTTCGGGCGGATCTGTGTAATAATTCGGAACCGCTACGGAGCTGCGTCCGGCCGGAACGCCGTGCACCCCTAAAAGCAGCTCGCCGTACAGCTTATCCCGTTCGATGTGCGCTTCGTCCCCGATCGCCTTCATGCATTCCGCAAGCTTCTTTTCGGTGCGTTTCCTCGTGTGCTCCAGTACGGTACGCAGGGATGTGCGAAGCCTGGTCAGGATCGCCTGCTCGTCGCGCGAACGGTAGAACAGATCCTGCGCCTCGTTGACAGAGGAACAGGGGACGGAGTCGATGTTTCTCGGACGAAACGGCAGTACGCCGACGCCCGGAATGACCGATGGCGTGAACCGGCAATCCCGAATGTCCGAAAACACGGATCGGATCTCATCTGCAATGCGGTTTTCGGGCGTGCCGTCTTTGACGATCTGTTCCGCGCAGAGGCGGGATACGCCGTGAAACGCATCGGTGAGCCATTTGCCGGGCATACGTCCCTCGGAGATCGCGGCGATCTCGGAGGCTGTCGCCGTAAATGGATCGAGCTTTTCGGTTTCGGGCGGATCCGAATACGCGATGTTCGGCAGGCAGATGCGCGACGCGTTTTCTCCGATCCCGAAGTGCCGGAGACAGTCGATAATCGTACCGTTCTCATCGAGCAGGAACAGATTGCCGTGTCTGCCCATCAGCTCCGCGACGAGACGCATTTCGACGGCGTCGAAGAATTCGTTCCTGCCGGAGAGCGAGAATACGGCGATCCGGTTCAGACCTTTCTGTTCGATGGAGACGATCCGGCAGCCGATCAGATATTTGCGAAGAAGCATGCAGAACGCCGGCGCGTTCCCGGGATTCTCGTAATTGCGGGAGACCGTCTGGATGCGTCCGTTTTCGGCATGGATACAGAGCATCAGTTTTACACGCCCCGTATTCGGCGCGTGGATGTGCAGGATCACGATGTCCTTGTCCGGCTGCTGCACCTTGTCGATCTTGCCGCCGACAAGCGTCTGCAGCTCATGGACGCATGCGTATAAAGTAAATCCGTCGGTTGCCATAATTTCTCCCGTCAACAGTATTGTAAACGCTGTTTGAAAAGATTGCAAGAAAAAGAAAAGCGTCCGTGAACGGACGCTATGTCATGCGAATACCGGGGTTCAGTTGTTAGCTGCTGCGAGCTTCTTTGCCAACTGTGCCTTTTTGCGATCGGCTGCGTTCTTGTGGATAACGCCCTTCGCGGCAGACTGGTCAACGGTCTTGACAGCCGCGAGGTAAGCCTTTTCGACAGCTTCCTTATCGCCGGACTTCAGCGCTTCATCAAAACGACGGACAACGGTTTTGAGCTCGGACTTGTCCATGCGATTTCTGAGGTTTTCACCAACGGAAGTCTTCGCACGCTTCATAGCGGACTTGATGTTTGCCAAAGCATTTCACCCCCTGTAAGATTTGCCCGATCGGTCTCCCGATACGAACGGAGTACATTCTAACACATAAAACGCCACAATGCAAGGATTATTTTTGCGTTTTTTTCAGCTTTTTTTACGATTGCAGCACGTTCTTCGGAAAACCGGGCGGGCATGTCCGGATCCGAAGCGGCATATACTCATTTCAGGCGCCGTTTCATGGACGGCAGAGTTCACAACTTCGTTGCATTTCCCCGATTGACAATCGAGGGAGGGCTCACTATAATAGGGTTCGATGGTTAGCACTCGGGAAGAATGAGTGCTAAAAGATTCACAGGAGGTATGAATTATGTCATTGAAACCGTTGTTCGATCGTGTCGTGATCCGCAACATCGAAACGGAAGAAGTCACCAAGGGCGGCATTCTTCTGACGAGCGCGGCAAAGGAAAAGCCGCAGATGGCGGAAGTGCTTGCGGTCGGTCCCGGCGCAAAGGACGTCGAGATGGTCGTAAAGGTCGGCGACAAGGTCGTCTATCAGAAATATGCCGGTACCGAAGTCAAGCTGGACGGACAGGAAGTCATTCTGATCAAGCAGGGCGACATCCTTGCGATCGTGGAATAGCAGGAGGGATTTTAAATGGCTAAACAATTGAAATACGGCGAGGACGCCAGAAAAGCATTGGAAAGCGGGCTCAATCAGCTTGCGAATACCGTCAAGATTACGCTCGGACCGAAGGGCCGCAACGTCGTTCTGGAAAAGAAATTCGGTGCGCCGCTCATCACCAACGACGGTGTGACGATCGCAAAAGAGATCGAGCTTGAAGATCCGTTCGAGAATATGGGCGCGCAGCTTGTGAAGGAAGTCGCGACCAAGACCAACGACGTAGCCGGCGACGGCACGACGACGGCAACGCTTCTGGCGCAGGCGATCGTCCGCGAAGGTCTCCGCAACGTCGCGGCAGGCGCAAACCCGATGGTGGTCCGCCGCGGCATTGAAGCAGCGGTCAACGAAGCTGTCGAAGGGCTCAGAGAGCTGTCCGTTCCGGTCGGATCGAAGCATGCGATCGAACAGGTCGCTGCGATCTCCGCGGGCGACGAGACGGTCGGCACGATGATCGCCGATGCAATGGAGAAGGTCGGCAAGGACGGCGTCATCACCATTGAGGAAAGCAAGACCATGAAGACCGAGCTGAATATCGTCGAAGGTATGCAGTTCGACCGCGGCTACTGCTCCGCATATATGGCGACCGACACCGACAAGATGGAAGCGGTCCTCGACAATCCGTTCATCCTGATCACCGAAAAGAAAATCAGCAACATCCAGGAGATCCTGCCCGTGCTCGAGCAGATCGCGCAGGCCGGCAGAAAGCTTCTGATCATCGCGGAAGACGTCGAAGGCGAAGCGCTTGCGACGCTCGTCATCAATAAGCTGCGCGGCACGTTCACCTGCGTCGCGGTCAAGGCGCCGGGCTTCGGCGACAGACGCAAGGCGATGCTGCAGGATATCGCGATCCTGACCGGCGGTCAGGTGATTTCCGACGAGCTCGGCATGGACCTCAAGGAGACCACGCTCGACATGCTCGGCAGCGCCAAGCAGGTCAAGGTCGACAAGGAGAAGACGGTCATCGTCGAAGGCGCAGGCGATCCGAACGAGATCGCGGCACGCGTAAAGTCCATCCGCGCGCAGATCGAGGAGACCACGTCCGATTATGATAAGGAAGAGCTGCAGGAGCGTCTTGCAAAGCTCGCGGGCGGCGTAGCCGTCATCGCGGTCGGCGCAGCGACCGAGGTCGAGATGAAGGACTCGAAACTCCGCATGGAGGACGCGCTGAACGCGACCCGCGCAGCGGTCGAGGAAGGCATCGTGCCGGGCGGCGGCGTAGCGCTTCTGTCGGTTGCAAACCGCGTCAAGGCGCTTGCCGAGAAGGAGACGGGCGATAAGAAGACCGGTGTCGAGATCGTGCTGCGCGCGCTCGAAGAACCGATCCGTCAGATCGCTGCAAACGCGGGCGTTGAAGGCTCCGTTATCATCGAGAACATCCGCCGCAACGGCACGGAAGGCTACGGCTACGACGCGGCCACCGATACCTACGGTCTGATGGCTGAAAAGGGCATCGTCGACCCGACGAAGGTCACCCGCAGCGCACTGCAGAACGCGGCTTCCGTCGCGGCGATGGTGCTGACGACCGAGAGCGTCGTTGCGGACATTCCGAAGCCCGAACCCGCAGCGCCCGACATGAGCGGCGCAGGCATGGGCGGCATGTATTGATCCTCGATAAGACAGACACAGGGAGTTTTGCGACTCCCTGTTTTCTTTTGCCGTACGGAACGCGCTTGCTTTTCGGCAGGCGGTGCGTTATAGTCTAAAAAGAAATCACGAGAATAGGATACGAGATGAAAAAACTGTTCCGCAGCGGAATACTCCTGCTTTTGTCTGCTCTGCTGATGCTTTCGGCAGGGCTGCATTCCTATGCAGAAGAAGCGGTATTCGGCGATGCGGACGGCGACGGAGAGCTGACGGCGCAGGATGCAAGCTGTATTTCGAGGCACATGAATCGGTTCCGTATGATGGACGCCGCAGGCGTCAGCCGTGCGGATTTCGACGGGGACGGCGTGCTCACGGAACGCGACGGATCCCTGATTTTGAGTTCCTTCCTGTCCTCCGAAAGCGGTGTTCCCGTCACACAGTCATTCTCGATGCTCCTCACGTCCGGGATCGGCGGCAACGCATGGGATCAGACCGCCGTCGAGGACAGCGAAGCATGCACGGCGGTGAATACATACAGCTGCATTCAGAAGCTTCGGGAGCAGGATCCGGATCTGCTGCTGTTTGACGTCGGCGGCTCTGTCTTCGGCAGTTCGATCGCCGACGATTACCGGCAGTATACCGAACGGGACTGCGGACCGATCACTTCGCTGTTCATCCAGTTCGGATATGACGCCGTTCTGTTCGGAGACGAGGCGTTTTCCTATCCGTCGCAGACCGTGCGCCGCGAGGTCAATGTGCTGCAGGATCATCATGTGCCGGTTCTCGGCGCCAATTTTCAGAAAAGCGAGCCGACGATCTTCGATGCCGGCGGCTCCATCTGGAACGATCTGATGCCGTATGTGATCCTTGACGTGCCGCAGGGCGGGGACAAACAGCCGCTGCGTGTCGCCGTGATCGGCATGGCGGACCCGGCGCTTGCGCTCACGGAGGACGAGATCGAGCCGACGGATCCGATCGTGATCTACGCAAAGCTCCGGAAGGAACTCAAGGACCGCGCGGACTATACCGTTCTGCTGTACCACGGCAATACGGAGGTCGACGCGCAAGGCGCCGCAGCGTTTTCGCTGCGCGACCTTCTCAAGAAAACGGACAGCATCGACCTTGTCGTCGCGGCGCACAGCGGAATGGGCAGCGTCCGTTCGGAACGCAATTCCGACGGCTTTGAGATCCCGATCGTATCGCTGACCGGCGGAGCCGAGACCGTGACACGGATCTCCGTTTCGCTTCGGGAAACCGGCAGACCGGCGATCCTTGTAGAGGAGATCGACGCTTCCGCGGTACCGCAGGACGAGATCATCCGCAGCAGCGTGATGCCGTACGTCAGCCGTCTTTCACGCATGATGGACGCAAAGGTCTGCACCCTCGCGGATCCGATCGAGCCCTTCGATCCCCATGCGCTGTATACGACCGACGCCATGCAGCTCACGCATGAGATGCAGATCTTCGCCGCAAAGCAATGGATCGATTACCATGACGTCGATCTGCCGAACGAGATCATTTCGATCGCCTATCCGTACATTCCGATCGGCGGCTTCAAGGAAGGAACGCTGACTTACCGCGATCTGTATTTGCTCGATCCCGAAACGCCGCAGTATACCTTGCTGCTGATCCGCGGATCGGAACTTCGCGCATGGCTCTCCGATTACGCTTCCGTTCTGCTGCAGCAGGAAACCGTCTATTCCCTGTACGGTCTTTCCTACATCCTGAATTCGATGAATCCGGATGTGCCGCTCGGATACCTCGAGCACGCTTCAGGACTGTCCGCGGATGACGACGAGACGTTTACGCTGCTCCTTGCCGAGAAGGCGGAAGGGGATCTGAACCTCAAGCAGTATCTGGACGAAACGTGGATGCCGTACGAAGATCGGATCATTGAGGGCTTTGCGCTGCCGACGCCGTATCGGCTGTCGACAACGGGCGAGAATCCGATCACGGACGCGCTGGTCGCCTATCTTGAAACGGTCGGAAAGCTGGAGCTCGAACCGACGTACACATGGCTACTGATCTGACAAAAACCGCACGAAGGGTGCGGTTTTTGCATGTGTGGCGTTCTGTTTTCATAAACTTTGATATGAAACGGAAAAGAACGGTTTTACATCGCATTTTGCATGCGGCGGATCTTCCGCAGGAGCTCGATGCGCATCGCTTCTATGTACAATGGTACGGCGGCGATGAATGCGTGATCGAACAGCATCGCGGCATTCTGTGCTTTGAGGACGCCGTTGTGCGACTTTCGACGGATCAGGGCGTTCTGCGCATCGAGGGAGAAACACTTGCGCTCGATTCGCTGACGGATTCGTGCGCAAAGATCACAGGGAACATCATCGCCGTTTCGATCGAGGCTGAAAGTTGATGTGGCAATTTTGGAAAGGGTATGTTATAATTCAAATTGAAGGATTATGCGCCGCCAGATTTCTGAAACGCTGCACGGACGCAGGGATCCGCGTAACCGGCGTACGCAGGACGGACGCCGCTTCGATACGCTGTGCCGTACCCGTCAGACGCTTTTACGATCTTCGGAAACTGAAACGCGGACTTCCGCTCAGGATCCGCATCGTCGGGCGGCGTGGACTGCCGTTTCAGATCGCAAAGTTGAAGAAACGGCCGGTGCTTTGGCTCGGAAGTCTGCTGCTGTTTTCTGCGATCCTGTTTTTTTCGACAAGGATCTGGTTCATCCGGATCCAGGAAACGCCCGGCGTCGATCCGTCGGAGATCCTCGAAGCTCTGAAAGAACGCGGGATCTTTCCGGGCGCATATCTGAAGGGACCGATCCTGATCACGGCGGCGAACGATCTCTCTGCGCAAATCCGAAACGCCGCATGGATCGGGCTGGATCGCGAGGGCGTGACGCTGCAGGTCAACGTCGTCGAAGCGCTGCCGGAATCGCCGAAGAAAACACAATCGGCGCCGTCCGACATCGTCGCCGAAAAGGACGGCGTGATCACTTCGGTACAGGTGATGCGCGGACAAGCGCGCGTCAAGCCGGGCGACCGTGTGAAAAAAGGCGACGTCCTGATCTCCGGAACGGTTCTTTATAAGGATCAGGCGGTCGGCATGGCGGCGGACGGCACGGTATCCGCAGCGGTCCAATACTGCGCGGAATCGGAGCTTATGGACCGGATCACGGAATCGTACGAGACGGACGCAGCCGAAACGCTGCGGATCATGCGGTTCTGGGGGCTCGAGATCGTGCGTACAAAGCCGTCGTTTTCGCATTACAGACTGACCGGACCGGCGTCGGTGACGGCAAACGGACTGCTGCCGTTCACGGTAGAAACACAGACGGTCCGCGAGATCGGCTTTCGGGACAGAACACTGTCCCCGGAGGAGTCGGAACAGTACGCGCTCACGGAAGCGCGGGAACAGGCATATCTGCTCGTTCCGCACAGCGCAGCGATCCTGCATACTTACGGAACGATCCGCAAAAGAGACGGCAAAAGCTATGCCTGCGTGATCGTTACCGCAGAAGAAATAATCGGAAAAACGGAGGAACTACCGCATGACGGATGAAACGGGAAAATCGATCGCCCGGATCGAACTGGAATCCATGGACGATTCCATCGGTCTGTTCGGCGTTTTCGATGAAAACCTGACAGTGTTCGAGGAGGAGATCGGCGTAAAGATCCGGATCCATTCGGACGGCATCTCCATCGAGGGAGACGAGGAGCAGGTACGGCTTTGCCGTACGGTCCTTGAAAAGCTTCTGGATATGCAGCGGAAGGGTGAACCGATCAACCGCGGACGCATCCGCTACGCGATCGACATCGCAAAGGACGGAAACGCCGAGCTGATCAAGGAGATCATGGGCGACGTCGTCGCGCTGACGAACCGCGGCAAGCAGATCAAATGCAAGACCCTCGGACAGAAGAAGTATATCCAGGCGCTGAAAACGCACGAGCTCGTGTTCGGCGTCGGTCCCGCCGGTACGGGCAAGACCTATCTTGCCGTTGCGATGGCGGTCGTCGCGTTCAAGAACAAAGAGGTCGAGCGCATCATCCTGACGCGACCCGCCGTGGAAGCGGGCGAAAAGCTCGGCTTTCTGCCTGGCGATCTGCAGAACAAGGTCGACCCGTATCTGCGTCCGCTGTACGACGCGCTGCAGGAGTTCTTCGGACTGGAAACGTACAAGCAGCTGATGGAACGCGGTGCGATCGAAGTGGCGCCGCTCGCCTACATGCGCGGACGCACGCTGAACAACGCGTTCATCATTCTCGACGAGGCGCAGAACTGCTCGATCGAACAGATGAAGATGTTCCTGACCCGCTTCGGCGAGGGCAGCCGCATCGTCGTGACCGGCGACGTGACGCAGATCGACCTTCCGAAAGAAAAGATGAGCGGGCTCGTGCATGCGATCCGCGTGCTCGACGGCGTCGAGGGGATCTCGGTCGTGAAGCTCACGCATAAGGACGTCGTTCGCCACGAGCTGGTGCAGCGGATCATCCAGGCGTATGAGCGGCACGAAAACGCCAGAAACCGGGAGCGCGGCAATGATTGACGTATTTTCGGAAACGGTCGCGATCACGGAAAACGAACGGACAAGCATCGAGCGCGCCGCAGCGGCAGCGCTGGAAAGCGAAGGACGCGACGGAGACCTGACCGTCCTCATCGACACGCCGGAACGCATTCAGACGCTGAACCGGGAATTCCGCCATGTGGACGCCGTGACCGACGTGCTGACGTTTCCCGCGTGGGAGGGGGAGATCTCCCTGTCCGCGGATGGCTATCTCGGCGATATCATGATCTGCTATGATCGCGCGAAGGAGCAGGCGGAGACGTATGGACATTCGCTGAAAAGAGAACTGTCGTTCCTTGCGGTGCACGGCGTGCTGCATCTTTTGGGCTACGATCATATGACGGAAGCGGACGAGCGTGTGATGCGCGAGAAGCAAACACAAATTCTGGACAACATTGGAGTGACAAGATGATGAAACAGATAACGCATGAAGAACTCATGAGACTCGCTGCGGAAGCGCGGGATCATTCCTACTCGCCGTATTCGCATTACCGTGTCGGCGCGGCGCTTCTCACAAAAGACGGGACCGTCTACCAGGGCTGCAACATTGAAAACGCATCCTTTACACCGACGATCTGCGCAGAGCGGACCGCGTTTTTCAAGGCGATCTACGACGGCGTGCGCGACTTTGCCGCGATCGCCATCATCGGTTCGGGCGAACTGCCGGCATTTCCCTGCGGCGTGTGCCGTCAGGTCATGTCGGAATTCTGCGGCGGCGATTTCGTGATTATCGTATCGAACCGCGACGGCAGCGAAGTCGTGACCGAAACGCTCGATCAGATGATGCCGCACCGCTTCGGACCGAAGGATCTGTTATGACGGGCGCCGGATATAAAAGCGGGTTTTTCAGCATCGTCGGCTGTCCGAACGTCGGAAAATCCACGCTCATCAACAAGCTGGTAGGACAGAAGATCGCCATCGTAACGGACCGCGCGCAGACGACGCGCAACCGTATTACGGGCATTCTCACGCGAAAAGATTATCAGATGATCTTTCTCGATACGCCCGGCATGACCAAACCGCGCAACAAGCTCGGCGCGTTCATGCAGAAGACCGCCGAGGACGCGTCGAAGGATACCGAAGCGATCCTGTTCGTCGTCGACGCGCTGCAGGGCGTACGCGAACGCGACCGGGACGTCATACAGATCGTCAAAG
This sequence comes from uncultured Clostridia bacterium, assembly GCA_947166925.1. Taxonomy (GTDB): domain Bacteria; phylum Bacillota; class Clostridia; order Christensenellales; family CAG-138; genus UBA3792. The sequence goes on along the minus strand of CAMVGD010000021.1, from coordinate 1,738 downwards.
CGCAGCGTTCGCCGGCGATCGTGCTGATCAACAAATGCGACGCGGCAAGCGCGATCCAGATGCAGGAAGCGCGGGAGGCAATCCGGGAAGCTGGATTCGATACGGTCCTTGCCATCTCCGCGCACACCGGAGAGAATCTCGACAAGCTGGAAGAACTGCTGACCGGGTATCTCACGGAAGGACCGCAGTATTATCCGGAGGATATGGTCACGGATCAGCCGGAACGCGTGATCTGCGCGGAAATGATCCGTGAAAAAACGCTGGAGCTTCTTCGTGAGGAGATCCCGCACGGCATCGGCGTCGGCATCGACCGGATGCAGATGCGTCCCGACGGAAAGCTGATGGACGTCTGGGCGACGATCTACTGCGAACGCGAAAGCCACAAGGGGATCATCATCGGCAGAGGCGGAAAGATGCTGAAGCGCATCGGTTCGGAAGCACGCAAAGATATCGAATGGCTTCTGGACGTACAGGTCAATCTGCAGCTTTGGATCAAGGTCAAGGAGGACTGGCGCAACCGGCAGCAGATGCTGAACGAGCTCGGTTATCGGGACGACTGATCGCATATATTTCTGCAATTCGGGCAAACTGTCCGTATGAAGAAAGACAGCAAAGCCGAGTGGGCACAGTTCGAACGGACAGGCAAGATCCGGGATTATCTTGCCTATAAGGAAACGGAACGAAAGGAATGCCGACAGAACTCACAAAAGCCATCGTAACGGGCTATACCGACTATCGCGACGAAGACCGCATGCTGACGCTTTTTTCCGCACAACGGGGCAGGATCGACTGCAAGGCGCGAAACTGCAGAAAACCGACGTCGAAGCTTCTTTCCTGCGCGCAGCCGTTTGTATTCGGCGAATTCGAGCTGTTTATCAGCAGCGATCGCGTCACGGTCAACGCCTGCGACGTGCGGGAGACCTTTTATCCGCTGCGGGAGGACGCTGACCGCTTCATGACCGCATCTGTCTGCACGCAGCTTGTCAACAGCGTGATCGAACGCGAAGCGCCGGACGAGGCGCTGTTCTCGCTGCTTTACCATGTTCTGTCGTTTCTTGCATATACGGATTCCGATCCGCAGGATCTGCTCATCGCGTTTCTGCTGCATTATCTCGACCATGCCGGATATCGTCCTTCTCTGACGCGCTGCGCAGTCTGCCGCAGGGACGTCAGGGGAGACGACGTTCTGTTCTATTCCGCAGAGGCGGGCGGCGCGGTCTGCGCGGGATGTCCGCACGGCGGCAAACCCGTTTCAAAGCTTGCGCTTGAGGCGATGCGCCGGATCCTGATGCTGGAGCATGAGGAGCTGAAACGCGTCGTTCTGAAACCGGAGCTTCGCGCAGAGCTTCTTCCGATCCTGCGCGCTTCCTGCAAAAGGGCGCTCGGCGAGAACGACAAGGGCGCAGCCCTTCTGGAACAGTTTGCATAATGTATACGGAAATTATCGAAAGATGCAAGATTTTTCTTGCATCCTTTTTATTTTGTTGTTATAATAAATTGTTCAACAAATTTTAGGAGGATACACATGGCGAAAAAGTTTGTTTATCTGTTCAGCGAAGGCAATGCGGAGATGCGCAATCTGCTCGGCGGAAAGGGCGCAAACCTTGCCGAAATGACCAACCTCGGTCTTCCGGTCCCGCAGGGCTTCACGATTACGACCGAAGCGTGCACGCAGTACTATGAGGACGGCCGCACGATCAATCCCGAGATCCAGGCGCAGATCATGGAATACATCGAG
>CAMVGD010000020.1 GCA_947166925.1 uncultured Clostridia bacterium | reverse complement strand
GAGCTCGAACGCCGCTTATATTACTCCTTTCCTCCCCCATTGTCAATACCTTTTTTTCGTATATTTTTCGGGTTTTGCAACAAAGCGGAATGCAGGTTGAAAAAACGCCCGCGATATGCTATACTGTCAGCATCCTTTCTATGATATGCCCGGAACGGAGGTTTTGTTATGACAGTGACCCGAAAAGCATCGGAGATCCGCGCAGCGCGCAAGCAGCTTCGCGCGGTTACCGCCGTGCGCCGTTCCGTTTTCTATTTCATGCGCGCGATCCTGACGCTTCTTGTGATCGGCGCGCTGTGCATTCTTTCCTTTATATCTGCCGCACGCGTCAGCAACGCGTACATCCTCGTCAACGAGGGGATGAACATGCGCGCGGAGTGCATTCTGAAAAACACCCCCGAAAACGATCTGACCGCGTATTTCAGCATCGGCTGTATCCAGGAGGACGCCGCAGAGCGGAGCAACAACGCGCTGCCGTATGCGGCGATGACCGTTTCTTCCTATGAATATAATTTGAAGATCCGCGATCTGCACATTCTGCCATGGCAGATCAATACCTATGTGGACGTCGTGGAACAGATCCGCGGCATCAAAGGTACCTTTGCCGCAGAATCCGCCGGCACGTCCGTTCCCGACTGGACGCCGCGCAAATACCGGCTGCACCTCGGAAAAGCGGAGGGAAGATGGCTGATCGAATCCGTTGAGCTTCTGGAGCTGAACCCGAAGCTGGAGGCGCCTGCAACGCCGGATCCGGACGCCGAACCGCTTCCGATCGTAACGCCCACCCCCGTTCCTCCCGAAACGCCCGCTCCCGCAAATGACTGAACCTTATCCCTGTGAACATCCCGTACTGCTTGCGCCGATGGCCGGTTACACGGACGTCGTCTTTCGTGCGCTCTGCACGTCCTTCGGATGCGATCTCTGCTGCACGGAAATGATCAGCGCAAAGGGATTGACCTTCGGCAACGCAAAGACGGCGGACTATCTGGCGCTCGGCGAGGACGAGGATACGATTGCCGTACAACTGTTCGGGCACGAACCCGACCGCATGGCGGAAGTCGTCCGTCTCATTGCGAACCGGCTGGGTCCGCACCTGCGCTGCATCGACATCAATATGGGCTGTCCGGCGCAGAAGATCGTTTCAAACGGCGACGGCAGCGCGCTGATGCGGACGCCTGCGCTTGCCGGCAGGATCGTCGAAGCGGCGAAGGCGGTCTCCCCCGTTCCGGTGACGGTCAAGTTCCGCAAGGGCTGGGAGGAAGACACCTGCGTCTCCTTTGCAAAGGTCCTCGAATCCGCCGGCGCCGACGCACTTTGTCTGCATCCGCGCACGCGCGTGCAGCAGTATCGGGGAGAAGCCGACCGGTCCGCGATCGGCGAAGTGAAGGCCGCCGTCCGGCTCCCTGTGATCGGCAACGGTGATATCACAAACGGAGAAAGCGCGGTCGCCATGCTTCGGGAAACCGGCTGCGACGGCGTGATGGTCGGACGCGCGGCGCTCGGCCGTCCGTGGATCTTTCGCGAAATCAAGGCGGCGATCGCCGGTACGCCGTATACGGAACCGACTCTGTCCGAGCGGCTCAACGTCGCGATCCGGCATGCGGAACGCATCGAAGCCGTCAAGGGGCCACACGGGCTTGTCGAGCTTCGCAAGCATCTGCCGCGGTACCTGCACGGAATACGCGGCTCCGGCGCGCTGCGCACGCGTCTCAATGAGGCAAAAAACGCAGCGGAAATCCGTGAGTTTTTGCTTGACAGTCTAAGGAACATAACTATATAATGATATGATTTCCAATATGGAGTAAAAGGAGAAACACTATGGCAGGAATTTTGATGACCCGCGAAGACTACGAAAAGCGGAAGGAACATCTGCAATATCTGAAATCGACCCGTACCCTTGAAATCGCGGAGATGCTGAAAATCGCCCGCGGCTTCGGCGACCTTTCCGAGAACGCGGAATACGACGCGGCGAAGGAAGAACAGGCGAAAAACGAGCACGACATCGCGGTCCTCGAGGAAGAACTCCGCACCGCGCAGATCATCGAGCATTCGGCGCAGTCCGGCGACAAGATCACGATCGGCTCCAAGGTGACCGTTCGCAACACCGCGCTCGGTTCGGATATGCAGTTTGAGATCGTCGGTTCGATGGCGGCGGATCCTTCCCTCGGAAAGATCAGCAACGAGTCCCCGATCGGCGAAGCGCTGCTCGGCCGTCTCGTCGGCGACACCGTCCCCGTCATCACCCCCGGCGGCGTCATCCATATGGAGATCCTCTCCATCAACTGAATCGGAGTATATTATAATGGAAGAAACAAACATCCCGCAGGAACCGCAGGAGCTCAGCGAAGAACAGCTTTCCGAGCTTCTTCAGATCCGCAGAGACAAGCTCTCCGCTTTACGCGAAGCGGGCAAGGATCCGTTTGAGGTCATTACCTTCCCGCAGTCGCATCACAGCAAAGAGGTCGTCGCCGCATACGACGCGCTCGAAGGAAACGAGGTTTCCGTCGCCGGCCGCATGATGTCCAAGCGCATCATGGGCAAGGCGAGCTTTGCGCACATTCTGGACGCCGAGGGCGATATCCAGATCTATGTAAAGCGCGACGACGTCGGCGAGGATGCGTATGCGGATTTCAAGGCGTATGACATCGGCGATATCATCGGCGTCAAGGGGTTTGTGTTCAAAACGCGCACCGGAGAGGTCTCCGTCCACGCGCAGGAGGTCACTCTGCTTTCGAAGTCGCTGCGTCCCCTGCCTGAGAAGTTCCACGGGCTCAAGGATCCGGAGCTCCGGTACCGTCAGCGCTTTGTCGATCTGTTCATGAACGCCGACGTGCGCGAAACGTTCAAAAAGCGCAGCGCGATCATCGCTGAGATCCGCCGCTACCTCGACAGCGAGGGCTTTATGGAGGTCGAGACGCCCGTGCTGAACACGGTCGCGTCCGGCGCGTCCGCGCGTCCGTTCGTGACGCACCACAATACGCTCGACATCGACATGTATATGCGCATCGCGACCGAGCTGCACCTCAAGATGTGCATCGTCGGCGGACTTGAGCGCGTGTATGAGATCGGCCGCCTGTTCCGCAACGAGGGCATGGACGCTACGCACAACCCCGAATTCACCACGATCGAGATCTATCAGGCGTACACCGACCTCAGAGGCATGATGGCGCTTTGCGAACAGATCATGTCCCGCTGCTGCATGCTCGTCAACGGCACAACGAAGATCAGCTATCAGGGACAGGAGATCGACCTCACGCCGCCGTTCCGCCGTCTCACGATGAACGACGCGGTCAAAGAATACACCGGCAAGGACATCTATGCCTGCAAGACCGACGAGGAAGCCCGCGCGATCGCAAAGGAACTCGGTCTCGAGCTCAAGGATCCCGAATCCACCAAGGGCAAGGTGCTCGCCGAAGCGTTCGACGCATTCGTCGAGGACAAGCTGATCCAGCCGACGTTCATCACGGATTATCCGATCGAGAATTCCCCGCTGACCAAGCTGAAAACCGGCAGCAAGGACATCGTCGACCGCTTCGAGGTGTTCATTTGCGGACACGAATACGGCAACGCGTATACCGAGCTGAACGACCCGATCGACCAGCGCGCGCGCTTCGTGCAGCAGGCGAAGGAACGGCAGAAGGGCGACGACGAGGCCATGCAGATTGACGAGGACTTCATGCTCGCGATGGAATACGGCATGCCCCCGACGGGCGGCATCGGCATCGGCATCGATCGTCTGTGCATGCTTCTGACTGACGCGCCGACCATCCGCGACATTCTCCTGTTCCCGACAATGAAGCCGCGCGGACAGCAGAACAGGACGGAAGCGCCGGTCAAAGAAACGGCGCCCGCGCAATTCGAATGCACCTGCGATACCTGCCCCTCTTTGGAGGCGTGCAAGGCGGCGCAGGAAGCAGAAATAGCGGCTCCCGTTGAAGAAAAGATCGACTTCAGCAATGTGGAAATCGAACCGCTGTTCCAGGATTTTGTGGATTTTGAGACGTTCTCTAAGTCCGATTTCCGCGCGGTGAAGGTGCTGAACTGCGAAGCCGTCCCGAAGTCCAAGAAGCTTTTGAAGTTCACGCTGGACGACGGCACCGAAACGCCCCGCACGATCCTTTCCGGCATTCACGCGTTCTACGAGCCGGAACAGCTCATCGGCAAGACCTGCGTGGCGATCACCAACCTGCCGCCGCGTCCCATGATGGGCATCGAATCCTGCGGCATGCTGCTCTCGGCAGTCCACACGGAAAACGGCGAAGAAAAGCTGCACCTTCTGCAGCTCGATCCGCACATCCCGGCAGGCGCAAAACTCTATTAAGCGTAAAATATCTCACACCCCGGAGAAATCCGGGGTGTTATTACTGTATCATGATCGGAGATTGTTTCGGTTTCTTTCGGTAAACGATCGGGACGCTTTCTATGTTCATCATGTGATGGCTCGGGGATTGAATCCCGCTTCCCTGCTGTTGACAGAATCGATCGTAACTATATGCGCTTTCATCCTGCTGCACCGCAGATGCGAATGCACGGCGTTTTGTGAAAAGGAAGAATGCTATGCGCAAAAACTGTGCGTTTTCAATCCTGCGCATCCGGGCTTGACGGGAGGACGGCTCTCGCGCGATTCCCGCCCTTTTGCTCGACGAAGCCGAAGCCCGAGGCGTTCTTGCTGCCGAGCCCGCAATAATACGCAACGGCCAGCATTCGGGCGGAAGCCTCCAGATAAAACTCTCCGTAATACGCGTTGATGATCTTGCCCTTGTATCTTGCGACGACGTGCCTGCAGCTTCCGGGAGAAAGGCAGGCGATCCGAAGCGCGCCGTCGTATTCCTGCCCGTAAATCAGCAGGTACTTTTTTTCGAGGTTTTTTGAAACCAGCCTGTAAAACTCGTCTTCCTCCGGCGAAAAGTATCGCCGCTTTCCGTCCCGGTCCGTATAGTAGACCGAGACCGGCGTATTCATCCGGATATGCAGACCCGTCTCCGGGAAAGACCTTGCGTCCGAGGACACGTTCACAATGCGGCAGGCGCAGCCGCTGACCGTGATGATCGGGTCGTGCCGGATGCGTTCGGCGATCGTGTCGATGATGACGTCCCTGACGGAACGGATCTCAAACCGGAAGGGACCGGGATAGGTGCGCATTCTGTCACTGTACCTGTAGGTCCCGTACAGATCCGAGAAGCAGAACAGCTTGAGGGCGTCCGTCTTTCCGCTTTTGTCGTTATGCAGCTCCGAAGAAAGCGCGGGATCATGGCGGATCAGATCGTAAACCAGCCCCTGCAGCGCATGCTGATGAGAAAGGGGGAGCACAAGATCTCTCTCGGGCTCGATTGTCAATACGATGGATTTCATAGTAGATTACGCAATTCCGGACATTGATACATCATACCACCTCGCTGCGATCATATCATAGAGCGATCGGCGTGTCAATCATCCGCCGCCGACCGCGATGGACAGCCGTAAACGCCGAAAATGCTGATCCTTTCTGCGTATTCATTTGACACCCGGTGCATTGAGGTGTATAATACATTTATCAGCTAAATGTTGTTGTCGTTTTGCCATATAGGTGATTGAGACCATCTTTTCTTCAAGCATCTTTGTCATCGCGTCGTTTTGCCATATAGGTGATTGAGACTTGGCGCAGGACAAACACGTCGTGCTGCTGGACGCGGACCTTGGTCGTTTTGCCATATAGGTGATTGAGACACTCCCAAAGACGCATATATAAATATATAAATACTCGCTACAGATGTTTGTCGCTTTTCCATATAGGTGATTGAGACCGATACTTATCGTCATTCGAAATATTTCGTCGTTTTGCCATATAGGTGATTGAGACTCAATCGAATAATAGACATTATTGTCGTTGCAGGTCGTTTTGCCATATAGGTGATTGAGACAAGAGCCACATTACGGGTTCTCAGAGAGGTACTCGTCGTTTTGCCATATAGGTGATTGAGACAGATAGAACTCATATCGGTAATCCATCCCACTATCACTGTGGGCGTCGTTTTGTATATAGGTGATTGAGACTTGATGGCATTGAAATCATGGATTTATCCCGTCGTTTTGCCATATAGGTGATTGAGACCCCTAAGGCATTTTGATGTTTTTTTGTTCTATCGTCGTTTTACCATATAGGTAATTGATACGTGTCATCAGATTTCTTTGGCTTTCATTTTACCGTCGTTTTACCATATAGGTAATTGATACAATGTGGAGATAAGAGTAGCGGACATTTTGAGTTCCTCCTAAAGTCGTTTTACCATATAGGTAATTGATATTTCCAAGCATGGAATGCCTCACGCTCCTGTGCATCTTCGTTTTGCCATCAAGGAATTGTTTCAGATGAACACTTTCTCTTACAGCTTGCTGAAAACGTGTGACGACAACAACATACAGGTTCTTCGCGAAACGTATCCCGCCGGGCTTACTTTTGTTGTCAGCGATACACACGGGGAGTATGACACGCTGAAACGGCTCATGGAGAAGATCCGGTTCGATGCAAAGAAAGATCACGTGTTCTTTACGGGGGATTACAACGAAGGCGGCGATCCCCGTTCTTTGTTAAAGCTCCTATCCCGGTACTATGCGGCGGACTACTCAGTTCCGGGATTCCACCTCATCCGCGGCAATCACGAGCGGGAGCTTTTGCCGCTCTTTCCTTTGGAAAACCTGCCTGATATCATCGTGATCCGGCGAAAAGCGATGAACTACTACATCGCGCATGCCGGAATGCTTTCAAAGGTGTTTGATCTGATTGACCGGGATATCCGGAAGGACAACGAAAAGACTGTATATGCCTATCGCCTTGATGACAGCGCCGCAGCGTATGACGCACCGTTCAGACAAATCATCTGGTCCCGGAAAGGGCTTTATTCTCAGAAATCCAAACGGCATGCATGGCCGTCCGAGGAGAAGCTGATCAGCTCAAACAGCTGCATCATCCACGGTCACACGCCGTATTGCTTTTTCTTCAGGGAAAACGGACCCGGATACGGTGACCGCAGCCTGTTCTGGACGAATCAGCACATATGGTTCAGCGAGGACCTGCAATCCTTTGATATTGATTCCGACGTCAAAGGCAGAAACGCTTACGGAGAGACATACCGCGGATTATCGTGCATTTGTCTGGAAGCGCTTGATGAGATTGCCGGATGTCACGGAGGGCGCCTGTCCATAGAATCATTCCTTGCGGGAGAGAATTTTGTTTTTTCCGCAGAATACACACCGAACCGATCCTATGTATTCGGGGGCAGCATCGACCGGATCACAAACGCATCCCCGGATATGAAAACGATCTCGAGCAGCAAAAACAAAATGCCTGTTTTTTCCGCGTCCGAAGCGCAGTGATCAAGGACCGCAGCGACCGCTGCCGGTTTGCCGTGCGGGAAAAAGCACTTGATAACCGACTGTGAATGATGCTATTATCATCAACGGGTCACAGCCGTTGATGAAGCCGTTTCCTGTTATCATCACGAACATCGTAAAATGAGGACGTCTATATGATCTACTTTACAAGCGATCTGCATCTCGGTCACGACAGCGCGATCGAATTCACGCATCGTCCTTTTTCCACGGTCGAAGAAATGAATGAAATCCTGATTCGCAACGTGAATGAAGCCGTCCTCCCTTCCGATGAGCTTTGGATCCTGGGCGACTTTTCATTCAAAATCAGCAAGGAAACGGTCCGCGAGCTGCGCAGCCGGATCCAATGCCGCCGCGTTCACCTGGTCTATGGAAATCATGACCGGGATTATTCAAACGACGGCATTTTTCAATCCGTTCAGCATTACAAGGAATTGAAGACCGATTACGGCAAGTTTATTCTGTTTCACTACCCTATTCTGGAATGGAATTCCGCCCACTACGGATCCGTGCATCTGCATGGGCATATCCATTCCACCGGAGAATACAACGCCGCGAATCTAAAGAGCTTATTATCCTTCCGCTTTCCCGAAGGGCATTCGCCAAAGCATGCAGATATGAAGCTTCGCATTTATGACGTCGGCGTTGATGCGAACGGATATTATCCGATCAGCATTGAACAAATCGCCGCGCTGATGGGCTTGGAGCGCGTCAGGAAGAATCCTGCGCCGCTCTCGCAGGAATGATTGGAATGTGTTTGCACCGATCCGGATATACGGCTTGCAAAAATCCGATGTCGGACGTTGTGCAATGGGAATGACAGACCGCTTCGGACTTGTCGCATTTGTGATCCCGTTCCGAACCCGATATGCCGGTTGAAAAAGGCGCATTGCGGTTATTCGAGAATGATGCAATCATCAGCGATCGGTTGCCGCGGCGCCGTAAAGCCCATAAATCCGACGTTTCGCCGGATTTGTTTTTCATGCAAAAAGATTGCAAATCGTACCGAAACGCGATATACTGATAAAAATGATCCGCAAAAAAGGGGGATGCCTATGGCAGAGTCAGTCGGTGTTATATTCTTTTTCGATTGGGAAATGCGGTTCATGGAGTGGCTGCAGGCGCATATCGGCAAAACCGATATCGGGTTCTGGATCCTTTCAAATCTGTCCGCGTTCGGTGAGGAGCTTTTGCTCATCGCCATCATGGGCTTTCTCTACTGGGGACTCAGCAAGGAGTTCGGCAAGTACGTGGGTCTGAACGTGCTGATGGCGAACGTCTGGAATCCGATGGTCAAGAACGTGGTCCTGCGGCTCAGACCGTATTTTGTGGCTGCGAAAAACGGGTACGCCATCGAAGCGCTCCGTCCCGTCGACAGCAGCAAACCGCTGTATGACGTCGCCGCGCAGGGCTATTCCTTCCCGAGCGGACACTCGTCCAACGCCGTAACGATGTACGGCTCGCTTGCCGCGCATGAGAAGAAAAACAAAATTCTGTGGACGATCGCGATCGTGCTGCCGCTGCTCGTCGGCTTCTCGCGCGTGTTCGTCGGCGTGCATTATCCGACGGACGTGTTCGGCGGCTGGGCGCTCGGCGTCATCATCGTGCTGCTCGTTCCGTTCCTGCGCAAAAAAATCAAAAACCGCTGGCTGTTCTACGGCGTGCTGCTGCTGACGACTCTTCCGGGCTTCTTCTACTGCAAAACGAACGACTATTTCAGCTCGTTCGGCATGCTCGTGGGCTTCATGCTTGCCGAGCCGTTTGAAGAACGGTTCGTCAAGTTCGAGAATACCAAAAATATCATCCGCTGCATCCTGCGCACGATCGGCGGTGCGATCCTTTACTTCGGGCTGAACACGGTTTTGAAGCTTCCGTTCCCGGACGCGCTTCTGAATCCGGAGGTCCCCAATTTCCTGTCCAATCTGATCCGCACGCTGCGCTACGCCGTGGTGATCTTCATCCTCATCGGCGTTTATCCGATGCTGTTCAAGCCGACCGGCAAGCTGTGGGACAAGATCTTCGGCAAAAAGCCGCAGGCGGAAACGCCGCAGGATCCGACGGTCGAATAACGGCTCGCGGCATTCAGTTCATAAGCCCGGAACCCCCGGGCTTTTTTTAATCGGCGTACAGCCGGGACCTGCCTTTGCATTCTGCCGGGCGGACAACGGAACGCATGCGAAAGGCGGCGCGGCGATCCCCGGATTCCGCTGTTTTCCGCAGCGCAGACGGACGCGCCGCACACGATCGCCGGCGTATACCGTTTTTTCGATTTATCTGCTTGCCAAAGGGCGGATTGTATGCTATTACTATTAAGTGTAAACGGCAGCTAACCGGGTTTACTGCATTTTGATTAGGGAGCAGGAGGCCGTGGGTTCAAATCCCGCCGGGGTGGGTTCATCCCGTAGCTCAGTTCGGTAGAGCGCCTGCAATATCAACGATCAATCCGGCAAATCGCCGTTTACAGGACGCACGGGACAGCGGTCACGCTTCCCGTGCGCGCTGACAGCTAATCGGATTTACTCCCGCTGTTAAGGACCGGTTGAGGAAACTCAGTGAGGGTTCAAATCCCTCCGGTCGGGCTTTGCCCGCCCGTGGCGGAATCGGCAGACGCGCCGGCTTGGAATCCGACAATATCGTCAGCGTATCGTTCTGTCCGGGGGTATGAAATGAAGCTTATTTACAAAGAACATCTGTTTGAAAAAGGATATCTCGTTTGCGATCCGTCCGCGGATGCGGACGATGTATTCGAGGTCCTTTTTTCGCTTGCTTCCTTATTCAATATCCGGATCGTTTCCGGGCAAAAGCTGGCGCGCAGGGACATGATCGCGTTCGCTTCCGAGCAGCTCGGGGTCAACGTGCCGCAGCCCTTCTATCGGGGCTTCCCGCAAACGGTACGGGAGATGTCCCCCGATCTTCTGCTGTTCGATCAGCTGCTTCATTATACGAAGACATACGGTCTCGGCATGTTTGAAGAAGCGGGATACTCCTATTTCGAGCCGTTGTTCGAGAGAGTCGCCTTCCGGGAAAAGACGGCGATCCGGGATTACGTCATCATCACCGAGGACGAAGCGTACAAAAAGCTGAACGAGATCGTCGGCAATCTTCTGCTCGGTTCGCGTCCGCTGAACGACAGCCAGTATGCCGTCGTTCTCGAATACGTCAAGGAATTTGATCCGGAGATCGAACGCTGCGTTTCAAAGAATACCGCGATCCGGCTTCTTGCGGACAGCCGCAATCTCAGGTTCGTTCGTTTTCTGTCCATGTCCGACGTGATCAAGCTCGTCGACGAGATCAACTACCGCTGCTATCAGAACGAAAACATCAAAAAGCTCAATCTGAAGAATCAGGACAGAAAGTTTATCACCGCGGTCATAAACGGTCTGTTTGAAGCGCGCAGATGCGATATTGAGACCTGCTGTGAAAAGAAAGCGATCTGGTGCGGTCTGCTGCATCATATCCATTATCAGCCGCACGACGAGCTGTCTATGCGTTTTGTCGCGTGTATGCGCGGAAAAGAAAACCTTTCGGCATACGCCCGTTTCGAAAAGGCGCTTTCAGAGCAGGACGTTTCAAAAGCCGCCGCGATCCTCAGAGCGGAAAAGAGCGAAGCGGCCGTTCTGCGGAATCTGAGCTACCTGATCAGCAGGTGCCGTACGCCGGAGGAAGCCGCTTCGGTTGCGGACAGCATCCGCAGCGACAATGTCGTCGTACTGATCCAGCTTCTGCTCCATTTTTCCGATCGCTCTTGCCGGAAGGAAAAACGCGATTTTATTTTCACGAAGTATAACAGGCTGAAGATCCACAGCGAAACGGATGCGGAGGCGGAAAAGCGCCGGTCTTTCGTACCCGAACAGTACGCCGATCTCATCTGCGCCAAAATCCGCGAAAACCTCTGCAATGCGCTCAAGGGGCGTCTCGGCAAGGTGTATATCGATCCCGGTATGAGATCGATCGCGCTCCCGCTGCAGGAAAACGCCTCGCAGGGCGGCGTCGGCGTCCTTCCGAAGGGTTCCAGGATCGCGATCGAGCCGGGGAAAAAGATCCGCGCCTTCACCTATTGGGAAAAGGTCAACGACATTGATCTCTCCGTCATCGGGCTTTGCAGGGACGGAAGGCAGGCAGAATTCTCCTGGCGGACCATGTACAGGAATCAGTCTGCCGCGATCACCTTCTCGGGCGATCAGACAAGCGGGTTTCACGGCGGGTCCGAATACTTCGACATCGACGTCGCCGCGTTCAGAAAAGCGTATCCCGACATGACGCACCTGATCTTCTGCGACAACGTGTATTCCGCTGCCGATTTCAACAGCTGCTACTGCAAGGCGGGTTATATGACCAGAGAGATCGACGACTCGGGAGAGGTCTTCGAGCCGAAAACCGTACGGTCTTCGTTTCTCATCAACTGCGACAGTACGTTTGCCTATCTGTTCGCGATCGATCTCGAGAAGAACGAATTCATCTGGCTGAACGCCGCAAGACAAAGCGCCGTCCATGTTGCAGGCGCTACCTCGCTGCATTTTCTGACGAGGTATTTCGACGTCGTCCCGGTCATCAATATGTATACGTTCTTTGATATGGCGGCGGCAGAGCTGGTCGGCGATCCTGCCGAAGCCGATGTCGTCGTATCCGACAACACCGCCGATCATACCGACAGCGCCGAGATCATCAGAAGCTGTGATTTCGACAAGGTTCTGGCGTTGATGAATTGAACGCATCCATGTGCGGGAAGATCGAAAAACGCGACGTTCTGTTCCTCTGCTGGTCTCATTTTGCGCGCGATTCCAAATGGGTGGAAGAAGAATGGCGATACGCGTTCGATCAAAAGGGCGCGGACGGCATTGAGCCGCTGCCCATTGAGCCGCCTTCTCACCGTCCCCCGCCGGAGGAGCTCAAACACAAGCATTAAAACGGCCGGCTTCTGTACATCATCGACCACGGCTGAGATTCGGGCGGACCGCTTCGGCGGTCTGCTCTTTTCTTGTCCGAAACGGTTGAAAAACGGGTCGTTTTTTGTTAAAATACCGGTAACGCCAGTCGAAAAGCCCGGAGGTCCGTGATGTCTGAACCGTTCGTTCCGCAAATCAGCGCAGGCGCTGCAAAAACGCTGATCATCATTTCCTTTCTGTTCTTTGCCGCAGCGGTCTGCGTACTGTGCTTCAGAAGAAAGAAAAACCGCGGAAAACCGTTTGAAGTACGCGGGGTCGTATTTCTGCTTCTGCTTCTGATCGCAACGCTGTTTTCGAGGCTGGTCGTCGGACTGTCCGGCGTCTTTGCGTACAACAATCTGTCCGTCCCGGAAGAATCCTTCAACAGTCTGGTGCACGCCATGCAGTCGTTCACGCTGGACGAGCAGTACACCGATTACCTTGTCAAAGGAAAAGAGGTCTTCTCGATCTTGTTCGACGAACGTGCGGCGACCATGTACGCGATCTATGTGTCCGTGATCAACGTTTCCTGCGCGGTCTCGGGCGGCGCGGTGCTGTTTACCATCGTGGTCAAGCTGTTCCCCCGGCTCAGGCTGTTCTTTGCTTCGCTGTGCTTCTGGAAGCCGGTCTGCTGTTTTTCCGAGCTGAACGCCGAATCGCTCGCCTTCGCAAAAAGCATCAGAACAAGTGACGGCAATCTCAAAAAAGCGCTGCTCATCTTCTGCAAGGCGGATCCGAAGGGCGGCTCGTCCTCCGGTCAGGGTGAACAGGCACGGCAGCTCGGCGCTCTGCTGACGAGAACCGGCATCAACGATCTCCGTCTGCATCGGATCGGAATGGGAAAAACGTTCGTCCTGACCGGGTCCGACGAGGACAACCTCTCCGTGCTCAGCGGATTTGCCGACGAAGCAAGCACGATACGGCTCGGCGCGAACGACGCGATCTATATGTTTACGGAGGGCGGCTGCGGCACGCTGGTCGAGAAAAACGTGCGCGACAGGATCAACAGAAGGCTGAACGGGATCGCGGACGAACGCAGGATCGAAGATCCCGACAAGCTCAATAAGCGGATCACGCTTTTCGTCGTCAACCGGTACCGGAGCAGCGTCTACCATCTTCTGATGAACAAGCCGCTGTACACCGCGCTTTCCGACGGCAGCAAAGAGCTGAGGCTCGCGATCTTCGGTTCCGGCCGGATCGGAACGGAGGCGTTCCTCGGCGCATACTGGTGCGGGCAGATGTTCGGCCGCAAGCTGAAGATCACGGTCGTTTCCGCAGAAAAGGAAGAACACTTTATCAACAGGATCAATCACATCAACAGTGAGATCCTGAGGACCTCCGAGCAGTACGCAGACAGAGAGCTGCTTAAGGTCTACGGCGAAAAAAACGAACCGCTCAACAGCTATTTCAGCTTCGAGTACGTGCAGAGCAACGTATATCTCGACGGGCTCGAAACGCTTCTGACCGAGCAGCGGGAGGGATCGCCGAACGGCGTTCTGGCGGATTTCGATTACTTTATCGTCACGCTCGGATCGGATAAGAAGAATCTGGAAGTATCGGAGCATATCGGCAGGATCGTGACCGTCAGACGCGCCGTGACCGGGAACAATGCGCCGGTCGCGGTGCCCGTCGCGTGCGCGATCTGGAACGACGCGCTCAGCGAATCGCTGCGCAATACGGCGAATACCGGATTCGGCGGGGCGGAGATCGTTCCGTTCGGCTCCATGGAATCCACCTTCAGCATCGACAGAATCCTGTTCAAGAGCGTGAGGGATCGCGCAGCAAACGCCAAGAATCTGTATGAGCAGAAGATCGCCGAGAAGATCGACGAGAAGCGGAAATTTGAGGAAGACCCGTACAGCTATTGGGCGAACGTGACAAGAGCGATCCACGCAAGCTACAAGGCGGAATACCTGAAGCTGCGCGATTTGAACGACGAAAGCGAAAGCCGTATCTCCTGTTATCTCAGGATGTCCGAGCTGATCAGCCGCATCGTATCCGTCAGGGATCTGATCGAAAAGGCGATCGAAAGACCGATGACCGCTGACGAGCGGAAAAGGCTGCAGGAAAAGCTGCAGGCGCTCGGAGACGCCGGCGTCCCCGAAGTGGTCATGTCGGACGGACCGGATTCCAAGGATCTGATCGAATTCATGACGGAAAAGCGGAAGAAATGCATCAAAGCCGCGCAGGTTTTCCTGCAAGGCGAATGCACCGCCGCCGCGGCGGTCGAAGCGATCGACGAGCAGAGCATCCCCCCGTGCTTCCACAAGCTTGCATGGCTGGAGCACAGGAGATGGAACGCGTTCATGCGGGCGGAGGGCTTCCGGTGCCCTTCCGAAGCGGAAGAAGCGGCATATATCGGTACGCTGAAGACTCCGGGTCCTGCGGGCAGCACCTGCATGATCGACAACACGGGAAAGCATAAAAGCATCGCGCTCAAGCTGCATCCCTGTCTCGTCGAGTGCGACGACTGCGGCATAAAGCCGGACCTGTTCCATGAGCAGTCCGGACCCGTCGGGCGCATCGATATGCTCGACAACGTATCCATCCGTTTCAAAAAGAAGTATACGGACAAGCAGCTTCATACGTACGATTTCAAAAAATACGATTACGTCGATTACGAATGACGCATCACGGCGTCTCTGTATGATCTGTATCGAAAACACAGTGCCGGCGGACGCCAATAGCGTCTGCCGGCACTGTTTTGCAAATATAAGCGGCGCGATCGTCAGAGAACGTTCGCCATGATCCTCTCCGCCTCCGCGATCTCCTCCTCCGTCACCTCGTCGTCGCTTTGGATGATGATGCAGCAGATCAGACGGATCAGTTCGATATAATCCTGTTTCATGCTCCCGTAGGTCAGAAGGTCCGAACCGTCGTTCAGCCATTGTACGAAGGAATCCGACAGAACGTCTGCGCTGTTCCGGTAGATCGTCGTCAGCCTGTCCGGCGTATAATCGACTGCGTAGTCGAAGAAGCAGCGGTTCAGATAGGCGATCTCGCCTTCCCGGATCTCGCCGTCCTTTGCGATCAGCCGAAGAACCAGGCTCAGAAAGATGTTTTCGTAATACGCTTCCATCTTTCCGTTTTCCGTCTCGTTCCAGACGTCCTGCTTCCTGCCGACGGTCTCGCATTCGTTCAGAAATGCGCAGACCTGTTCTTTGAAGCGTGCAACGTTGATATCGATCGGTTTCATTTTGATGCTCCTTATCGCCGATGGTCGATGAACCGGAAAAAGCCGGCGTTAATCCAGATTGAAATCGTTGACGTCGTCAATGCTTTCGCCGCCGATGCCCGGACCGACACGGCCTGCGATCAGGTAGCAGCGCTCGATCGGATCGTAAACGATGCGGTGCAGAAGGCGGAACTCCTCGACCTTGCCGGTGCTTGCGACATGCGTGCGCGGACCGGTGCAGGGATGGACGATTTCGCCGATCTTCACATGGCTTTCATCCACATAGGTGATCGGCAGGTCGGATGCGATCGCCGTGCTGACCTTCAATTCGAGCTCGTCGATGTCGACGTCCGGCTCCTTGCCGTCGAACGCGAGAAGAAAACCGTGCTTGATGTCGCGGTGACGCGCGCGGCGGTACTCCTCCTCGGGCAGGAAGATCTCGCAGAGGTCCTCTGCGGTGTGCGCCATGCGGCGGTAGACGATCGACTTTGCGACCTTGTCGTGCAGTTCGCTCGGAAGCGGTCCGAAGATGGTCGGACGTGACACGATGATCTCGTCGCCGACGCCGATCATCAGGTCGGCGTTGCGCTCGTTCAGGAACGGGAAGATCATGTCGAAATGCTCGACGATGACGCGCTTGCCCTTCTTGATCGCTTCGAGGATCGCCTCGGCAAGCACGCCGAGCTGCGTGAACGCCGCTTCAAAGCGGACGTCGACGTGATAGGTGTGCGCGGTGAAGAAGCCGGAGCCCTCGAGATCGAGGATCGGCAGCGGACGCACGTTCACGCCGTCGTCGTCATTGGTGAGCTCCAGACCCGGGAACATGCCCTTGATCAGCATGCTCTTGCCGGAACCGGCTTCGCCGATCACGCCGATCAGCTTGTCGAACGGCGAGAGATAGAGCTGCGCGATCTGCATGCCGAGATCGTACATGCGGTCGCGTCCGCGCGGCGCGAAAAAGACGCTGTATGAATGGTTTTGCTGCATTCTTCCGGAATACGACATGGGATCCTCCTGCGTTGACAAAATAGTCTGTTCCGACTTGCGAACCTATTATAATACAGCTTTTGAATTTTCTCAACGGGGTTGAACTATATATTTCCGAAACGCCGTTCCGCTTTGTGTTTTCCCGGCAAATCGCTATTGAATGTCACGGCGTCCGGCGTTATAATAGTGATGAATACGGGA
The DNA here is from genome assembly GCA_947166925.1 of uncultured Clostridia bacterium. Classification (GTDB taxonomy): domain Bacteria; phylum Bacillota; class Clostridia; order Christensenellales; family CAG-138; genus UBA3792. The sequence goes on along the minus strand of CAMVGD010000020.1, from coordinate 14,935 downwards.
TTGTTTTCCCGAGGATTTTACGGAGGGGAATATGCGAAGAAGCATGCTCTTTTTGCCGGGAAACGCGCCGAACATGATCATCAACGGCGACTCGCTCGGTGCGGACAGCATTATTTTGGATCTCGAAGACGCGGTCTCGCCGGACGAAAAGGATGCGGCAAGGCTGCTGGTGCGCAGCGCCATGCAGGAAATGGGCTTCCGGGGCGTTGAGATCACGGTGCGCATCAATTCGATCGACACCGCGTACTGGAAGGACGACCTTGAGGCGATCGTACCGCTGAAGCCCGATCTCATCATGCCTCCGAAGGCGTCATGCGCCGAGGATATGCGGACGCTGGACGCCTATATCGCGGGTATCGAGCAGAGATGCGGCATGGAAATCGGCACGGTCAGGCTGATCCCGCTGATCGAAACGGCGCTCGGCGTCGAACGCGCGTTTGAGATCGCTTCCGCCTGTCCGCGGATCGCCGCGATCTTCTTGGGCGGCGAGGACCTGACCGCAGACCTCAGATGCAAGCGCACGACGGCGGGCAACGAGATCGACTATGCAAGAAAGCGCCTCGTCTGCGCGGCGCGCGCGGCCGGTGTCGACGTATACGACACGCCGTTTACCGACGTCAACGACGACGAAGGCATCGTCGTCGACGCGGAATACGCGAAGTCGCTCGGCTTTACCGGAAAGTCCGCGATCGCGCCGCGGCATGTGCGCACGATCAACGAGGTGTTCAGCCCGTCGCCCGCGGACATCGAATACGCAAAGCTCGTGTTCGAGGCGATCCGCATCGGCAAGCTGCAGGGCAAGGGCGCCGTATCCCTGCGGGGAAAGATGATCGACAAGCCGATCGTCGAACGCGCGCGTCAGACGCTGGAAGCGGCAAAACAGCTCGGACTGGGAGGGCTCGAAGATGAATAAGATCCGTCAATCCATTCGCGAAGCAATCATCGACAGCGGTCTCAGAAGCGGCATGACCGTTTCGTTCCACCATCATCTCCGCAACGGCGACTATGTGCTGAACATGGTCATGGACGAGATCGCGGCGCTGGGCATCCGCGACCTCACCGTGAACGCCAGCTCGCTGTTCGATACGCACGCGCCGCTTGCGGAGCATATCAAAAACGGCGTCGTGACGACGATCCTGACGGACTACATGTCCGCGGGACTCGGCAGCTTCATATCCGCGGGCGGCATGGAAAACCCCGTGCAGTTCCGCACGCACGGCGGCCGCCCCGCTGACATCGAAAACGGCAGAACGCCGGTCGACGTGGCGTTCATCGCCGCGCCTGCCTGCGACCCGATGGGCAACTGCACCGGCAAGCTCGGCAAGTCCGCCTGCGGTTCTCTGGGCTATGCAATCCCCGACGCGAAGCATGCGAAGTACGTCGTGGCGATCACCGACGAGCTGCACCCCTATCCGCTTGCCGGCTGGTCGATCCCGGAGACCGACGTGGACGCGGTGGTCGTCGTCGATTCGATCGGCGATCCGAAGGGCATCGTGTCCGGCACGACCAAGATCACCCGCGATCCCGTGGGGCTGCTGATGGCGCAGACCGCGGTCGACGTCATCAAGGCGTCCGGGCTTCTCAGGGAGGGCTTCAGCTTCCAGACCGGCGCCGGCGGCGCATCTCTGGCGGCGGCTAAATATCTCAAGGACGTCATGCTGAAGGAAAAGATCCGCGGAAGCTTCGGTCTCGGCGGCATCACCGGATATCTCGTCGATATGCTCAACGAGGGCTGCTTCGACGCGCTGATGGACGTGCAGTGCTTCGATCTCAAGGCGGTCGAATCCATCCGCACGAACCCGAAGCATTGCGAGATCTCCGCGACGCATTACGCCTCGCCGTCCGCAAAGAGCGCGGTCGTCGATTCGCTCGACGTCGTGATCCTCGGCGCAACGCAGCTCGACACGGACTTCAACGTCAACGTGCATACCGACTCGAACGGCAGCATCATGGGCGGCTCCGGCGGTCACAGCGACACGGCGGCGGGCGCGAAGCTCTCCATGATCATCGCGCCGCTTTCGCGCGCGAGGCTTCCGATCGTGACCGACCGCGTGACCTGCATCTCTACCCCCGGCAGCACGATCGACGTGCTCGTCACGCAAAAGGGCGTCGCGGTCAATCCGAAGGACGAGGAGCTGCGGCTGCGGCTTAAGGACGCAGGCGTGAAGATCGTCGATATCCACGAACTCAAAGAACTGGCGGAACGTACGTGCGGCGTGCCAGAAAAGCCGCGGCTCGGCGAAAAGATCGTCGCCGACGTCGTCTATCGCGACGGCACGGTGATCGATCACATCCGCAATGTTTTGCAATAAGGAGCGATTATGAGGGAATTTCAGGCCGGTCTTTTAACCGATACGATCGCGCGGCTGTGCATCGAAGCGAACTGCGTGCTCCCGTGCGACGTGAAACACCGCATCGAGGACGCGCGAAAGAACGAGCCGTGGCCGACCGCGCAGGGCATCCTTGACAAGATCATCGAAAACTACGGCATTGCGAAAACGAACACGGTACCGATCTGCCAGGACACCGGCGTGTGCTGCGTGTTCCTGAAGATCGGACAGGATGTGCACATCACGGGCGACATCCGCGCCGCGGTCGACGAGGGCGTACGCAGGGGTTACGGCGAAGGGTATCTCCGTAAATCCGTGGTCAAGGATCCGCTGCGCCGCGTCAACACCGGCGACAACACGCCCGCCATGCTCTACACCGAGATCGTCCCGGGCGACAAAATCGAGATCACCGTCGCGCCGAAGGGCTTCGGGAGCGAGAATATGAGCCGTCTGGCGATGCTCAAGCCTTCCGACGGCGTCGAAGGCGTCAAGGCGTTTATTCTCCGTACCGTTGAGGAAGCGGGACCGAACCCCTGTCCGCCCGTCATCGTGGGCGTCGGGATCGGCGGCACGTTCGACAAGGCGGCGTACCTCGCGAAAAAGGCGCTGATGCGCAGCACGGACGAGCGGAACGCGGACCCGTATTACGCCGATCTCGAAGCGGAGCTTCTCGAGAAGATCAACGCGCTCGGCGTCGGTCCGCAGGGCTTCGGCGGACGCACCACCGCGCTTGCGGTCAACATCGAGTGGATGCCCACGCACATTGCGGGGCTTCCCGTTGCGGTCAATATCAACTGCCACGTCACGCGGCATAAAACCGCGGTGCTGTAAGGAGGCGGAACCATGGAAAAACACATTCAGCTCCCCATCACCCGGGAAACGGCAAGAACGATCAGAAGCGGCGAAAGCTGCCTGCTTTCCGGCGTGATCTACACCGCACGCGACGCGGCGCACAAGCGTCTCTGCGAGCTTCTGAAGGACGGCAAGCCCCTGCCCTTCGACGTTACAGACGCGACGATCTATTACGTCGGACCGACGCCCGCAAAGCCGGGCTCCGTGATCGGCTCGGCGGGACCGACGACGAGCTACCGCATGGACGCGTACTCTCCCGCCATGATCGCCGCCGGCGAGACCGGCATGATCGGCAAGGGCAAACGCAGCCCGGAGGTCGTCGCCGCCATGAAAGAATACGGCGCGGTGTACTTTGCCGCGATCGGCGGCGCGGGCGCGCTTCTATCGAGCTGCATCAAAAAAGCGGAGATCGTCTGTTACGAAGACCTCGGCGCGGAAGCGGTGCGGCGTCTTGAGGTTGAAAACCTCCCTGTCGTGTGCGTGATCGACAGCGAGGGAAACAACCTATACGAGACCGGCAGAAGGGCGTATCTCAATACGCTCTGAAAAAAACGCGGCTGAAAAATCCGATCCGTTCTGACAGGGGACCCCTCCCCTGTCATTTTTATCGCCCGCAGATTGTTGTCAGGAGATCCGTCCCGGTGACACTGTCACCAGTGTTAATTTATTCTTTTTGATCCATGTCAAAGCTGCTGACTCATTTGCTGCGATCAATTCGTCTAATCTCGAATGATCATTTGTTTGAATCAGCCACTGCCAAAGAAAAGGACTTCTTATATGCGTACCTTTTGTTTTCCAAGCATTCCATGCTTCTGTCGCTTTCATTTGAGTAAAACTGTCATCTCTGTTTCCTCCGGACGACCATTGATTTATATATGGTGCCATGCAATTCATTGCTTTTCCGTATTCTCCCATTCTAATAAACATCGGTGCATATCTAAAATATTCGTATAGATCGGTTTCTTTGCTCCATAATTGTTCAATCGTATCGCTTGCGCTTTTCAAATCATGAATCGACTGCAACGCAGGCATTACTATTTCGTTTACAGCATCCGTCCAAAATGTTAAGTAAAACGGGTATTTTTGAGGATCCTTTAGCGAATAAGCAGTACTATCTGGATGCCAAAAATGTTCCCGATTTTCCGAACCACATGGAAGATTAAATTGCGATATATACTTATCTTTATTCTTATTCCAATTTGAGTTCTCTATCTCATATGTTGCTAATTCAAGATTATAAAACAGATAACAAGAAAAAGGAACAATACCATAGTTTATGCGAAAAGCGTGAAAGCCAAGCTTTTGTAACTCTACGCACAGTATTACATCAGGTATTACCTTATACCAGCCGTTTTTCTTGTGTTTAAATCCCAACGATTTCAGTTTCTCATTAAGTACCGTGTTAGCGAATACATCCAGTACATCTGCCAATGGTTTGCCCTCCTTAATGCAATGAGTAACAAGTTGGTGTCAAGAGAACCGTCCCTCCGACACTTGACTTTTAATAGTTAGTCTTGACACCCGACGCTCATAAATACCATGAAGTAATCAGTTTATAATCTCCTGAATTGTCATATTTCATAAATATGACAGTCCAAATACCGGTTTTTGCCACTACGCCTTCGTACAGCGTTTCAAAACCAAAGTCAAAGCTTACCCCTTTTGTATTCAACCATCCCAAATCACGCAAAAAGAAATTTCTACTTTCTCCTATAAAAGAATCAGAAAGAAGATCGCGTCTGATATCTTCCCGTCCCCATGAAATATCATCCGTAAATGCATACTCAAGTTGTGTTTTCGCCTCTTGATCCAAGTCAATTTCAAAAGCCATATCTCCATTCTCATTTTTATAAAAACGTTTGATCCTTGCGCTTTTAGGAAGTTGTATACCGCATTTGTCTTCAAAAGCGATTCTTGCTTTCTGTTCTTTTTGACTGTTATAAATGAGAACGATGCATAGAATAACTGACAACAAAGCAAGTGTTGCTGCACAAGCAATGCCGATCATCTTTGTTTTTTTATTCATCTACGTCACCTCCTTTATTCTAAATAGATAACAAGTAAACCTGCTCCTGTTTTTACATAATTTCCATTTCCGCCTATATTAGGTGTCAAGGGGACGGTTAGCGTGGGATGAAATCGGAATTTCGAACGCATGATGTATATGTGTGCGCTATCCGGAACATGGTTGTTCTCTTGACAACTTATGCTTTCAATACAACGCCTCTGTTGATCCCCGTCAGCCGCTCAATCTGCCTGATCGACGTACTTTTTTCCTTTAGGCATCACAGGGTCGGGTCTGCTGACATGCCTATCTGTCGATCCGGTTCACGCCGCCCGCTTTCTTTCTGATGGTCTTCTATATAATAGACGCATCAGAGAGGCAAATTGTCCACGCCGAAAATCATATATTTTATTGTATCAGCATGTTGCTATGCTGTCAACGGCGGCGCGTGATACCGATCGCTCAGGTACACCGGAGATTCGTCCGTGACGATGTCCGCAGCGACATGCCGATCGCGTCATGGAAAACAGGCGCTGCGCCGTTCCGTATTTTCGGACGGTCGGAAATATATTGTCGGAATTCCCCTGTTCTGTCTTGACTTTGCGGGGGATTCGTCGTACCATGGCGATGTATATGGAGTATTTGATCCGGTACCGGATCGGTATAAAAAATAAGTGAGGACGATCATGGAAAAGCAAAAGAAAACGCTGGTTATCGGCGTCATCGGCGCGGACGTCCACGCCGTGGGCAATCAGATCCTGTACCACGCCTTCACCGACGCGGGCTTCAACGTCATCAACCTCGGCGTCATGGTCTCGCAGGAGGAGTTCATCAACGCCGCGATCGAGACGAACGCTGACGCGATCGTCGTTTCGTCGCTGTACGGACAGGGCGAGCTCGACTGCCGCGGTCTGCGCGAAAAGTGCGACGAAGCGGGTCTTGAGCACATCCTGCTGTACGTCGGCGGCAACATCGTCATTGGCAAGCAGCCGTTCGAGGAGGTCGAAAAGCGCTTCAAGGCAATGGGCTTCGACCGCTCCTTCCCGCCGGGAACCCCGCCCGAGGTGGATATCGCGTATCTCAAGCAGGACCTGCATGTGGAGGACTGAAGCACGGGAGCAAGGGCGATGAAACCTGTTCTTTTGATTGATTTCGGCAGCACCTATACCAAAGTGACCGCGGTGGACGTAGACGCACCGCGGCTTTTGGGTACCGCAAATTCGTATACCACGATCGAGACCGATATCAACAACGGGCTGAAGACAGCGCTTGAAAAGCTCGAAGCAAAGACGGGCAGGCTCGATTTTTGCGCGCGCTACGCCTGTTCGAGCGCGGCGGGCGGACTTCGCATGCTCGCAAGCGGGCTTGTGCCGGAGCTCACCGCGGAAGCGGCGAAGACGGCTTCCCTCGGCGCGGGCGCGAAGGTTCTGAAAACGTATTCCTTCAAGCTCAACGAGGACGACGCGGACGAGATCCGGGAACTGAATCCCGACATCTTTCTGCTTGTGGGCGGCACGGACGGCGGCAATACCGAGACGATCATCCACAACGCAAAGGTGATCGCGGACATCGGCGGGGACTACCCCGTCATCCTGGCGGGCAACCGCAACGCGGCGCGCACCTGCGCAAGGATCCTCGAAGGCCGCGAAGTGCACGTCACCGAAAACGTCATGCCGTCGTTCAACGTGCTGAACACGGAGCCGGTGCAGAAGGAGATCCGCGAAGTCTTCTTAAACCGCATCATTCAGGCAAAGGGGCTTTCGAAAGCCGCGGAGCTCATCAACGGCATCATGATGCCGACGCCGAGCGCGGTCATGGAAGCGATCCGGCTTCTGGCGGAAGGCACCGAGACCCAGAAGGGCATCGGCGATCTCGTGGCGGTGGACGTCGGCGGCGCGACGACGGACGTATACTCCGTGGCGGAGGGGCTTCCGGACGATCCCAGAACCGCGTTGAGAGGCATTCCCGAGCCGTACATCAAGCGCACGGTCGAAGGCGACATCGGCATGCGGTACAGCATCAGGGGCATCATCGAAGCCGCCGGGCTCAAAAAGACCGCGGAGATCGCAGGCATGCGCGAGGAACAGCTCAGCGACATCGTCGATCTGTTCGCGACGCATACGGATCTGCTGCCGTTCGACGAAGCGTCGCAGCGCGCGGACGAAGCGCTGGCAAGCATGGCGGTCCGGGTCGCAATGACGCGGCACGCCGGCCGTCTTTCCGAGATCTTCGGTCTCGGAGGACTGCAGCTTATCCAGACCGGAAAGAACCTTTTGAACGTGGATCAGTTCATCGTCACGGGCGGTTCGCTGATCCATACCGAGCACACGGGACGGATCGCGTCCTACGGTTTCTTCGACGAGGAGGACCCCGGTTCCCTGAAGCCGAAGCAATGCACCGTGCTCGTGGACCGAAGCTACATCATCGCCGCGATGGGACTTCTTTCCCAGTATTATCCCGACGCGGCGCTCACCATTTTGAAAGAGGAGTTAATAAAAGATGACGGTACAAAATAAGCGCATTCCGGATGATCAGTTCAACGCCATCCGCGAGGAAGTTCTGAAGCAGTGGCCGACCGGCGCAGAGGTCGATCTCAAGGAAGCGATCGAATTCCATAAGGCGCTGCCGGATCACAAGGTCTTTTCGAAAAAGCTCGTCGACGCCAAGAACAAGGGCATCACGCTGATCCAGCCGCGCGCGGGCGTTGCGCTGATCGATGCGCAGATCGAGCTTCTGACGTATCTGCAGGACAAGGGCGAAGCGGATCTGCTGCCCACCACGATCGACAGCTACACGCGTCAGAACCGCTACCAGGAAGCGGAGAACGGCATTCGCGAATCGATGAAGGAACGCCGCTCCATGCTGAACGGCTTCCCGGCGGTCAACCACGGCGTTGCAGGCTGCAGACGGCTCATCAATGCGCTGGACACGCCGATCCAGGTACGTCACGGCACGCCGGACGCGCGTCTTTTGACCGAAATCGCGTACGCGGGCGGCTTCACGAGCTACGAGGGCGGCGGTATTTCCTATAACCTGCCCTATGCAAAGAGCGTTCCGATGGAAAAGACCATTGCGGACTGGCAGTATGTCGACCGTCTCACCGGCATCTATGAGGAAGCGGGCGTTTCCATCAACCGCGAGCCGTACGGTCCTCTGACCGGCACGCTCGTTCCCGCCTCCATTTCAAACGCAGTCGCGATCATCGAGGCGCTGCTTGCCGCAGAGCAGGGCGTCAAAAACATCACCGTCGGCTACGGCCAGTGCGGAAATCTTGTGCAGGACGTCGCGGCGATCCGCGTGCTCGAGGAGCTTACGAACGAGTACCTCCTCAAGAACGGCTATAAGGACGTCTGCGTGACGACTGTGTTCCATCAGTGGATGGGCGGATTCCCGCAGGACGAGGCAAAGGCGTTCGGCGTCATCAGCTGGGGCAGCGCAACGGCGGCGCTTTCAAAGGCCACCAAGGTCATCGTCAAGACCCCGCACGAGGCGGCGGGCGTTCCGACGATGGAGGCGAACGCACAGGGGCTCCGCTGCACGAAGCAGGTCATCTCGATGCTCGCCGATCAGGTATGCACCGCGGCGAACCTCGAGGAGGAAAAGTGGATGATCCGTTCGGAAACGCGCTGCATCGTCGACAAGTGCTTCGAGCTCGGCAACGGCGACATCGCGGACGGCTGCGTCAAAGCGGTGCTGTGCGGCGTACTCGACATTCCGTTCGCGCCCTCGCGCTTCAATGCGGGCAAGATGCTTCCCGCGCGCGACAACGACGGCGCGATCCGTATCCTTGAGATGGGCAACCTGCCGTTTACCGAGGAGATCAAGGCGTACCACCGCGCAAAGATCCAGGAGCGCGCGAAGGCGGAAAAGCGCAACGCGACGTTCCAGATGGTCATCGACGACGTCTACGCGATCAGCAAGGGACGTTTGGTGGGTCGACCCAGAGCGTAAACGCTCGGTCAGCAGAAATATGATTTCCGCTGACCGGTTTTTCAGCTCCCGCCTGAAACTCTGCGAGTTTCCGGACGGCGGAAGCCGCAAGGAGTCAAATCCGCCGCGCATGTCGCCGGATTTGACGGATATATGCTCCGTTCTTCCTTCAATACTTCCGTGCGCGCGTCGGCAACGCGCTTATGCGACAGCGGCGCATGGATTCGTTTGAAAATAATCAAACACGCGGATTCTCCGCAAACAATAGAAAAGAATTACAGAAAGGCGAAAAACATGAAAATCATCGACGTTATCTGTTCCGCAGGCCGTACAGGCTTCTACTTTGACGATCAGCGCGCCATCAAGGCGGGCGCAAAAGCGGACGGCGCCGCGTACATCGGCGAACCGAAAACCGCGGGCTTTACCTCCGTGCGTCAGCCCGGCGAATCCATCTCCGTCATGCTCATCCTGGAGGACGGTCAGATGGCATACGGCGACTGCGCGGCGGTCCAGTATTCCGGCGCAGGCGGACGCGACCCGCTGTTCCTCGCAAAGGACTTCATCCCGATCATCGACAAGTATATCAAGCCCGAGCTTATCGGCAGAGAAGCGGATAACTTCCGCAAGCTCGCCGCGGACCTCGAAGCGATCACCGTGGACGGCAAGCGGCTCCACACCGCGATCCGCTACGGCGTGACGCAGGCGCTTCTGGACGCCGTTGCAAAGGCGACCCGCCGCATGATGTGCGAGGTCGTTGCGGACGAATACGGCTGCACGATCGAGGAGAAGATGCTCGACGTCTTCACGCAGTCCGGCGACGATCGCTACACGAACTCCGACAAGATGATCATCAAAGGCGCGCAGATCCTGCCGCACGCGCTGATCAACAACGTCAAGACCAAGCTCGGCGAGCACGGCGAACTGCTGCTTGAGTACGTCGCATGGCTGCGTGACCGCGTGCTGCAGCTGCGCACCTCCGAGGACTACTGCCCCATCTTCCACATCGACGTGTACGGCACGATCGGCGCCGCGTTCGGCAACGACAATTACAAGGCGATGGCGGACTATATGGCGAAGCTCGAGGAAGCGGCAAAGCCGTTCCACCTCCGCATCGAGGGACCGATGGACGTCGAGGACCGCGAAAAGCAGATGCTCGCGTTGAAGGCGATCACCAAAGAGCTCGACGACCGCGGCATCAACGTGGAGATCGTTGCGGACGAATGGTGCAACACGCTTGAGGACATCAAGTATTTCGCCGACAACAAGGCGGGTCACATGGTCCAGATCAAGACGCCCGACCTCGGCGGCATCAACAACACGATCGAAGCGGTGCTGTACTGCAAGGCAAAGGGCATCGGCGCGTACCAGGGCGGCACGTGCAACGAGACCGACCGCTCCGCGCAGGTCTGCGTACAGTGCGCGATGGCGACCCGTCCCGATCAGATCCTCGCAAAGCCCGGCATGGGCGTGGACGAGGGCTACATGATCGTCTACAACGAGATGCAGCGCATCCTTGCCTACCTCGCGGCAAAGAAGGCAAGAGCGTAAGCTCCATCGCCAAGTGTCATTCCGAGGAGCGATAGCGGCAAAGAATCCAAAGATCCTTCGCATTCGCTCAGGATGACAACCCAAAAGCACAGAGGCGATCCCGGACGGGGTCGCCTCTTTTCGATATCGGATCGTTTGCGGAATTGTTTGCTTTTCATAGGAAAGAATGGTATACTGATCGTAAATATCCGTGACCGCGCGAACGGATGCGGATTCTTTCCGAGGATTGGGGTCGAAATGGTTTTTTCCGGCTTGACATTTTTACTGCTGTTCTTTCCGACAGTTGTGCTGTTGGTGCTGATCAGCCGAAACCTCCGCTGGCAGAACGCGGTGCTTCTGATCGCGTCGCTGGTGTTCTATGCGTGGGGCGAGCCGAAATGGATTCTTGCGATGCTTGCCGTGACGGCGGTCAACTACCTTTGCGCGCTGCCGCTGCAGCGGGAAACGCTTCCCCGCGCCCTGAGACGGCTGCTGCTTGCGGTCGGCATTCTCGCCGGGCTTGGATTTCTGATCTATTTCAAGTATGCCGCGTTCTTTGTCAATACGGTCGGCGGGCTGTTCGGGCGGCCGGACCTGCTTGCGCCCGTCGCGCTTCCGATCGGCATCTCGTTCTATACCTTCCAGGCGCTGACCTATTCCGTGGACGTCTATCGCGGCAAAACACCCGTGCAGAAGAACCCATTGAAGCTGCTTCTGTACGTTTCCTGCTTCCCGCAGCTGATCGCGGGACCGATCGTACAGTACGGGGACATCGCGGCGCAGCTCGACGACCGGAAGATCACCGTGAACGGGTATATCCGCGGCTTCCGCCGGTTCTGCGTCGGTCTTGCAAAAAAGGTCCTGCTCGCAAATCTCTGCGGCTCCGTCATCACCGAGCTCGGCATGGCGGATACGGGATCCATGACCGTACTCGGCGCGTGGCTCGGCGCGATCCTGTACAGTCTGCAGATCTATTTCGATTTCTCCGCCTATTCGGATATGGCGATCGGCATCGGACGGATGCTCGGTTTCACCTACAAGGAGAATTTCAATTACCCCTATATGGCCGATTCGATCACGGATTTCTGGCGCAGATGGCATATCTCGCTCGGCGCGTTCTTCCGCGATTATGTATATATCCCGCTCGGAGGCAACCGCGTCGGCAAGCTGCGGCTTGTACTGAACCTGCTGATCGTCTGGGGGCTGACCGGTCTTTGGCACGGCGCGAGCTGGAATTTCATCCTTTGGGGATTCCTTTACGGCGTACTGCTGATCTTTGAAAAGCTCGTTCTCGGAAAGCGGCTCACCCGCATTCCCTCGGCGCTTCGCCGCATCTTCACGCTGCTGGCGGTCATGCTTGGCTGGGTGATCTTCTATTACGAGGACGTCCGCCTCGGGCTCCGTCATATCGGCGCGCTCATCGGCGTCACCGTGACGAACGGCGTATGGGAGACGATCCCGCTGTTCGACGGAAAATGGCTGCTGCTCGGCAAGTACGCGGCGCCGCTTCTTCTGATGTTCGTCGCATGTACGCCGCTTGCAAAGACGATCGCGGACCGATGGGAGCGAAAGCAGAGGAAAAAGCGCTGCGGCTACGAGCTTGCGGCAAGCGTCGTCTCCATCGGGCTGCTCGCGCTGTCGCTGCTCTTTCTGATCGGACAGAGCTACAATCCGTTTATCTATTTCCGATTCTGAGGAGAACGCCGTATGAAAAAGTTTCTGACTGTTTTATATACCTGGTGCCTCCTCCTGCTGCTCGGCTGCGGCGTGCTGCTGCTCGTCACGGCGCCGAAGGAAGCGACCGTTTCCGAAAGCGAAAACCGGATGCTCGAAGCGTTTCCCTCCGCGGATGCGGAAAGCCTTCTGTCCGGGGCGTTTTCGAGCGGCTTTGAGCGGTACCTGTCCGACCGGTTCTTTTACCGGGATCGCTGCATCGCGCTCTCCGGCACGCTGAAAAACGGGCTTTCGCTGCTGTCCGACGCCGACGAGCTGAAGCTTGCCGCGATGGATGTGCGCGTGGACGACGTTCCGGACGACGGGATCGCTCTGGCGGAAGAATCGGTCGCTCCGGCAAAAACGCCTGTTCCGGAACCGGTCGGAACGCCCGAACCGGAGCCTGCGCCTGCATCGGAAGCGCCCGTATCCGCGTCGCCGTCCGATTCGGCGGCCGCGCTGATTCGCGTTCCCGCGTCCCTCCCCTCGCCGATGCCGAGGACTCCGCTTCTTGTCCATTCGGCGCCGGAGAACAAATCGTCGGACGATCAGGCGTATATCAACCTGATCGACCGCAGCGGCGCGCGCAAGCAGATCGCCAAATATTCCAAAGTCCTGATCCGCGACGGCGCACAGATCTTCAACCGCATTGCCGCGCTTCTGCCGGAGGGCGGACATATGTACGTCGCGCTTGCGCAGCGCGGCGAGCACGTCGTGCAGTACACGCTTGGGCTGGACCAGTACGCTGCTTACGAAAGCGAGCTCGAGGACTATCTGGAGCCGCTGCTGGACGAGCGCATCAGCGTCTTCCGCAGCATGGACATTCTGGAGCCGCATATCCGCGCAGGCGAGTACGTGTATTACTATACCGATCACCACTGGACGCCGCTCGGCGCGTACTATATCCATAAGGCGATGATCGAAGCGCAGGGCAGAAAAGCCGTGCCGTATACCGACAACATTCTGAAGCGGCAGAACGGATTCTACCGAGGCTCGAACGCCGACAAGATCGAGCATCTGCTGCCGAAGGGAACGAAGGATTATGTGGAGGAAGTCGAACCGGCGCTGGCATACGATTTCTATCGCGTGGAGAACATCAATCAGCTCACGCCGCTGCCACTGAACCGCCCGGACGTAAAAGGCTATCAGGCGCTGCTGTGGCTGAACATGCGTCCGTGGAAAGTGATCCGCTCCTATGAAAACAACGGACGCAAAATGCTGCTGATCAGCGATTCGATGGGCATGGCGTTCGCGCCGTTCATGGCGTATTACTATGACGAAGTGCACGTCGTACGCCCGCACAGCACGTATTATTCCGCAAAAGAGGCAGGCGGCACGATCAAGCAGTACATCGATTACTGGGGGATCGACGACATCTATATCGTCCAGTCCAACTTTTTCACGGGCGACCTGTACCGCGTGGAGCTTGCCCGCTCGATCGGAGACGAACCATGAAAAAAACGCGTGAGACCGAAATCGCATACCCGCTGATGCGGATACAGCTGATCGTGTTCGCCGTCCTTCTGGCGCTCGGCGTGACGGCCGCTTTGCTGTACCCGTCCGTCTGCCTGACCATCGGACGCAGAGCCGCGGAAGAAGGCGATACGGAACGCGCCGTCCGGTATCTCAAGCGCGCCGGTGCCGGAGACGAGGCGCAAAGCCTGCTGCGGGACGCGCAGGATAAGCAGATCGATTCGCTCATCGCGGATGAACGGTTCGGAGAAGCGCTGGAGATCCTTTCGGAGCTTCCCGACGTCGATCCGGACGACGCGCGCATCCTTGCCTGCCGCTACGGAATGGCGCGCGCCGCCGAAGAACGCGGCGCGTACGCCGAAGCGCGCGATGGATACGCGGCGCTGAAGGACTATGCGGACGCTTCCGATCGGATCCTTGCCTGCGAGATCGCTTTGGCAAAGGCTGCCCGGGCGAACGGCGATACGGATACGGCGCTCGCCCTGATCAGCAAGTATCCGCAGGATCCCTCCATGCACGCGCTTTACCGGGAGATCCGTCTGAACGACGCGCGCACGCTGCTGGCGTCCGATACGCCGGAGCAGGGACTTTCGATGTTGATCCAGCTGTGGAACGAGGACGCGTCGCTGACCGCCGAGGTGATCGCCGCAGAGCGCAGCTGTTATCCTTATCTGTACGCCGACCGTGACGACGCCTATGTGCTGGAGCAGCTCAATACGCTCAACGCGGCGCAGGCGGCACGGCAGAATGCGTTTGAACAGGCGCGGGAGCAGCTGCCCTCCCAGGTTCTTGCTGTCGGCAACGCGCACACCGTCGCGCTCCGCATCGACGGGACCGTACTGGCTGCGGGCGACAATACCTACGGGCAATGCGACGTTTCGGACTGGACCGATATCGTCGCGATCGCCGCAGGCGCATATCACACGGTCGGGCTCAGATCGGACGGCTCCGTCGTTGTCTCCGGCGACAATTCCCGCGGACAGTGCGGCGCAGACGGCGCGACCGGCGTCGTCGAGATCGAAGCCCACGCGATGGACACCGTTTTGAGGAAGGCGGACGGCTCGATCGTCGGCACGGTCTGCTACGGGCTGTGGCCGGAGATCGG